>CAJXQX010000025.1 GCA_913058185.1 uncultured Verrucomicrobiota bacterium
CATTTTCAGCCGCCGCAGCAATCGTTGGTAGCGGTCACTGGCGTAGGTGCTGCCTCGGTCACTGTGGTGCACGATACCTTCTCGCACTTCGCCGCGAGTCAGGGCTGCGTTTTCCAAGGCGGTGCATATCAGCTTGGAGTCATTACGATCCGATACACTCCAACCGACGATGCGCCGGGTGCACAGATCCATGATCGTCGCCAGGTAATACCAACCTGAGTCACTGAGTAGATACGTCGTGTCGGCCACCCATACTTGGTCGCGGTAATCGGGCTTACCCAACTTGCGCAGCAGATTGGAGTGGTAGCCAAACAGATGATTACTGTCGGTGCCTATGGGCTTAAACCGGGACTGGGGATGACCGACCAAGCCCAGTTACCGCATCAGGCGCAGCGTGCGATCACGACCGCACGCCACGCCTTCTTCAGTCAAATGGGCGTGCCCCGGCCGGTAACCATACGGCCCCGGGCACTGACGCCATATCTGGCTGATCTGTGGCTTGATCTGTTCGTCCTGCTCGCGCCGCACCGATGGCCTGGCTTCTCGCCAGCGGTAGTATCCGGCGCGGGACACTCCGAGCGCTTCACTCATGGCTGCTACGCCGTGACTCCTTTGATGTCGTTTCATATACTCGAAGCGGCTCAGGTTTCCTTGGCGAAGTAGCTCACCGTTTTTTTAGGATATCGTTAATCCGCTCCGCCTTCGCCAAGCGTTTACGCAGCTGATCTATTTCGGCTGCCATCTGCGTGGGGCTCGCACCCACTCCTGGTGCGCTGGACCCATCCAACTCGGCCAGGTGCTCGCGTTTCCATTTGTAGAGCGTCCCGGTTTTCACGCCCAACTTCTCGGACACATCCGGCGCACTCTCACCGTCCATTATCATCAGCCGGGCGGCTTCGCGTTTAAATTCTGGGGTATATCTTTGTCTCTTCACTTTGGGTTTCTCTTTCTAAGAGACTCCCGTGTCCATTTTTCTCAGGCCCGATCATTTGAAAATGTCTCCTCGCTGCGCTCCTCGAGTGTCCGCCTTCGGCGTCGGTAAATCTTCGATTCGTTTTTGAATGAAACTTAGCGGATCATACCAGCCGCTACAGTTTCATTCGAAAACTCATCCACCAGGATCACAGATCCTGTGATGCGGTTTTTGCGGTAGGAGTCGTAGAACAACGGCGCTGAGGTTCTCAGCGTTACTCTAGCTATATCGTTGAGGCCGATTTCTTGGATGTCTTCGATTTTGTGGAGGCTGTTGACGTCCACTTTATATTTGATCTCACGCACCACTGCTCGGCACTCCTTCGAGGTATGCTTCAGGAGATACTTACTACGGGTCTGGAGTGATTTCTTTTCGGAGAACCAACACAACATGAGGTCGATGTCCTGTCCGACCGTGGGTTGATTGCTAGGCTTAACCAACATGTCTCCGCGGCTCATGTCTATTTCACGATCTAACGTGATCGCGACGGAGTGCGGACTAAACGCTTCCGCCATTTCGCCATCATGGGAATGGATCGCCTTCACTTTGGCGTTAAAGCCGCTGGGTAATACCGTGACGTCATCGCCCGGTTTAAACACCCCACTTGCGACTCGTCCGGCAAAACCGCGAAAATCATGCCACTCATCGGAATGGGGCCGGATCACATACTGAACCGGGAAACGGGGATCCACGTGATTCACATCGGTGCCGATGTAGACGGTTTCCAAGTGGTAGAGCAGCGGAGCGCCTAGATACCACGGCATGTTGTCAGACTTATTGACAACATTGTCGCCATGAAGCGCGGAAATAGGGATGAAGGTGATTTCCGGAATAGACAGTCGGCTGGCGAAGGCTTTATAGGACGCGACAATCTCGTCGAATTTCTCCTGCGACCAATCCACCAGATCCATCTTATTCACTGCCACGGTGAGGTGTTTAATGCCGAGTAAATGAGCGATGAATGAATGACGGCAGGTCTGTTCGATCACGCCTTTGCGGGCATCGATCAAAATGATGGCAAGATTCGCGGTGGACG
Organism: uncultured Verrucomicrobiota bacterium; assembly: GCA_913058185.1. Classification (GTDB taxonomy): domain Bacteria; phylum Verrucomicrobiota; class Verrucomicrobiia; order Opitutales; family Opitutaceae; genus Actomonas. The sequence continues at coordinate 2,010 of CAJXQX010000025.1, forward strand.
CCCCTGTCACCATATTCCGCGTGTATTGAATATGCCCCGGGGTATCCGCGATAATGAACTTACGTCGAGGGGTCGCGAAATAACGGTAGGCTACGTCGATCGTGATCCCCTGCTCTCGCTCGGCCCGGAGTCCGTCGGTGAGCAGTGCCAAGTCAAGATTCACATCCCCTCGTTGTTTAGAAGTCTTTTCGATGGCCTCGAGCTGATCCTCAAAGATCGTCTTGGTATCATACATGAGCCGCCCGATGAGCGTGCTCTTGCCGTCGTCAACGGAACCGGCAGTGGTGAAGCGTAAAAGCTCCATGTCTTCGTAATTTGGGTTACTCATTTTGGTAGTATTAAAGTCTTAAAGTCGGGACGCCTGCGACGGGTCTGAAGGGCGATGGTCGGAGTGAGTTTGGCGGCGCTTACTTGTTTGTATTTTTGCGTAGATAATTTGAAAACGAACCGAGTCCAGCACCAAGCTCCTCGGACAGTTTTCGCAGCTTTAGGGCGGAGTCCGGCTCAAGGTAATTCAAGTCCTCGGCAGCATAGCTCATACTTCGAACCTCACCGGCCGAGCCCTTGGAGATGGTTATAAAATGAGCGAAATCAGCATCCGTTTTCCGCTCAAAACCCTCCGCTGTATTATTCATGGTGGATAGAGCCGCGCGACGCATTTGGTCCACGAACGGGTAGTCCTTCATGGGAGTGGTCACTCTATAAGCCATGAGGTTCAATTCGCGAGTTTGTTGCCAAACACGAAGTTCCTCGAATTTTTCGACGGTAGCCACAATTCAACGACATTTAGATTCTTAGACATTCAGACCTTCGACTCAAAAAGGTCGGTTAAAAATAACCGGCTTTTTTGCGGTCTTCCATGGCGGTTTCGCTGCGTTTGTCATCGGCGCGGGTGCCGCGTTCGGTTTGGCGCGCGGCGGCCACTTCGGCGATGACATCATCAAGACTTTCAGCGGGACTTTCCACTGCACCGGTGCAGGTGGCATCACCCACAGTGCGGAAGCGCACCTGGCGTTTTTCGATCGTTTCCCCGTCTTGCGGAGTGATGAAATCGGTTACAGCTAGTAAAGTCCCGTTGCGATTGATGATCTCGCGTTCATGGGTGAAGTAGAGGTTCGGCAGCTCGATTTTCTCTTCTTTGATGTATTGCCAGACGTCCATTTCCGTCCAATTGGAGAGAGGAAACACTCGAAAATGCTCCCCCTGCCCTTTGCGGCCGTTGAAGAGATTCCACAGCTCAGGGCGCTGGTTCTTCGGATCCCATTGGCCGAATTCGTCACGATGGGAAAAGAAACGTTCTTTGGCCCGTGCTTTCTCCTCGTCTCGACGAGCCCCCCCAATCGCGGCATCGAAACCATGCTCTTCAATCGCGTCTAAGAGAGTAACGGTTTGCAGACCGTTACGTGAAGCATTGGTGCCCGTCTCCTCCTGCACTCGCCCCTCGTCGATCGATTTTTGAACACTGGCGATTTCCAATCGAGCGCCAATCGCGGCCACAAATTCATCCCGATAGGCAATCGTTTCGGAGAAATTGTGACCGGTATCAATATGCATCAGGGGGAATGGCATCCGACCGGGCCAAAAGGCTTTTTTTGCCAAATGGGCCACCACGATGGAGTCCTTCCCTCCACTAAAAAGAAGCACAGGACGTTCAAATTGCGCGGCTGTTTCTCGGAGAATGTAGATCGCTTCACTCTCCAAGTGTTGCAGGTGGTTTACGGCGTAAGAGGACATGGATTCTAGGTCTGAAAGTCTAAAGTTCGGAAGATCGCTGGGAGGCAGAATCGGTTTTGACGCAGGGGCGCTAGGGCGCAGAGACAAGAAAAACACGGGATCTTTGCTCCATAGGTCAAGTCTTATGTTTAGTTACTTGCCTTGTTTAGTAAAGATATCTAAGTTCTAGTCTCTAGAAACTAGATGCTAGGTGCTAGATGCTAGATGCTAGGTGCTAGATGCTTCCTCCGTCGCCAAGGCTTTGGCGGACGGGGAAGGCGCAAAATACTCAAAAACTGAGAGGCACTAGAAGACTACCAACGCTTTGGCCAGCGCCACACTGCTGGCCAAGTCATGGACTTCCGTGTCAATGATGACATCAGATGCCTCGGCTACTGGTTCCTCGAATCCAGAATCCTTCCCGGTGAATTGCGGCACTTTACCCTCCGCCACCTTGGCATAGAGTCCCTTGGGGTCTCGCTGCTGGCAGGCTTCGAAGGAGGCCTTGGTGTAGACGAGCGTTAGATCATCAGAGCCGATTATCCTCATCGCTTGTTCACGTAGGGCAGCAGTCGGGGTGATAAAACTCGCCAAAACAATGACCCCGGCGTCGGCAAATAACTTGGCCACCTCAGCCACGCGACGAATGTTTTCGGCGCGATCTTCAGCGGAAAACCCTAAGTTAGCGTTCAAGCCACCGCGCACATTGTCGCCGTCCAATACCTTCGTAATGCGACCAGCGTCATGGAGCTCGCGATCCAGGGCTTGGGCGATAGTAGATTTGCCGGAGCCACTCAGCCCGTAGAACCAAATCACCTGTCCCCGCTGACCCAATCGGGTTTCTTTCTCCTCTCGGGAGACGAGTTTATCGTGGGTTGGGTAGAGGTTGGACATGTAGGATGTTCTAAGATTCTTAAGGTCTAAAAGTCGAAGGTCGAATACTAGGTGCTAGCGGTTTCCATCTGTGTTCCTCTGTATTGGAACTTCGTGAATCTGCGAGCGGAATGCGACATTGAGACATTAGATTTTCCGACGTTTAGACTCCGAGTCTGCCCAGCAGACTCGGATCACCAATCGTGAGCAGCGAACCGTTGCGGTAGTCTGGTTTGGCGTAAGTTAAACTCTGATGTTCAGAATGGGTGAGCAACTGCCCGCCCGCAGCGTTAACGATCGCATGAGCCGCGGCGGTGTCCCACTCCATCGTGGGCACATCGCGCAGATAGACATCTGCGGCTCCTTCGGCTACGAGGCAAAATTTAAGGGAGCTGCCAATACTCAGGCATTCCGCATTCGGAAAACGTTCCAGTAACGCTTTCACTTCAGTTCCGGCATGATCACGACTCGCGACGATGCGTAGTTTCTCCGGCGCGGAAACCGTGGCTATCTCTACTCGTTCCTCACCGAGATCGATCCGCCATGCCCCACTATCGGGTGAGGCCCCATAGGTCCGCCCTGTGACCGGCACGTGCACGATGCCACAGGTGGGCACCCCGTGCTCAATCAAACCAATGTTCACCGTAAACGAACCCGTCTCTTTGATGAACTCCTTCGTCCCATCGAGTGGATCGACCACAAACCAACGCGGGGCTCTCAAAATAGCCTCATCCCGCTCGGGGTCTTCTTCCGAGACCACCGGGATGTCAGGAAACGCCTGAGCCAAGGCGGCGACGATATGTCGATGCGAAGCCAGATCACCCTGAGTCAAAGGAGAATCATCCGCCTTGGCGTCAACGGTGAGAGGTTTCTTATAAAAACGCAGGATCTCGCGGCCCGCGTCTTCGGCAATGGTTTGGAGTATGTTGATCATGGATGCTAGTGACTAGTGGGCTAGAGGCTAGGTGGCTAGGTGCTTCCTCCTTCGCCAAGGCTTCGGCGGACAGGAGGTGCTAGTGACTAGGATACTAGAGACCAGAATATAAATACAGAGGAGCTACGAGGAAGGATTGTATTGGCCGCAAAAAGGCGCAAAATACTCAAAAAACTGAGAGGAAACTGGAAACTGGAAACTGGAAACTGGAAACTAGGTGCTAGTGGCTAGTGGCTAGAGGCTAGAGTTCGATATCCTTCAGCCAACTCCGGTTGGCTAGATACCATTCGACGGTTCGTTTGAATCCTTCGGCGGGCGAGATTTTAGGCGCCCAGTTCAACAAATCGGCGGCTTTCGATACATCGGCCTGGGTCGACTTCATATCACCGGCATGAAACGGCTGTTCATCAATGAGTGCTTTCTTGCCGAGCTCCTTTTCGAAACCAGCAATCATGTCTCGGATGGCCAAAGGCTCGTTGCCTCCACCGAGGTTGATCACCTCATAGCCCAACGGCCGCAGGGCGGCGATGGTGCCCGCCACGATATCGTCGATATAAGTAAAATCCCGGGTCTGTGAACCATCACCATAAAGCGTGATTGGCGTGCCTTCATCGATCCATTTCAGAAAACGCAACGGACTCATATCGGGACGACTGGCCGGACCATAAACCGTAAAATACCGCAGCACTGAAACGTCGATTCCGTGCAAATGGTGAAATGCGGCCGCCATAGCTTCTGCCCCCAGCTTCGAAGCCGCATAAGGGGACAGCGGACGATTAACATCGAAGGATTCCCTAAATGGAGTCTCCGCCCCCGCATACAGAGAAGAAGAGGAAGCGAGGATGTATTTTTTCACCCCAGCCTTCTGCATCGCCTGCAACAAATTCACGGCTCCCGACACATTAGTCGAGGCGTAGACTTCAGGATGCTCGACGGAATACCGCACCCCCGCCCGAGCCGCCAAATTGATCACCGCATCAAAGGAGTATTTCCCGAACAGGTTGGTTATCGATTCCGCATCGATCACATCTATGGCGGCGAACGAAAACGTGCCATGACTCCAATCCCCACTCTGAAAAAACGACTCGGAAGCCGAACGGCCGACTCGCCTGCCCTCGCCTCCCAGCAGTAAATCCAACCGATGATCTTTGAGTCGCACATCGTAGTAGTCGTTGAGGTTGTCTATGCCCACCACCCGATGTCCTTGATCCAACAACGCACGCGCCGTGTGGGAACCAATAAATCCGGCGACACCGGTAACGAGGTAGGTAGACATAGACTAGTTTGCTAGAAGGTAGAGGTTGGTTTCAAGCCGACACATTCGTAGGAATAATTGAAATGCTAAACTAATTTCTTAAGGCCCTAGTAAACCAGCAACTAGTCCCTTGCTACTAGCTCCGCTTTCACCATCAGGGCGGCAAGTTCAGTGGCGGAGGTTTTGGCCTCCCAACCGAACTGGGACTTGGCCTTGCTCGCGTCTCCCCGGAGGAGATCGGCGTCGACGGACCGATAGAACTTGGACGAAACAGTCAGCACCACTTCACCGTTGTCCTGACGAATCCCTTTCTCATCCACGCCTTTCCCCGTAAACTCTATCGGCACTCCGGCTGCCGAAAACGCAGCTCGCGCGAAATCACGCACTGTCGTGGATACTCCAGTCGCCAATACAAAATCATCGGGGATGTCTGCCTGTAGCATCTGCCACATGCCTTCGACATACTCCGCCGCATATCCCCAATCGCGACATCCATCCAGATTACCTAACGCGATTGGCTTCTTATCGCCTGCTGCGATACGCGCGACTCCCCCACTGATCTTACGAGTCACAAAATTCTCTCCTCGGCGCGGAGATTCATGATTATAGAGAATACCAGTCGCAACGAACAGACCGTGAGACTCTCGATAGATTCGGCCTAGGTTGAACGAGAAGGCTTTGGCGGCTCCGTAAGGGTTACGGGGATTGATGGGAGTCTCTTCGGTTTGGGGTCCCTCCTTCGGGGCACCAAAAATTTCCGAACTGGCGGCCAGATATAATTTGGTTGTCGTACGCATTTCGCGGATTGCTTCCAGCAAGTGCAGCGTCGCCATGCCATTTTCCAGACACGTCACCTCTGGCAGCTCGAAGCTCAAACCCACGTGGCTCTGGCCGGCCAAGTGATAGACTTCGTCCGGCTCCACCTTGTGGAGGAGGCGATGAAAAGAAGTCAGATCATTGAGTTCACCGTAATGTAAGGTCAGACGACCTGATTCCAAATTATGGTCGGTGCGGAGATGATCAATTCGGGTCCGGTTGAACGCACTCGCGCGACGTACCAACCCGTGCACCGAATATCCCTGCTCGAGGAGAAACTCCGCTAAGTAGGATCCGTCCTGCCCTGTGATACCGGTGATCAGTGCTTTTCGCATGAAACGAAGCCTGATGTGAAAAGCATTGCGTCGGAAAGTCTTAATGTCACAGGTGAAATCTAGACGCTAGTGGCTAGTTGGCTAGGTGCTAGGATGAAACAAGTTGGCCACAAAAGGCACAAAAGTGGTAGGTTTCGAATGATTCAGCCGCTCGGTTTTGGTTCTACTCACTGCTCGCTAGCCGCTACTTAATAATCTTATTCGCTAGATACTGGATCGGAAATTAACGCAAAGGCGCGAAGATGCAGAGGCGCAGAGCCATTAAGATGAAACAAGTTGGCTACCAAGAGGCACGATAGCTAGTGACCGGATGGCTGAATTTTCATATCTCCCCGACTTTGCGCCTTTGCGTTAATAACACGCAGCTGACCGCACAATGACTCTAAGTTATTTAATCCTGAAGTATTGTTTCACATCGGCGAGGGGACGCGTATCGAGCACGTGTTTGGCTTCCAGCCAGCCTTTGCGGGCGACGTTTACTCCTTCGGCCACATGTCCTAATCCAGCGGTGTCGTGGGCATCTGGATTGATGGCGCACATCAAACCCCGTTCCGCCGCTTTGCGCCACAATCGCCAGTCTAGATCCAACCGCCAAGGACTGGCGTTGAGTTCAATAATCGTTTCGTTCGCGATAGCCGCATCGATCACCTTCGCCAGATCCACTTTACTCGACTCTCGTCGCAATAGAATCCGTCCCGTCGGGTGCCCCAGCATAGTGACATGCGGATTCTCCACCGCCCGGATCAACCTCGCTGTCATAGTCGCTTCATCTTGACCCAAGGCATTGTGCACTGAAGCCACGGTGTAGTCCAACTGAGCCAATACCTCGTCGTCAAAATCAAGGCGACCGTCCGTCAAAATATCGACTTCCGAACCGGCAAACACGTGCGTCCTAAACTTACCTGATTCGTTTTGAACCCGAATCGCCTCAACTTGCTTTAACAGTCGTTCCTCATTCAACCCGTTCGCCTGAAAACTACTCTTTGAATGGTCGGCAATGCCCAGATACTCCCACCCTAAGGCTTCCGCTGCTGCCGTCATTTCCGCTAGAGTGTTTTTGCCATCACTCGCATCCGTGTGATTATGAAATGCACCCCGTAAGTCGCCGAGTTCGATCAGGCGGGGAAGCTCGCCCTGCTCCGCCGCTTCGATTTCTCCACGCCCCTCTCGCAACGCTGGGGGGATAAATTCCAGGTCGAGTTTGGCAAACAACGCGGCCTCATCTTTCACACCTTCGCCTTCACCGCGCTCGGCCTTCTCTTTCGCAGTCCCCTCACCTTCGACCGACACGAGTCCCCATTCCGACATGCTCAATCCTCGCTCCAGCGCCCGTTGACGCATCGCGACATTGTGATCCTTCGAACCCGTGAAGTGATGGAGTGCAAAGACAAACTGCTCATCGGGCACGATCCGTAGATCAGCCTGCAGTCCGCTTTCAAACCGCACACTTGATTTGGTCTCACCTCGCGCGGTGACTTCCTTCACTTCCGGTAGTTCGCAAAACCAAGTCATGACCAATTCCGGTTCAGCCGAAGCGACAATAAAATCCAGATCTCCCACCGTCTCCATGCCTCGACGTGAACTTCCCGCCGACTCAGCGCGGACCACTTGAGGCAACTTTCGTAAACCCTCCACGATCGGCCGACCCACTTCCTGAGCGAGCCACCAAAGGTGGCGTTTGCCATAGGCTTCTCGATTTCGAATCCCTTCCGCGATCTTGTCCTGAGATTTTGCCCCAAATCCGGCAAGTTCAGCCACTTTTCCGTCCGCACAGGCCTTCGCCAGTCCTTCAATGGAATTCACTCCTAGCTTGCCGTGGATTGCCTTGATTTTCTTCGCCCCCAGGCCCGGCACTTCGAGCATTTCCACTAATCCCGGGGCAATCGATGCACGCAGCTTTATCAGGAACTCGAGTTTCCCAGTCGCGTGCAACTCGCCGATCTTCTGCGCCAAAGCCACTCCGATTCCTTTAACTGAATCCAAGTCGTCGTCCTCCAGCAACCGATCGACATCCACTTGCTCCATCGACTCCAGAATCCGCGCACCACTTCCATAGGCCCGAATCTTGAACGGATTCTCGCCCTTCAATTCCAGTAACGTGGCTATCTCTTCCAAAACCTCCGCAATCTCATTCTTGGTCATGAAGTAGGTATTAACCACTGATGGAAGCGGATGAACACTGATAAATTTTTAGGAATCCCGCTGAGAAACTACTGAATAATAGCCACAATCCTCGTCCGAAGCGGATGCCTCTCAGATCGGTTTTTAGCTTTTCCAGCGAAGCTCCCCTGAAGTGATAGCTACAGAATGCACAGAAATCACAAAAAAGAGAATAGCCCCCCCCAGCGCGTCACCCCTTTGCTTCTCAGCGTTAATATCAACATTCCTTTAGACCTTCGACATTAAGACTTTTAGACCTTCCCATCTTTCCCATGCCGACGTTTCGCTACAATCGCACGATACATTTTTCCGATACGGATGCTGCCGGGGTTGTTTTCTTTGCCCGCTATTTAAGCATCGCTCACGAAGCATATGAAGAGGCACTGGGCGCAAACGGTATCCTACTGGCCGAGTTCTTCAGCGACAATGGAGTCGTGATCCCGATCACTCGAAGTGAGGCGTCTTATTTGCGGCCTCTCCACGCCGGCGAAAAAATCTGCGTTGATGTGACTCCGGTCCAATCGGGCCCGCACAGTTACACCCTCGACACTACGATTTGGAAGATAGGCCCTCCGGAGAAAAAGGCGGCGGTGATTCAAACTGAACATGTATGCATCACTTCGACGGACCGAAAGAAGATCGATCTTCCATCCGAACTAACCGGATGGATCGATGCAGATTAATCATCCTTAGTCCCCGGCCAATCGCCGCAGACACCTTCGGTCTATTTTCCCGACCGAGTTAACCGGCCAGGAATCAAGCTTCACCACCCGTTTAGGCCATTTGAATTTGGCCAATTCACCGTCCAGCAGTTCTCCCAGCTCGGTCAGCTCGAGTGTCCGTTCAGCGCAGTAGACCAACATCGCCACTTGGCCCCAATGCGCGTCGGCAACCCCTAACACCGCAATTTGGTTCAGGCCGAAAGCCTGCTTAACCGCCGCCTCTACTTCGGCTGGATTGATTTTTTCCCCTCCCGAGACAATGAGGTCATTTTGTCGCCCTTTCACCGTCAGTCGACCTGCGGAATCCCATTCACCCAAATCTCCTGTCGCCCAGGCTCCACGTTCACGGCGGTGATCCGGCCAGTATCCACGAAACAGTGACGCCGTCTTTAATTTAATCTCCCCTCCCTCGCCAATGATCAACTCGATGTGCGGCAACGGAGCACCGACGCCTTCCGCACCGGCGAGGAAATCCCGCGGCGACATCGCACACCCCATCGCCATGGATTCGGTCAGACCATACGAGGGCGAAAGCGGAAGGTTATTCTCCCGGGCCCAATCGCACAAATCCGTTGTTAGCGCAGCTCCGCCAATAAACACCGATCCGAACTGTCGCAACCAGTCCACTCCTCCGGTGATTCCGCGGAGAGCCTGCAGTTGGGTTGGGACCAACGAAATCGCGATTCCATTTAGATTCTCAACTGGGAAATTCCCCAACGAGATTTCGCGCCAATTCAGCTGGCAATATTGTCCTCCCGTAAGTGCGCAACGAAGCCACCCCATCAGTCCACCAACATGATGCAGCGGCAGCATGCCCACGCCATCAACGCGATCAGCCCCGCAGAACTCCTGATAGCCGATCACGGCCGCCATGATGGTGTGTTGGTCATGACGAGCTAGCTTGATCGCCCCCGAGGAGCCTCCCGTCGGAATCATCAGCCAACCAAGCTCTGGATCCCAATCATCTGCCCTGCGGTCCACCACGGCATCGAACTGCTCGCGCTCGCGTCCGCCCCAATCGGGATTGGCCAAAAATACGGGACCACGAGTTCCAGCGGCATCAGCAAATTGCTCTCGGAACCGTTTGGTATCTCGTTCGCAAATCACCACCGCGTCATTCGCGTCGGAAGCCGCGCCTCCCAGTGTTCTGGCAAACTCGTTACGCGACATTTGAAGATTCATACGAGTGTTCATGGCCTAAAGGGCTTCCCACACTACGATCGGATTTAACCTTTCGATGTCCGTAGAGCGCACGAACGGCACGGCACTCGGACCATTCAGTTCCGTATTAGAAAACAGAGGCCAGACTCCGGTGCCCAAAGCCCGATCAAGTTTCGGCAACCCAAACGCGATCTCCAATACCTGCCGCGCGCCGATCCCCGTTTCCAGAGAGGAAGAGATCACCACATCAGCAGTGCTCCCATTGACGGCCGCCACCAACTCACCCGGATCGCCCCAAAGCGCTGGCTTCAGCACAAACACGCCCGGCCACCCCAACTCCATCCACTGTTCGAAGTCCTCCTTACCGATTACGGCCTCATCCAGAGCCAGCGTCGTCGGAAAATCACCCGCGAGCCCCAACAAAAGATCCTTATTCGCCGGGTCAGTCGGCTGTTCGACGAACTCGATCATGGGACGTTCGGCACAGACTTCCAACCACCGCTCGGCTACTCGACGATCCCATCCTCCATTCGCGTCCAATCGCACGCGGGCTCCATCGGGCAAATTGCCCAATAAATCGTCAAGTAACACCTGCTCGTCCCTTGGGTCGCCCACCCCGACCTTCCATTTAAAGGTCCGAAAGCCCACCTCCAGTTTCTGTTCAACCGCCCGCAATACGTCACGTCCCGCCGGCAACAATCCCGCCACGGGTAAGTAGTCGTGCACCGACGGCAACCGACCACCCAACTGCCCCAGCGCGGCTCCGAGGGCGAACCCAAGGCATCCACCCGGTGCGGCGATCTCACTCAACTCAGCCCCCGTCGGACTCGCCCCCAGACGTTCTAGCACCGCCTTTGCTTCACTCAAATCACCTCCACCCCACCCCGAAATCGGCGCAATCTCTCCCCAACCCATTTGACCGTCCTTATCTTCCAATCGCACAATCACGCCTTCACGCTCCGACCACCAACCCTGGGCCGTCCGCAGCGGTTGGCGCATCGGCAGTCGGTAAGATTTAAACGAGAGCGAATATCCCATCTGGCCCACTCTACGCGTTCTTTCCTCCTGCGTAAAACGCATTTACCGTAATTTCTCACCGATGATCTTACTCTGAAAAAAAACGAAACTTTCAGATTCCTTCTTGCGATCTCCGGACAGATCCTTACTACGTTCCCGGCAACTCATGACAAAGGTTGCCACGAATTCCGCCGAAGCGTTTGACGCTGATTTTTACCAATCAGCCGACGCCTTCTTTGCCGCCAATCGTCCCGTAGGACTCACGTTCGACGACGTTTCTCTTGCGACCCGGTTCTCCGATATCCTGCCCAAAGACGCTGACCCGACCACGGCCCTCTCCGAGCAAGTCGTGCTGCCGATTCCCGTGCTCTCGTCAGATATGGACACCGTTACCGAGTCTCGCATGGCCATTGCCATGGCGCTCAACGGCGGCCTCGGCCTGATCCACTACAACATGCCTGCCCGCGAGCAGGTCAAGGAGGTCGCCCGCGTCAAACGCCACATCCACGGCCTTATCCAAGATCCGATCACGGTAAAACCCGACCAATATGTCGGTGACGTGCTGGATCTGATTGAATCTCGCAACTTCGACTTCCGCACCTTCCCCGTCGTCGACGACGCCGGAAAACTGGTCGGCCTCCTCTCTGGCAGCACAGTGCGGGAACGCTATCGGAGCAAAACCGTCGCGGAAGCGATGTCCCTTCGCGCCGACATCCACACCGTGCACTCCTCGAGTCTGAGTTCCGATCCCATCAAAGCCGCGGACGAATTCTTCACCCAACACGTCGGCATTCACAAAATGCTCGTCGTGGACGATTCCGACCATCTGCGAGGATTGGCCACCTTCTCGGACGTCGAACGGATTACCTCCGAAGCCAACGCCCGCCGCCGCGCTGCTCGTGATTCGGATTTCCGCCTCATCGTCGGCGCTGCCCTTTCGCCGATTCGCCACCCTGACGGATCGCTCGACCGCGATCGCATCATCGAACATGTCGGCCATCTCGTCGACGAGGCCATCGATTGCGTCGCTGTCTCCGTGGCTCACGGCCACTCCGCCGGTGTTGGCGATATGGTTAAACTCGTTCGAGGAGCTTTTCCGGACCTCACCATTATTGCGGGTAACGTCACCAGTGCCGCCGGAGTAGAATACCTCGCCGACTGTGGCGCCAACGCGATCAAGGTAGGCCAAGGCCCCGGATCTATCTGCACCACCCGGATTGTCGCAGGAGTGGGCATCCCTCAGCTCACGGCCTTACACGTGGCCGCCAAAGGAGCCTCCAACCGCAACGTCAAGGTGATCGCCGACGGCGGCATCACCAAAAGCGGTGATATCGTCAAAGCTCTCACCCTCGCTGATGGGGTCATCCTCGGTGGTCTCCTAGCCGGTTGCCGCGAGGCTCCAGGCGAGATCATGGAGATTAACGGCAAGGTCTATAAGCAATATCGGGGCATGGGGTCGCTCGCCGCGATGAAAGAGGGCTCTGCAGCCCGCTACGGTCACAGTAAGACCGATCGCACCCGCAAGGTCGCAGCCGAAGGTATTGAAGCCCTCAAGGAAGTCAGCGGCTCCCTCGACGACGTCCTTGGCACCCTCGTCGGAGGTCTGCAAAGCGGCATGGGCTATCTCGGCGCCAAGGATCTTCCTGCGCTGCGCGCCAACGCCCGCTACATTCGGGTGAGCCCGGCAGCCCAGAAAGAAGCAACTCCGCACGACGTCATTGAGATCAAGGCAGGGGTGAAGAACTGAGTGGCTCTGGCACTCAGTTCTTTGAAAAGCTGAAAAACTGAAAAGCTGACACGCTGAAATAAGACTCCGTCGGGCTTCACGGGGTCGACGTCGTAGACGTATTGCGCCAGGAATTTAGTCACGACTCGACCCCTTCCCCATCGATTCGCGAAGTTTCGAGCCTCAAGGCGGAGCTGAAGCACTGAAACCGTCAACAAGAGTTCCGGGCTCGACCCTCGGCGAAGATTTGTGCCAACATCTCTCCTTTGTGCGCCCACGGGGGCCAAACTAAGCTGGGTTGAACGAGTCCGTCCAATTTCAGCTTTTCAGATTTTCAGTTTTTCAGCGTTTCTAAAAATGTCCCTGATTCCTTTCTCCAGCCAACTCATCGCAGACGTCGGAATTTCCCTCGGAGATGAGGGCAAAGGCCGCCTCGTTCCCGAAGTCTGCCACGAACTTTCCGGCACGCCCCGTGCTGTCTCCACGGTGCTCAAGGTCAATGGCGGCGCGAACTCCGGCCACACCGCCGCCGGCGTGAAGCTCAATCTCCTGCCGTCGGGTGTCGTCGAGAAGAACATCAAACACCTCGCCATCGGATGTGGGGTGGTCGCCGACCCGCGCAAGATCTGGTGGGAAGCAGCCCCGTTGGAGCACAAGGGCTACAACGTTATTTCGCGGCTCGCAATAGACGAACGCACGATGGTCTCAGACTTCATTCATCGTCTGCTCGACCTCGCTTGGGAACACTACCGCTCCAACATTCTCCATGAAGAGCCTCGGGGCTCAACGGGTCGCGGCATCACCCCCGCCTACCTCGACGAGGTTGGCCAATGGCAGATCTCGTATTCCGATTTCCTCGCCGGCTCCAACTACTACGCCCGCAAGGTCGCCCAACGCGCCGACCGCGCCATGCGCACCATCGAGCACGTGTGTCAGGTCGACGCCGAAACCTTCGCTGGTTTCTTCTCCAAACTCGCCGATGCCGAGCAACGCGCTAATCAGGAAGCGATCGATCTCGGCATTCTCGAGGCTGCTGAATTCGATTTCACGGCTTTCCGAGGTGACGCCCCCTTTACTCTCAATCTCGAAAAACTCACTGAAGTCTACTGGGCTGCAGGCACCAGGTTGGCTCCTCGGATCACTGAAGTGCGTGAACTGATCCGCCGCGAAATGGCCGCCGGGCACACCATTCTGGGGGAATTTGGCCAAGCCTACTGGCTCGACAAACGCCACGGCTTCTCGCCCAACGTCACCGCCTCTCACACCTTCACGCCTGAAATCTTTGAGAGCGCGGGTATCCCTGTTCAACCGGTGCACACGTTTGGGGTGGCCAAAGCCTACGACACCAAAGTCGGCACCCATACCTTCATCACGCAAATGGATGAAGAGCACCCACTCACCCCATTACTGAAGAAACTCGAGTTTGGCTCGACCACGGGTCGGCAACGCATGGTGGGCTGGTTCGACGCGGTAGAAAAAGGCGATGCCCTACGCTACGGCGGATTTCAAGATTTGATGATCAACAAAACCGACGCCCTCACCCATCAGGGTGATTGGAACGGCGACCTGTTGATCTGCACGGCCTACGAAGATACCGACGGCAATATCCACCACCATGTGCCGCGCAACGAAGCGGTGCGAAAAAACCTCAATCCGGTTTACTCCCGGCATCCAGGCTGGGCGGAAGACATTTGCGGCATGCGCAACTTTGCAGACTTACCGGCCAACGCCCAAGCCTACGTCGGAGCGATGGTCCGGACCACGCTTGAGGTGGCCTACGAAGGCGCTATCTGGCCAGACGCTGAGAACCTTCCGAATCTCCGCTACCTAGGCGTCGGTCCCGAACCCTCCCAGCTGATTAAAGACATCCCGCCGACGGCGGAGCTGGTGAAAATTTAATGCGCGGAGATAAGCAAGCAGCAGCTCCGCCGAAGTAGCAGGTATCAAGTAACAAGTAACCCTCCGTCGTCCCGCAGATCGGGACTAGGGCGGGCAGGCAAGATCCCGTCAGCAGGCTAATATGGGCAGATTGAGTCGCCTGGTTTGTCGGACGCGTCTGGGGAAGGGGTCGAGTCGTGACTAATTTACTTCGTAAAGCGTCTACGACGTCGACCCCGGTGGGCACGGTATTAGGTCTGAAAAAGTAGACGATGTTGGGCATAAAGAGCCAGATGACAGGTGATGCGGAACAGTGGGCACCGTTGAGGCTGTCGGGCAGGCAAGAGCCTTTGTAGCTGAGATTGAGCTGCCTCGCCTTTTAGGTAGGGAGTGCTCGCCGAGCGCTCCCTTTCACCTCTCCCACCGCAACCGGCGGTTTCGGCGAAACCGCCCTACCTTAAACCGACGCACCGAAGACATCTTGCTGCGGAAAGTTCCCCGGGCTGCCGGAAGGCGATTCGGCCTGCGTAAACAGAGCGCTCGATGACAATTTCAAGCGACGAAAGTGTTCTGCATCATCTGTCATCTGGCCCATAAATCCCGACCCGCATTAAGACGCATCCTACTGGCTGGGTTGGACTTTAAGCCCGACATATTCAACTAAATTCTAGTCATCTTCCCGAGACATTGTGGTCGTCTTGCTGAAGTAAGTTGTCGAGTCAGGTTGCGTGGCGGAGGTTTATCTTTTGGTTCCTCTCTATGTCTTCCGACCAATCTCCCATCAGCGCCTACACTGAAACGAAAGGCCTGCGTTATTTCCCCCGCATGCTGAGCAAGATTCGCCTACAGACCGCCGGCAATCTCCGGGAGGATTTTCTCGAGATGATCGGCAACGGTCTGGATGCCCGTATGTGTAGTTTTCTTCATATCGACTACGCGGCGCTTCGAGAGAAAACGCTCACGACTTTCAACGACGATGAAATCTTCGACTGGGTAAACGGAAACGGACGGACGATTGGAGAAACCGATATCCTCGTTTGGAACCACTATGTGACAAAACTAGGATGGCGCGATCAGGTCACCGAATCGCTCGCAAACCGTAAGCAAAGCAGTGGGCTTTCCGACCGCAATGAAATCGAAACGATGATCGAATACTTCGAATATGATGAAGGTCGAAAATCGTAAGCGGTTCCGGAGCTGTCGGGCATAAAGCCCGACCCACAAAAATACGTCCTGTTGGGTGGGTCGGGCTTTACGGGCCAAGTGCCAAGTGCCAAGTGATGCAGAACACTTTTGGACTGATTGAATGTCAGCGAGCGGTCTGTTACCTCAGGCCGATTCGCCTTCCGGCAGCACGGAAACTCACCGCGACAGGGTGCGTTCGGCGCATCGGTTAATGGTAGGGCGGTTTCGCCGAAACCGCCGGTTGCGGTGGGAGAAATGTAACGGCGCGCTCGGCGAGCGCGCCCTACCTCATAGGCCAGGCTAGCTCAATCTCATCTACAAGGCTCTCTGCGCATACTTCCCCAGCCTTAACGGCGCCCTCCGTTCTGCATCACCTATCACTCAGACTGTTCTGCATCACTTGGCATCTGGCCCTTTATGCCCGACATCCGTTCACGACTAGCGACGCTTCACTCGCAGCGCATACCACACGCCCGTTAGCGTGAGGAAGAGCATGGCGACCGAAGCCGCGTCGACGACCCATACTCCTATCGATCCAAATAGGCGACCACTGTGAAGATCGAGTAGCACCCGATAAAGCGACACGCCTTGCCCCCGGTAGGACTGCAGTGCCGCTTCTCGCTCGGTCGCGGGAACTGGTTCAGCTTCAGACCAATGCACATCAGCCGCCAATTGGTATCGATCCCATTCCCCGACATCGGGGTCCGAGAGAAATTTCCCCTCCGTTGAAGTGAGCATCACGTTTCCGTTGAGATTGCCGATCTGTTTGACTGATCCCGGAGGTAAATCCACCGCGTCCATTCTTTCGATCAACTCGCCCGTAGGCGTAAGAAGGAACAGCGCGTCAGTCGTAGCGATCACGCGAATGTCGAGTAGAGCAACTGCACCTACGAGTTGTCCGGTCTCGGCTTCGACCGGTTGACCGTCCCAGTAGAGTTGTTCATCCCACTGTAGCGCCCAGCCATCTGCTTCGAACGCGATGGGCTCGCCCTCAGGATTCATGCCATACCAATCGAGCACCCATGCGTTGGTGATCCGCCGCTCGTCCAAACGCAGGCCGCCGGTGTGGTTAAGGGCAATGCCGGTTAAGACCACCGCGACGATAACAACTGAAAACGTTATACCCAACCGTTGATGCCACGGCCACCATGCCGGACGACGGCGGCGGACTGGTGCACGATTCGATTCTTCAACAGGTGGACTCATGAATCCGCCGAATCTTGCACTTGCTGATCTAAATACAACGCTAGGCGGCCGAGTTTTTTAAGTGCGTCCACGGACATTGTCGCACCCGCGATGCTATCAATCGTTTGATCCAAACGAAGTCCTTCGGTGAGCTGAGCATCTTGAAACTGATCGGTGAAGAAAGGATGTTTCACCTCCCAGCCGTGGCTCTCGCGATATACGAGGACCTGCAGGGCCGAGATCCTACCTGAATCGACTATAATTCCTGTCGTGATGGGTCTGACTTTCCCAATCTCTTCGAGTATCCAGGCAGTGCGTGATCCGCGCTGCCAGTAACGCAAACGCAACGCCGGATAGTCGCGCCCGAGGATCGACTTGATCGAGGGTTTGAGGGTCGTCGTCAGCCACAGCCGTTCCACATCGGGTGCGCCCCCCTCACCGAACGCATCCGCAATGAACCGCTCAGGCGCAAGAAACACTTCTTCATCCGACGCGAAAACGCCGCCAACCAAAAACAGGCTAGCGACGAGGCTGCGAAATGGGCGACGCAAAGAAACCTTCATTTAGAACATGTAACCGAATCCGAGATTCACGGTCTCATCATCAGCACCATTGGCGGGTTGGGCAAACTGCACGTCGGCTTTAAAAACAATATTGGGATGCGGCCAATAATTGACGCCTAAGTCGAAGTATTCGTTAGAGGTATCAGCCACACTACCCGCGGAGTTGTCGTAGGTACTGAAGCGGCCAAAGAAGCCCCAATCGCCAATCTCGGACTCAAAACGATAGGAGGGCTCCAGGTAGTATCCGAATTGCTCGTCACGTCCGAGCAGGGCCGGAGTGGCTCCCTCAAGATCCCAACGAGCGTAGAGTGCGCGGAATCCCCAAGGACCCTTTATCCAATCCATGTGGGCGGTCAGTAGGACGGCGTCGATCGACTCAGCCAAGGTGCCTTGAGCGATGTCCTGTTGGAACTGGCCCGATGCGGCCAACTCCAAGCCGGGGATACCGGTGTATTTGGTGCGCACCGTGGCGGCTCCGCTCTTGAGCGCTGCCTGGGCTAGTTTTTGACGACCGCTACGAATATTGAAAGCATTGCTCCCAGTCGTGGGTGTATTGAGCCCTGAGTGAAGCGCGGCATCAAAGCCCCAACCATCATCGGTGGTGTGCGATAAAGCGGCCCCGCCTTCCCACCAAGTCGTGGGAATGATGTTCTTCTCTACCAGGTTTCGCTCCACCCCGTAGAACGTGTTAGGCTCGTGGGTTTCGTTCATCATACCAATAGGCAGCAAAAAGAGACCCGTTTTGGCGCGGGTATTTTCATCGAGGTCAAATTCAGCGTAAGCTTGCTCAAGCTCAACTTCGCCCGGCTTGCCGTTGCCAGAAAGTGAATGCTCCAGCTCGAATTCGGAGAACATACGCATGGAGTCATTAAACTCATGGCCAAAGAACAATACCCAGCGGTGAAAATCGATTTGATCGGTATTACCAAAATTGAGGTGCATCTCGCCGTATCCCCCTAAAGACGTGCGATCATACCAAGCATTTCCGCCCGAGCCTGAACCGCCGCGATCGGCCAGCGTCTCGACGTAAGCTGAAGTCGCTTCGATCTTCGCATCCACTTGTTTCACCTGAGAAACAGCGGCCACGATTTTTGTTTCCGTTTGGGCCCTCTGAGACTCAGCCGCGGCAACCCGCTTGGTCAGCGATTCAATCTGCACCTGTTGCTTTTGGATCATCGCCCACATTTGTTCAGGCGAAGGCATTTCGGCGGCGGAAACCATCGAGATTATTCCAAAACCCAAAATGGTTTTGAACAGATTACTCCGGGTTACGATCCGTTCGTTCATTCGTTTGATGAAATGCATAATGAAATTGATACTCAGTCTTAATAAGTGACTGACTAAACCTCTCATTTTAGCCTCATTCGTCAAATCCTTTTTGATTACCGGTCTCATTCTCAATTGAGTCTCATTACAATCAGCCTTCCACAGGATAGTTTAAACACTATCATACAACCATTTACAATCCTAAATGAAACTTTATGGGTGAAAATTATTTACTAGAATTCCTTGATTTCTACCTCTATCACTCAGATCCCTCCCCCTTCTCCTCGGAACGGTATTATCTAAAAATCCTGGAGATGGCTCTCAACCCTGCCATTCAACGGATTCAAATAGGCCATGACTTCACCCGCCAAATAAATTGAACCGGTGACGACAATCAAATCCTGAGCAGCACTCCAATTCGCCATCCCATTCCCACCAAATAACTGCTCTACATCACTATCGTGCACTAGCCCGGCGAAACGTGCCGGAATCAAAGCGCGAATATCCTCATGATGGCAGGCTCTCGCTTGAGCCGGAACTACGATATGTATTTCTGCCGCAAACTCCGCCACGGCATGAATTAGAGGTTTAGCCCGGGGTAACCCCAGAGCTCCCACCACCACGATGGGCTTCTTCCCCGTTTGCTCGAACAACCGAGCCAGATTCAAAGATAACTCGGCAGCACCTTCCGGATTGTGGGAAGCGTCCATGATAACCGAACGGCCTTGCACGGTGAGTTGCTCCCACCGCGCCGGCCAATGGGCCTCCGCGAGACCCTGCTCGATCAATTCCAGGCCAATGTCCCAACCCAACGCTTCGATCACCAAACTAGCGGTGGCAGCGTTCCAGCGTTGGCAATCGCCCATCAAGGCCGTTTGCGGGTAGCCATCCAACGCTTCGCCGAATCGATCGCGCACACTCATGAGAGGAGCTCCGACCTCGGTTGCCCTTGCTCGAATGACCGCCTCGGCCTCAGCGGGCATTCGCCCCACCACCACCGGAATGCCGGGTTTGATGATTCCCGCCTTGGCACTCGCAATTTCCGCATGAGTGCGTCCGAGGATCTCACAATGGTCAAATCCGATTGAGGTGATCGCGGTTACGGCGGGTTGCACAATATTGGTCGCATCCAATTCACCGCCCAATCCCACTTCGGCGACAGCCACATCACAGCCCTTGCGGGCAAATTGCAGGAATGCCATCGCCGTCATGAATTCGAAGAAACTGGGATGGTCGTCCGGACTCGACGCGCCCAAACGTTCCGCGACAGGCAGCAACTCACGGGTGTATTCAACGATCTCGGTTTCCGTTAGAATCTCACGTTCCACCTGCACGCGTTCGCCGAGTTTGACCAAATGGGGCGAAGTATAGAGTCCCACCTTCTTGCCCGCTCGACGCAGGATCTGGTCAAGCATGGCCGCGGTAGATCCTTTACCGTTGGTTCCGGCGAGATGAATTACGGGAAGCTGCCGCTCAGGGTGACCGATCTCAGCCGCCAAGGATCGCATTCGATCGATACCAAATTTGATCCCTTTGGCCTTGAGACCGAATAGGTAATCTTGGACCGACGAATAATCGGTCAACTCATCTGACGACCCCATAATGAGACTAATTTAGTTTCGAGAGTGAAGGATCAAGCCACCTCTTCAGGTGCGGTCGCAGGAGGTTTACCCACATACATGACACTGAGAAGGTCACGCAGCCGATTTCGCATCTCAAGGCGGTGGACGATTTGGTCGAGCAAGCCCTTTTGCAGCAAGAATTCGGCGGTTTGGAAACCAGGCGGCAAGGTTTGCTTGGTTGTCTCCTTGATGACCCGAGCTCCCGCAAATCCGATCAGTGCACCCGGTTCGGCGATATTGACATCGCCCAACACCGCATAGCTGGCCGAGACACCACCCATAGTCGGGTGAGTCAGAATAGAAATGTAAGGAAGTTTGGCTTCGCTCAAGCGACCCAGCGCCGCGCTCGTTTTCGCCATCTGCATGAGTGAAAAAATGCCCTCCTGCATGCGAGCTCCACCCGACGCACTAAAAATCAAACACGGGCACTTATTTTCGACGGCCTTCTCAATCGCGCGGGTGATTTTCTCACCGGCGGCCGATCCCAGCGCACCACCGCAGAAGCGGAAATCCATCACGGCCAGAGCAACCGGAATATCCGCAATCTTACCGGTGCCACTGATTACCGCCTCGGGAAGACCACTGTCTGCCGTGTATTTTTTGATCCGGTCCGGATAGGCCTTCGAATCAACAAATTCCAACGGATCAGCAGAGACCACTCCTGCATCCATTTCGACGAAACTACCCTCATCAAGCAGGGATGCGATACGTTCCCTCGCTCCAATCGGGAAATGATAACCACTTTTCGGCACCACCATTTGATTGGCTTCCAACTCCTTATTGAAAACGACTTCTCCAGAGATCGGACATTTGGTCCAGAGTCCCCTGGGGATATCCTTTTTCTTTACGACGACAGTCGAGTATTTCGGCTTGCTAAAAAGCGACATAGGAGGCGCGGGTGATGGCGAATTAAACTATCCGTGAGCGAAGGTGACGACGTCGATGTTCAACGCTCCCGCTTTGGCGAGAGCATGAGCGCAGGAATTAAGAGTGGAACCAGTGGTAAAGACATCATCGACCAAAACATAACGTTGATTTGCGGTTATGGCGGCCCCTTTACGGGCTGCAAAGGCATTTTTCATACGCTGACGCCGGGTCCGTCGATCAAAAGTTGTCTGAGAATCGGTATCGACCATGCGTTGCAGGAGATTGGCGATAGCGGCGTCACCACCCAAGGCCTGCTGGAACGCTACAGCGAACAGATGCGATTGGTTGAAGGTGCGCTCTCTTTCTTTACGCGGGTGGAGCGGCACGGGGACCAATGTCGCGCCCTGCAAAAACTCCACCACTTCAGCATTTTCCGCTATCAGCGTCCGCATATCCTCCAGCACAAAGAATCCCTGCCGATACTTGAGCTCCAACACGTATTCGCGCGCCGGACCCTTGAATAATGTTACCGTCTTGGCCGCTCCGTAGTGCTGCCTAAACCCGTCACAATGGGGGCATATCCGTTCGCCTTCCAAGTGACCAAAAAACGGATGACCACAGGTCGAGCAGTGCGGATTTTTTACCCGCACAATGAGAGGCGCACATCGTGCACATACATGAAGCAGCGAACACTCTTCACATAGACCACCACACGATAAGCATGCGGGAGGAAAAACAAGATCTCGCAGGGTCCGAGCAAAGGGGCGGAGTGTTTCAGTGAAACTCGGAGCGCCCATCTAATAAAACACCCGTTCCAGAAACAGCCCCTGAGGGGCAGCAGTTTCGACAATTTCTGTTCGTTTCCCCGAATCTAGGATCGCTCGAATCGCAGCACCTTCGAGCCTGCCCTCACCCACGGCAATCAACGCTCCGGTTAGGCTTCGCACCATTTTGTAGAGGAACCCGTTGGCCTCATAAATCAGCTTCACCGATCGCCCCGACGCATCGACATCCAGTCGCGAGAGGTCGCGCACCGCATCGCCTAACTCCCCGCCGTTGTCCGCCGCAAACGCCCGGAAATCGTGCCGCCCTTTTAGCCCTTCAGCAGCTGCTCGCATGGCGTCAATATCAAGCCGCTGCGGCCGCTCTCTACTCAACACAAACGCCTGCTTAAACGGATCGGCGAGCCCCTCATGAATTCGATAAGAATACCTTTTTTTCACCGCACTAAATCGCGCGTGAAATTCACCCGACACACCAACCAGTGACTTGATTTGGATGGTCGATGGGAGTCCCACTTGGAGAGCGGTCCGCAGTTTTGCGGCTGAATGTCTCCAGGCCGCATCGAAGTGAAATACCTGGCCCAGCGCATGCACCCCTGCATCGGTGCGACCGCTCCCGTGAATCCGTATCGCCCCTTTGAATATGCGAGCCAACCGCGCCTCAATCGCATCTTGGACGGCATCCCGGCTCGGCTGACTTTGCCATCCGGTAAAACCACTGCCGTCGTAAGCGCAGACACATCGCCAGCGTCGAACTTTTGCGGGGAAAATCACCACGGTTCCTCCGGAAGTTCGGGCGGAAACCGCTGATCTAAATAGTCCTGTAAAATCAAAGTGGCTGCTCGGGAATCGATAATCCCACTCGCCCTCAACTCACGCAGTTTTTCTTTGGGCAGAGTGGCCTCAGCCGCCTGCGAGGTGAGTCGTTCGTCTACCAGATGCACGGGTAACTTGGTTTCACTTCGTAATCGTTCCGCGAGTTGTTCGGATTCTTTTGCCTTGGGACCGACCGAGTCATCCATGTTCAGCGGATAACCCATCACGATTTCATCAATCCGTTGCTCACGCACGCATCTGAGCAACGCGGCCCAACGCTCAGTCACGTCAGCCTGCACCAGCGCCGGCAGCGGCGAAGCAAGCCCGAGCTCATCACCTCGGGCTAAGCCGAGCCGTTTGGTGCCTGGATCAATGCCGAGGAAGCGCATACCGTTTAAAACCAGCTATAGGAATCTGTGGGCATCGGCCAGCGAGGCTACCCGCTTAACCGCCGCCTTAATCTCCTGCGCCTTATCGATCGGACAGACCAACGTCGCGTTTTCAGTATGAACCACGATGAGATTGTCTGCGCCCACGACGGTCACGAGGTGATCACCTTCACTGAAGACAATATTACCGCTCCCCTGCTCCACTAACGTTGAACCCTTACTAACGTTACCAGCAGCATCCGGCTTGTAGTGGCGGGCCACCGCTGGCCACGCACCGACATCGTCCCAATCGAACGTCGAAGGAAGCACGACCACGTTATCCGATCTCTCTAATAACGCATAATCTACGGAGATTTTTTGCAGCGTCGGATAAACTTTTTTCATCACCGGCACCAGTTTGCGACCTTTCGCCAATGCGGTCCGGATCAGGGCTAAACCAGCATCGAGTTCAGGAGCGAACTTCGCGATAGCGGCTTCAACGACAGGAACGCTCCACACAAACATGCCGGCGTTCCAAAAGTATGTGCCCGACTTCACATACTTTTTGGCTGTCTTGAGGTCCGGTTTCTCGACGAAGCGCTTCACCTCGTAGACGGGTTTACGACGAATGGTCTTCCACACCTTGCCCCGTTGGACGTAGCCAAATCCAGTCGCTGGCTCATCTGGAGTGATGCCAATCGTGACCATCACGGGTGCGGACTTCGCGGCGATAAAGGCCGCCTTCAAGTCCGACTGATATTTCTTTCCGCTGTGAATTACATGATCGGCCGGCAGCACCGCGAACACGCCATTCGGGTCGCGCGCGCCGATGATGGCAGCCGCCAATCCCACCGCCGCGGCGGTATCACGTCCCTCGGGCTCGGCGATTATGTTCTCCTTGGGCAATCCAGCACACACGGCCCGCACCCCTTTCTCCTGTAAAGCACTTGTGATCACAAAAATATGATCAGCCGGCACGATGGGACGCACGCGCTCAACGGTCTGGGTCAAAAGTGGGGAATCCCCCACAATCGGAAGTAACTGTTTAGGTCGTTCAACCCGGCTTTGAGGCCAAAAACGCTCTCCCTTACCTCCAGCGATAATTACGATATAAGGATCTGACATATGCATCGATTACATAGCTAGAGTCGTGCCTTCGCAAATAATCATTTGCGACTCTGCGAAATCGTTTCTCTTTCTTCTCTTAGATATGTCCGATCTACGTCCCGCCGAACTTGCCCGCTACAGCCGCCATGTGTTGTTACCGGAGATCGGCGAGTCCGGCCAAACCAAGCTGAAGCGCGCCAAAGTGCTGGTGATTGGAGCAGGCGGACTCGGAAGTCCAGCGGCGCTCTACCTCGCCGCCGCAGGTGTCGGTATCATTGGAATTGCCGATTTCGATCGCGTGGAAGAATCCAACCTCCATCGTCAATTGCTACACCGGGACGCGAACGTCGGTGAGTTGAAAACGACATCGGCAAAACAATGCCTCGCGGAAACCAACCCGTTGATCGAGATACGCGAACACTCCGAAGGGATTACGGCCGAAAACGCCGAGGCCATTTTCCATGATTACGATGTGATCGTCGACGGAACCGACAACTTTGGGGCGCGCTACCTGAATAACGACGCCGCCGTTCGCGCCAAACGAGCACTCGTCTTCGGCAGTGTCTACAAATTTGAAGGCCAAGTCAGCGTATTCGCCCCGCATCTGGGCGGGCCCTGCTACCGTTGCCTGTTCCCTAACCCACCACCTGCGGGCAGCGTCCCAGGTTGCGGTGAAGTTGGCGTGCTAGGCGCGTTGTGCGGAGTCATCGGGAGCTGGCAGGCACTGGAAGCGATTAAACTCATCACCGGCGCGGGTGAACCACTCATTGGACGGCTGCTGGTTTACGATGCGCTCAATGCCTCAACCTCAACCCTCCCTTTCCAGGCACAATCGGACTGCAGGGCGTGTTCTGACTCAGCCAGTGTTGAGCCACTACAGGCCGCTGAATACGAGGCGATCGTATGTCCCGCACCGCCCAAAACCAACTCTATGACTGATTCTGAATACCCTCTCGAGATCAACGTAACCGAGGCCAAAGCCATTCTCGACGATCCTCATACCAAAGCTCGACTCATCGATGTTCGCGAACCCCACGAGTTCGCGATCTGTAGCATCGAAGGGGGACAACAAATTCCGATGCGTCAGATTCCCGAGCATGTGAGTGAACTTCCGCGAGATGAACACCTTTTGATTCATTGTCATCACGGCGGTCGCAGCCTGCGGGTGACGCAATATCTGCGAGAACAGGGGTTCACCGCCGTAACCAATGTGGACGGTGGTATCGACGCTTGGGCCCAACTGATCGAGCCCGAACTGATGCGCTACTAGACCGTAAATTCCGGATGCGTATCGGCGTATTCGCGCGCCATCGAGGCGAATGCCTCTTTCAGCCGCCGAGTCACACTATTGGGCCCGGTGCAAAAAGAGGTTTCTTCAATCCTCCCCACGGGCTGCACATCCTTGGTCGTGGACAGCAGCATCGCCTCTTCATACTCGCCTAAGGCTTCGGGACGAATGGTTCGCTCCACTGCGATAAGCCCTGCCGCTTGCGCGACACGGGCCAATGTTTTAGCCCGAGTTATTCCGTGCAATATTCCGGCAGAGGTCGGAGGCGTGATCCATTGATTTCCCTGAATAAATGCAAGGTTACTCGTCGAGGCTTCGGTTAATTCACCCGCAAGGTTCATGAAAAGAATGTCGTCGAATCCTCGTGATTTCGCCTCCCTCAATCCGACTATGTTATTTAGATAATTTCCCGTCTTCCACGCCGGATTCAAACACTCGATTGGGTTTCGGCGCACCCCTGATGCAATGGCTACATCAAGACCCGTGGATAAGTGCGTGGTAGTGATAGTGGGAACTCGTTTCACCAAAATAATAAACCCCGGACGATCGGCGTGTTGGGTATCCAAACCCAGTTCGCCCTCCCCGCGATATATCTGAAGCCGAATATACAAGTCCTCCTTTTCTTCTGCGGTCGCAGAAAAGGCCTTAACGGTTGCCATAATTTCCCGCAATACATGGTCGGCTGACCAAGGAATGCTCATACCTATACTTTCGGCGGATTTTTCAAGACGTCGCCAATGATCCTCCCACGCAAACAATACGCAGTGGTAAGTTCGCCATACTTCATAAATCGCGTCACCATATAGAAACCCCCGATTCAAGGGACTCAAAGTAGCCGAGTTCGCATCGTGTAACTCGCCGTTAGTATTGGCCTGAATGAATCCGCTGCTCACAGGCACCACAGGCATGGTTCAGCTCCGATCTAGCAAGTGGAAACTAAAAAAACCCCGAGGCATTCGCCTCGGGGTTGATCTTCTAAAGTTTAAAGCGGCTAACGATTCAACCGTCGGCAGGGGCTGGAGCAGGCGCTGCTACCGGAGCGGGATCTGCGGCACGCGCTTTGACCAAACCGGCATCCTTTTTGATATTCTGCACACTGGGGAGCGAAATACCAAACTCACCAGCGATAGCTACACCGGTCTTACCCGCATTTACGGCGGCTATTACTTTTCCTTTAAGCTCTGGAGTGATCTTAGTCCGAGTGCGTTTGCCGGTCGACGCAGCCTTAGCCTTACGACCACGTTTGCCTTTACCTTTAGCGCCAACGGCACGAACGGCTTTAATAAATGCTTCGACGGAATCGAATCCATACCGACCAGGCAGTGCAGCTAACTCTTGGGCACGCTCTGCTTCGATGGATTGTTGTAAACTAACAGCTTGAGCCTGTAGTTCCTGTAGTTTTTTGATTTTATCGGCTACCATAGAACCGCAAGTGGATACACCACGTTATTATAATCAAGCTATATTTACTTATAGCCGCCTGAGAGCAGGCCCTTCCGAAGGAATACCACCCCCCCCCAAACCAGCAACAATCTACGCAAGTATATGATGACCAATAGAAAACCCACTCAATCTGAGTGGGCTTAATGAAAATGGTATTTAATTACTGTATCAGTATATTTTTATTTACCTATAGCCGACGCGGTGAAGCCTATCGTTCTAAGTTTTTCCAAATCTAGTAAATTTCGACCATCGAACAGGAACGCAGGTTTAGGCATATTCTCATACACCTCGGAGAAATCTATGGTCTTGAATTCATCCCACTCCGTGACAACCGCAATGGCGTGAGCGTCTTTCGCCGCAGATTCGGCAGAATCCACTATCACGAGTCGGTCATTCTTACTGTCAGGACCTAACAGATCACGACGGATCTGATCAGCCGGAACTTTGGGATCATAAACAACGACCTCCGCCATTTCGGTCAAAAGATCACGGCAAATCGCTATAGCCGCGGATTCGCGCGTGTCATTGGTGTCTTTCTTGAAGGCAAACCCCCAAATCGCGATGCGTTTACCTGCGACTGTATTGAACAGGGATTTAACGATACGCGTGGCGAAACGACTCTTCTGCCAATCGTTTATACTCACGACACTCTGCCAATACGCCGCAACTTCGGGCAGTCCAAAGCTTTCGCACAAGTATACCAAATTCAGGATATCCTTCTGGAAACAAGAGCCGCCGAATCCCACCGAAGCTTTCAGGAACTTCGGCCCAATCCGACTATCGTGACCGATCGCATTAGCGACCTCATCCACATCGGCATCAGTCGCTTCACAAAGCGCGGAAATCGAGTTAATCGAAGAGATCCGCTGAGCCAAGAATGCGTTGGCCACCAGTTTGGATAGCTCCGAAGACCACAGGTTGGTTGTAAGTATCCGTTCCCGGGGCACCCAGTGAGCGTAGATATCAACTAGGGTCTGAACCGCTTTATCTCCAGCTGGGGTGCGTTCGCCACCAATCAAAACCCGATCAGGTAATTGAAGATCTTCGATTGCAGTGCCTTCGGCCAGAAATTCTGGATTCGACAAGACTTGAAACTCAAGGCCCCGTGAATTGGCCGCCAAGATCTTCTGAATGGTTGAGGCTGTTTTCACTGGGATGGTGGACTTCTCCACGATGATCTTTCCCTCGGTGGCTACCTCAGCAATAGTTCTAGCTACTGACTCTATAAAGCGAAGATCTGCCGCCCGGCCTGACCCCACCCCATAGGTTTTAGTGGGGGTGTTTACGGCCACGAAAATTATATCAGCGGCATTAATCTCTTCCGCCACTGCCGTGGAAAAAAACAGGTTCCTCCCTCGTGCACTTTTTACCACGTCGTCGAGCCCTGGCTCATAAATCGGCAAGGTGTCCGAATTCCACGCATCAATGCGCGACTGATTTAAGTCAACGACCGTGACTCGTATATCAGGTGCTTTATGGGCAATCATGGCCATCGTCGGCCCACCTACGTAACCAGCTCCAATACAACAGATTTTCATATTAAATTTTGCAAAATGTTACGGCCACGTTTGGCAAACCCAAGACCATTTTATGTTCATTTGGCGGAATCACACGCTTGCGAAGTGTTTAGCAACCATGCCGAACCGTTTTGCAGCCTCTTGTAATTGCTCCTGATTGAGCACGCCAAAACTCAGTCGAATCGTGTCTATCGGGGCGTCGTCTCCATAGCATAATTCGCCCGGGACATAAAGAACACCCGCTTCCACACAGGCCTGGCAAAACTCCGAATCCAATCCGGTATCCAAACCAACCGGAGCTGTAAGCCAAAGATACAAGCCGCCCGCCGGTTGGTCCCACTTCCAACCAAGATCACTCAATCCTTCTTGGCGCAATGCCCCATCCAGAGCGCGCATCTTGGCTTCATAGGCCGGACGAATACGACGAAGTTGATCACGAAATCCACCGTCCGAGAGAACTTGCTCAAATAACGCCTGATTGAAATTGGCGGTGCCAAAATCGTGATGAGCCTTCACGTTCAACATCTTGGCTCTCCACTCAACGTCCGTGCAGGTCGCGAACCCCACTTTTAAACCCGTCGCGAATGGTTTCGTGAGAGTGGACGTATAAAGCTTGGGAAACTGCTCCCAACTCGGGATCGAAAGCACACTCGGCGCCGGCCAAGGCTCACTATAATAAAGGTCCCGATAAGCCGCATCTTCGATAACCGGAATAACGAGGTCGGCCGCAGTTAGACTTTCGGCAATACCGGACTTCTCGGCAGCGGTCAGACTGCGTCCAGAGGGGTTCGAAAAATAGCTGACGAAATACACCGCTTTAACCCGCTGGGCTCGGCCGGAGATCTTCAGATCGACCAACATATCGCTCATGGCTTCGCCATCTACCAATCCATTTGCGTCGGTAGGTATCGAAACCGCCTCGACACCCAATCCCCGCAGCATTTCCAAGAACACAAAATAGCTCGGACGATCCACCAGGATGATATCTCCCGGGTCGCATAACACCTGGACGGCCAAATACAGCGCCTGCTGTGATCCGTTGGTGATAAAGGCTCCACGCTGGATCTCAGCTTGATCAAGCGCGGGCTCCTGCAGGGCGAGATGCTCCGCCAACATACGACGGAGTTCGGGCCGCCCCGGATTCGAACCGTATTGCAGATACTCCGGTTGCCCCGGCCGCGAGGCCAACTTCGCGACCGCCTGCTCCACCGCTTCCACTGGAAGGTTCGAAGTATCCGTAAACCCGGCCGCAATCGACAGTAATTCGGGATTCTCCAACGCCATGGTCATTAACTTAGCAATGGTCGGCGGCTGAGCACGCTCACCGAGCGAAGAGAAATTCAAAGATGTTGAAGTGGGCATGACTGGAGAGTGTTTGGCGGCGAAACTGGGTGGGGTCATTGCTTAACGCGAAGCCAAAAAAAAACGCCCCCGAGCGAACGAAGGCGTCTTAGATTAAAGTGGTCGGCCGCGCCGATCAGGCGGGACTTGGAGCGGGGTTACCCGCACCACCAAGGTCGGATTCTGGTTTCTTATCGCCCTCTTCCTTCTCCGGCTTCGTCTCCTCTTCTTCGGGAATTTCGGGAATACTGGAGATCACCGTAGATTGGATCGAACCGTGTTCCATAACCTCACGCACGTGCTTTCCTTCAATCGTCTCAAACTCAAGCAACGCTTCCGCGATCGTATCGAGATTCGCCCGATGTTTGGTCATTATCTTCGTGGTGCGTTCGTATTGATCATCGATGATGCGCTTAACCTCTTGATCGATCAAATTAGCGGTGGCCTGAGAGATGCTTTCGTGGCGCGTGATGTCGCGACCGAGAAACACCGTATCTTGGTTTTCGCCATAGGCGATCGGACCGAGTGGGCTCATGCCCCAATCGCAAACCATGTGGCGCGCGGTTTGAGTGACTTGTTTGATATCCCCAGACGCACCATTTGAAATATCATCGAAGACCAACTCCTCGGCGATACGACCAGCGAGGCCAACGGCGATGCGGTTGAGTAATCTCTTCTTGTGGTAGCTGTGGAGATCTTTGCTTGGCACATACATCGCCATACCGAGCGCACCACCACGGGGAAGGATTGTGACCTTGTGGATAGGCAACCAGTCGTCGGTAAGAAGCGCGCCAACCATGGCGTGGCCGGCCTCATGCCAAGCCGTCATCTTCTTCTCATCTTCATCCATCACATGACGGCGTTCGCGGCCGAAGAGCACCTTCTCGCGAGCGTCTTCGATATCGACCGGTTCGACTTTTTTCTTGTCCCGGCGAGCGGCTAAAAGGGCTCCTTCATTGAGCAAATTGGCCAAGTCAGCGCCCGACATTCCAGACGTGGCTCGAGCTATATCTGGTAAATTGACGTCTTCCGACAAAGTAATCTTACGAGCATGGACCCGCAGGATTTGCTCCCGTCCTACTAGATCGGGAAGATCGACGCGGATCTGCCGATCGAAACGACCTGGCCGCAGCAACGCGCTATCAAGCACGTCAGGCCGGTTGGTCGCCGCAATAATGATCACACCGTCCGTGGTGTCGAAACCGTCCATCTCGACGAGTAACGAATTGAGCGTCTGTTCACGCTCGTCATTACCACCACCGACTCCAGCACCACGCTGGCGACCGACGGCATCGATCTCATCGATAAAAATGATACAGGGCGCACTCTTACGTCCTTGTTCGAACATATCCCGAACGCGACTCGCGCCCACTCCGACAAACATCTCCACAAAATCGGAACCCGAAACACTGAAAAAGGGAACATCCGCTTCGCCGGCAACCGCTTTGGCGAGGAGAGTCTTACCGGTGCCAGGAGAGCCGACCAACAAGATACCCTTTGGAATCTGGCCACCCATCTTTTGAAATTTCTTAGGGTCTTTCAGGAACTCGACGACCTCCGCGATTTCTTCTTTAGCTTCGTCACATCCGGCGACGCTCTTGAAATTCACTTTGTCGCGATTCTGCTGCATCATTTTGGCCTTACTCTTACCAAAACTCATCGCTCCTTTGCCGGCATTTCGGAGTTGCCGCACGAAAAGGAAATACAACAGACCGATAATGATGATGAACGGGATGATGTTACTCGCGAGCTGAGTCCAAACCGTGGTCGAGCGACGTTCGTCGAATACCCCACTGTCTTGGAGCTTCTCCTGATTGGTGTCCGTAAGACGCCCTTCACCTCGGAACATATTCGTTTCCTCACCCTTCACATTGGTGAAAAGCATACTAGAAGCTTCACCATCGATCTTCGTCCAAAAAGGACCACCCGAAGAATCGGGACGGAGCGTGCCGGAAACCACCTGTTGTTCCTCGGTGAGCCGAACAATTTGGGAGATCTTAAGCTCAGCCGGCGGTGAACTGGTACCTGGATTAAACATCCAGAGGGCAACAACCGCGCCTATGATGATGATCCAAATCAGGAACACCTTAGGCATTTGAAATCGGTCGGGAGTGGGAGAACGCAGTGGTTTGCGTGACTTGTCAGGATCGGAATCGGGCATCAAAAAATGGGACTAAAGAATCAACGTGGAGGTTCCCGGTTAAGAAGTCAATGGAGCCTCCTAAGTTGATTAATAACGGTGTATTTAGGTATTACCCGCTATTCCAGCAAAGGTTGCTCAAAAAAGAGAAATCCTCGTCGAATTCGCACAAAACCTGATTTTCCGAGGCTAAATCGGGTCGTGCGGCCGTTTCGCGCCATTTTAAGTAATTCATCGAACCCCCGCCTAGAAAGGTCCCCCGGGTCCGTTTGGCGGAGCAACCATTGGTGAAGGATCCGACGCCAGATGGCCGTCGGTTTCGCCTTCAATCGTGCCAACACCAAGCGTCCATGCACATCAATCGGATTAATTTCGGCCAACCATGCTTCCAAGGCATCATCGTCCTCTGCCAACAACCGCCGGGAACGCCCTGCCCCGTTGATCGCATCCCGCTCGGCCGCCCGCACCCACGCCGGTATCACTTCGTGACGCACACGGTTGCGAAAGAACTGAGATCCTCGGTTCGAAGCATCCTCCCGCCATTCGCCGCCCGCTGCTTTCAGAGCCGCGGACAATTCCACTTGGGGTAGATCAAGCAAGGGACGCACCCGCGTTGCGCCGCCACCGACGTTGGACTGGACGGCTCGCGGTGCCGCTAAACCAGCGGTGCCACTTCCCCGCGCAATCCGCATCAACATCGTCTCAGCCACATCATTCTGGTGGTGTCCGGTCCAAATCAGACCAGCCCGGTGACGACGACGCACGTTCTCGAGAAAGCTAAGTCGCACGGTTCGCGCCTGCGCCTCACTCGGTGACTCTGGCGGGGTCTCCCAAACTTCGAATTCGAATACTAAGCCCAACGAACGAGCGACCCGCTGGCAAAATTGCCGATCTTTGCTCGATTCGGACCCTCGCAGATGGTGGTCGAAATGAGCCAAAACCAAACGATCTCGATGCTGAGGCCAATGCGCCCAGACCAACAACAATAGTGCCACCGAATCAGCCCCGCCCGAAACCGCCACGACCCATTTTCGGCGACCGGATTGATCGGCAAGCTCTACGACGCTGGGTTCAAGGCGATCACGTCCGACCCGTTCAGCCAAAGACACCGCAACTCGCTGCCATTTCGTGAGTCGAACAGAGGCCATCAGTCAGGGAGCGAAAAACGCTCTTCAGCTAAACGAAACCGTGTCTCGTCCAAAATAGGGCACGAGAGCCGCTGGCAGTTTAACCGAGCCATCCTCTTGCAGGTTGTTCTCGAGCAGTGCCGCCACCACCCGAGGAACCGCCAAGCCCGAGCCGTTGAGGGTATGAACCAGCTGCGGTTTACCGTCGCTGTTGCGGAATCGGATCTTAGCCCGGCGCGCCTGATATCCTTCGAAATTCGAACAGCTCGAGACTTCCAACCAGCGTTCCTGTCCGGCCGACCAGACTTCGAGGTCGTATTTTTTCGCCTGGGCGAAGCCGAGATCACCGCCGCACATCAGCAGCACCCGATACGGGAGCCCCAGCTTCTGCAGCAATCGCTCCGCATCTCCGCGCAAATTTTCAAGTTCGGTGTAACTCTGCGAGGGATGCACCCATTTGAGCAGCTCGACCTTATCGAATTGATGCAATCGGTTGAGCCCGCGCACATCCTTGCCGTAACTCCCGGCCTCCCGACGAAAACAGGGCGTGTAGGCGCAACGCTGCACCGGCAAATCGGCTTCAGGTAATATTTCGTCCCGGTAAAAATTGGTCAACGGCACCTCGGCGGTGGGCACTGCGTAGAGTTGATCGCCGACCGTCTCATACATTTGCCCTTCTTTATCCGGCAGCTGTCCCGTCGCGATCGCGCTGGCGGCGTTTACGAAGATCGGAGGACTCACCTCCGTGTAACCAGCCTGTCCCGCCTCATCCAAAAAGAAGTAAATCAACGACCGCACGAGTTTGGCTCCGTCGCCAATGTAGTAAGGGAATCCTGCGCCGGTAACCTTGGAACCCCGGGCAAAATCGAAGAGCTTATCGAAGTTTTTAATTTCCCAATGCGGCGTGGCGTGGGGCGATACGTCTTTCACGTCGCCATGAGTTTCCGCTACGACGTTATCATCGCCGGTCTTACCTTCGGGCACACTCTCGTGAGGCAAATTCGGAAGCGACAACATGGCATCCTGCCACGCCGTCTCGATCTCCTTCAGTGCGCCCTCCTGCTCCTTCACCTCAACCTTCAAGGTCTTCATCTCAGCGACTTTGGCGAAAAACTCAGGTGTCCCCTTGGGCAATTGGGCCATGTCACCGTTTACCGCCTTCTGTCGTGCTCGCAGCGACTCTACGTGAGTAAGCAGGCTCCGCCAGCGCTCATCGAGCTGTTGGACTGCGTCGAGATCGACGTTGATGTGTTTTTTGGCGATTGCCGCCCGGATCAGTTCGGGGGATTCGCGGAGGAGTTTCGGATCGAGCATGTTAAAAGGAGAGTCGATCAGCAAAAAGCTACCCAGCCGTGGTTGCCAACCTGAAACCTCAACGATCCTTCCTCAAAAAAGAATCGTCACCCGACTCCGCTCATCTTTTGCCTTTCCCTCTCCCGCTTGCCCTTCATCTTCGCATTCTCTGATGGACCTCTCCTCCGATGACTTCTGGCGGTTCGGTTATAATCGCGATTCTGGGCCAAGCCTCTAATCACTTCGTTCCAACTCGTGCCGAAACCTCGTATCAAACGTCCTGCCTCCCACCCATTCTACTGGGCAACCTGGGCCGGCCTAGGCGTGTTTTATGTGCTGACCTTGCTGCCTTGGGCGATCAAACGCCCTCTCGCCGCGACTCTCGGTCAAATCATCTACTACCTGATTCCGATCCGACGAGGCGTCACCCGCACCAATCTACGACTCGCCTTTCCTGAACTTTCCGATCCAGAACATCGCCGCCTCGCCCGAGCCCACTACCGCGCGCTCTCTCTCGGTCTGTTCGAAACCTGCGCCGCCTGGTGGAGCCCGTTAAACAAGCTACCGCCGCACGAAATTCGCGGTCGCGAGCACCTGGAAGCCGCGGCTGCTTCCGATCAAGGAGCCCTCGTGCTTACGGCCCATGTGACGCTGCTCGAAATGGGCGCCCGTATCATTAACGAGCAGTTCACGTTCTGTGCTCTCTACCGCGACCCCAATAACCCCGCCGTCGCCCAAATCATGCGCGAGTCACGGCAACATCACCTGCGCCACGCTATCCCCTTCGATGACTTGCGCGGTCTCCTGCGGGCGCTCAAACAGGGCAATCTCGTCTGGTATGCTCCCGATCAGGGTAAACGCACGAAGATGTCAGAAATCCTGCCCTTCTTCGACGTGCCCGCCGTCACCAATGTGGCCACAAGCCGTATTGCTAAAATGAGTGGCTGCCGCGTCGTCCCTTACTACGCCCATCGCGAACCCGACGGTTCTTACGTTTTGGAAGCTCAACCTGCCTGGGAAAACTTCCCATCCGGGGACCATTCCGCCGATGCAATTCGCGTAAACGAGTTCATCGAGGAACAGGTTCGTCGTCACCCCGAACAATACTTCTGGGTCCACAAACGCTACAAACACCGAGGCGAAGACCTCCCCGACGTCTATGCCTGATCCAACCGAGGCCTCCGACCCATTTTAACAACCCGCAATCTCCGCTTGCCCCCCAGCGAAAATTACCGGTAGCTCTCTCTAGCAACTGCTCCAACCGCACCCCTCTTTGAATGTCGCTTCTCTCGGTTCAGGATCTCCGCACCTACTTTCACACCCGCAATGGGATTTACCGCGCCGTCGATGGTGTGAGTTTTGAACTCAACGCCGGCGAAACCCTCGGAATCGTGGGTGAATCAGGCTCCGGCAAATCAGTCACCTGCTATTCGCTGATGGGACTGATCCCCTCGCCTCCCGGCCGTATCGAAAGCGGTAAGGCGATGTTTGACGGGGTCGATCTGCTGAATTGCACGCCGAAACAAGCTCGGTCGATTCGCGGCAAACGCATCAACATGATCTTCCAAGATCCGATGACCTCCCTGAATCCCTACATGCGGATCAGCGATCAGCTCATCGAGCCGCTGATGATTCACGAAGACATCACCAAGGCCGATGCCCTTAAGCAGGCGTTGGAAATGCTCGACGCCGTTGGCATCAACGATGCCTCCAGCCGCATCCATTACTACCCTCACGAATTTTCCGGCGGCATGCGTCAACGCGTCATGATCGCTATGGCATTGATCACGAAACCCGAGCTGCTCATCGCCGACGAGCCCACCACCGCCCTAGATGTAACGGTTCAGGCGCAGATCCTCGAATTGATCAAAAAAATGCAAAAAGAGATCGGAATGGGTGTGATTTTCATCACCCACGATCTCGGTGTCGTCTCCGGACTCTGTGATCGCGTCCAGGTCATGTATGGCGGGCGCATCGTCGAAACTGCCGATACCCGATCACTCTTCTACGAGCCCAAGCATCCCTACACCCGCGCGCTGCAGAAATCGATTCCCTCGATGCAACCCAAAGGCACGGAACTCTACACCATTGAAGGTCTCCCACCGGATCTTTCGAAGCCGTTGCCCGGATGTAGCTTTGCCCCGCGTTGTGAATTTGCCAACGAAGGTTGCACCTCTGATCGGAAACCCGAATTGCAAGACGTCAACGAGACTCACCGCCAATCCTGCCTCCGCGTCCAATCCGGCGAACTCTAATAGCAATCATGCCCGAAACGATTCTCGAACTTCAGAACTTAAAGACCCATTTCCCCATCTACAAAGGGGTCTTGCTCAGGCGTGAGATCGGCAAAGTTAAGGCCGTCGATGGAGTAAGCTTGAAGATCAAACAGGGCGAAGTCCTCGGCCTCGTCGGTGAGTCCGGTTGCGGCAAATCAACCCTTGCACGCACCGTCATGCAGCTGGTGCACACGACTGAGGGCACCGTAGAGCTCGAAGGACGTAATCTCACCACAAGTTCTCCATCGGAGATGCTGGAAATCCGTCGTGATTTGCAGATGATTTTTCAGGATCCCTACGCATCCCTCAACCCCCGTAGCACCGTCTTCGCCACGCTCGCTGAACCGCTGCTCGTGCATAAAGTCTGCACCAAAAAGGAAGTCCACGCCCGGGTCGGTGAACTCATGGAAACCGTCGGCCTCGCGCCACGCTTCATGCAGAAATACCCGCACGAGTTTTCCGGCGGGCAACGTCAACGTATCGCCATCGCTCGCGCTCTCGCACTTCGCCCTAAGGTGGTACTGGCCGATGAGCCGGTCTCCGCGTTGGACGTCTCCATTCAGGCGCAGATTTTAAATCTACTCGCTGAGTTGGTGAAAAAGATGGGGCTGAGCCTGATCTTCATCGCCCATGATCTTTCAGTCGTGAAGCACATCTCGGATCGAGTGGCAGTGATGTATCTCGGTAAGATCGTCGAACTCGGTACCGCCGAACAGGTTATCGAGAACCCGGTTCACCCCTATACCAAGGCACTCGTCAGCGCGATTCCGACGGCAAACCCCGACGAAGAGCGCGACCGCCAACGCATCGTGCTTCCCGGAGATCCTCCTTCCCCGATCAATCCTCCGTCTGGTTGCTCATTCCATCCGCGCTGCCCCCATGCCACCGATCAGTGCTCGATCACGGTTCCGGTACTTGAAACCTTCGCTGAACGCGAGGTTTCGTGTATTCGCAAAGCTGAGATTTAGGCCTCTGGGCGTGAACCAAATCCGACTTGTCGGATCACCTCATAGGTCGCGATTCCCGCGGCCGTGCTGAGGTTCATCGAGCGGAGATCGGGATTTTGATGCGGAATGGTGATCCGTCGATCAGCCCCGATCTCCTCGTGCAACCAATCCGGAACGCCGTGGCCCTCGTTGCCGAATACAAGTCCATCTCCATCTTCATAACTGACGTCCCAAAACGAATGCGTAGCGTGGGTCGTAAGCAGCCAATAGCGCCTGGGGGCATGTTCACTCCGCTGTAAGGCCGCCCAGTCGTCGTGATGGTGCACATCAAGCGATTTCCAATAATCCATCCCCGCTCGCTTCAGGTGCTTATCCGTGATCTCGAAACCTAACGGATGCACCAGATGCAACCGACATCCGGAGAGTGCGCACATCCTCCCGATGCTTCCGGTATTCTGGGGAATTTCTGGCTGAAACAATACTATATGCAGCATTAGAAACGAAAAACGGTGGGTAAATTCACTAAGCGTCAAGGGAACTAATGGGGATATTTACTCTATCAAATTAGGTAATCTCTCCATCTTCCCGTTTCTCAATACATCCGTATAATTGATGGTGACTTATGAGTCCCGCCTCAAAACTACACGCTGTAATCGTCGATGATGAGTCATCTTATCTCTACCTACTGGAGACGATCTTGGAAGAAATCTTAACGTGCCCGATCAAGGCCTACACCCATCCCGAGATGGCCTTGCAAGAACTGCCTGATCTTGAGGTAGGCATCATCGTTACCGATTTCTACATGCCCAAAATGGATGGCGTAGAGTTTCTCCAGAAAGTTGAGCAGATCAAACCTGCCGTGCCGTGTATAATCATCTCCGGGCACAAACAGCTTCTTGATACGGTGGATACCACCGACATCGCGCAGCTCAAAGCGGTGTTGGCGCAACCATTCAAAATCAACGCATTGGTTGAAGAAATTACCCGATTATGGCCAGAGGCCATCGCTTAATCCGGTGAACCCGAGCGGCGTCAATCCGAGACGATTCGCATGCCATTGTTATCGGCGCTGAGAATCTGACCTGAAGACGCGGAGCCCTCCGCTGCAAAAGCAGCCCGCATCGCTGCATCGACGTTCGTCGCATTCGCCTCTTCGGCGACGCAAAGCACGCTCGAACCACTGCCACTCAACCAACCCGTGAATCCACCGGCTTGGATTCCAGCCGCGATCGCCTCAGCCCCACCTGGGATTCCCGGCAACCGATACGGTTCGTGCATAAAGTCTGAAACCGCGCCCTGTAATTTCGAAAAATCACCCGTGGCCATTGCGGCACTGATAAATGCCGCACTGTTGATACTTCGGGTCGCGTCGACGTGACTGATACTCGCAGGCAAGACCCCGCGACTGCTCTTCGTCGAAATCTCCAGATCCGGCGATACCACCACAAACTTGAGCTCAGCAGGCACCTCGATTCGGATAATCTCTCGAAACTCAGCCGCCGTCTCGCCACAGAGCGTCACGCAAAAACCACCCCAGACGCCCGCAGTCGCATTATCCGGGTGCCCTTCGATTCGAGTGAGAACCTTTGCCATGTCTCGATCCGTGAGGGCGTTTCCCGCCCAATGATTGAGACCGCCTAATACGCCTGCCAAAACTGTGACACTTGAGCCCAATCCTCGACTCGACGGCACATCACCTTCGATCCGATAAGTAAATCCAGGTGTCTCCACTCCGGTCACCGCCAAAAATTCGCGCCCCACTTCGGCCACCATCGCTGCCGCTCGGCCATCCGAATCGCTTTCTGGTTTTGCTTCCCGACCTTCCGCCGGGCTCAAAGTGACGGTATTGTAGAGCTGAACCGCCATACCCAACGTATCAAATCCCGCCCCACAATTGGAGGTGCTGCCGGGAACACGGACGGATACAGGATTCATAATAAAAATCAGGTCTGATGATTACCGCCGGTTCTTAACCGCGCGGTCGAGCTCACGATCGACGATCTTCTTTTTCAAATCATCGCGCTTATCGTAGAGTTTCTTTCCGATGCAAAGCGCCACTTCCACTTTCACCAGTGCCTCTTTGAGGTAAAGGCGCAGGACGATAAGAGACTTCCCTCCTTGGCTCAGGGCTTGGTCGATTTTGCGTAATTCGGATTTTTTCAACAGCAACTTGCGGCTGCGTTTGGGCTGATGGTTAGCAAAATTACCGAAGCTGTATTCGTCGATGTGAGCATTCATCATCCACAGTTCACCATTTTTCATCCGCCCAAAAGCGTCATTGATCTGTGCGCGACCGTTGCGCACCGACTTCACCTCAGTGCCCTTCAGTGCGACGCCCGCCTCAAAACGAGTTTCCACGAAATAATCGCGCCTCGCCTTGGAGTTGCGGACTTCGGTGAATCGTTTGGCGTCTTTGGCGCGAGCAGCCATGGTTTAAGGTGTTTTGGCGAAAAAAAGGCGGCTCCGCAAAAACGGGCCGCCCAAAAGCTATGGGAAATCAGAGGGAGACTCAGGCCTCAGCCATCTCAAAGACAATCTTGCCTTCAATAATTTCGCGAAGTGCGATGTCTTCGGGAGCCAGCTTTTCGAGCGACTCTACCAACGGCCGGCTGCCGTGCTTGAGCTGCTTGACGCGTCGGGAGACAACGTTGATGAGCAAATTTGGGTCGGGCACAGAGTTAAGTGCCTCTTTAATGTAATCGTCACGCATGGAACGGGAAAGGTTTTAACCGGTAGAAACCGGGAAGAGCATGGTTCGGCCCTAACTCCGTCAAGGTCAATCTTGCCGCCCACCCTCGAGGTCGTTTATAAGTATGATTATGTTGGTGATCGGATGGACAACTATAGGGACGGCTGCAGCAGCTAATGTTATGGCGCGCAGCCTAATAGAAAACCAACTAGCTATTTGCGTGCAAATCGATGGCCCTATCACTTCGTTGTATCGTTGGGATGACGAAATCCAATCTGAATCGGAATTTCGCCTCATGGTGAAATTTCAATCCGACCAGGCGAAGCCCTTAGAAACCCACTTATTGACCGCCCATCCCTACGAAAATCCCGAGTGGATTACCGCTGAAGCGACCCATGTGACGGAAAAATACTTGTCATGGGCAAAAGCGAACTCTAACCCCCTTTCCCTTTAGCTCGTTCCAAGCACACAATTTATCTAAACCACCATGTCCCAACATAAAAGTCTCCAAGGCCCTCGCGGTCTCGTCGTTAAACGCAACGTCCTCAAACGGTTCGAACGAGTTGAATTACTCAAGAAGCGCGGTCAATGGAATGAAGGGGACCGGGTAAGCGGTCTCAAAAAGACTGAGCCTGAAATTTAATTTTCTCGCTCCAAACACTTTAAGGCAGGTTCGCTTTCTAGCGGCCTGCCTTTTTTTGGACCCAATTTCCGAACAGCCCAAACCTAGATCCCTACCATGACACCCCTTCTCTCCCACCTTCGGATCGCATTTGTTGGCTTCCTGATGGGCTGCGCCGACGTGGTCCCAGGCGTATCAGGCGGCACGATTGCCTTCATTTGCGGCATCTACGAGCGACTGCTGAACGGTATTAAGTCTTTCGATATCACGAGTTTGAAGTTAGTTTTCCAGGGAGACTTCAAAGGCGTTTGGGCCCGCATCCCGTTTCCTTTCTTCATCGCGCTGGGGTTTGGCTTGCTCACCGCGGTTCTCACTCTCGCCAAGGTCCTCGAACATTTCATGACGAATTACCCGGCTCAGCTGTGGTCATTTTTCTTCGGATTGGTGCTGGGCTCGATTGTCCTGCTCGGACGTAAAACGTGGGCATGGAAGCCTCTCGATTGGGTCACGTTCTTTGGCTTCGGCGGGGCGACCTTCGTTCTCGTTGGACTCCAAACCCTGCAGACTCCCGATGGACTGCCATTTGTCTTCATCGCGGGCGCGATTGCGATCTGCGCGATGATACTGCCCGGGATCTCCGGCTCTTACCTTCTCGTGATTATGGGTAAATATGACACCGTCATCGAGGCGGTGAACGACCGCGACGTGGTAACCGTGGCGGTATTCTGTGCAGGCATCGCCACC
Organism: uncultured Verrucomicrobiota bacterium; assembly: GCA_913058185.1. GTDB lineage: Bacteria > Verrucomicrobiota > Verrucomicrobiia > Opitutales > Opitutaceae > Actomonas. The sequence goes on from CAJXQX010000025.1 coordinate 43,788, forward strand.
GGGGTTTTGTCGTTCGTGCGAGTCGTGAGTTGGCTCTTGAATCAGCACCGTCACGTAACGCTCATCGCATTGACGGGAGTGATGGCTGGGGCCCTTCGCACGCTATGGCCTTGGAAGGAAACGCTTACCACCCGCGTCAACAGCTCAGACGAGGTCGTTCCCCTCACCCAGGCCAACATCATGCCCGGTGCCGAGAGCAACCTCCTCCTGGCCGTCGGTTTGGCCGTAGTTGGCGGAATCGCCGTTCTTTTAATCGAGCGACTAGCCAAAGCGGAGGAGAGTTAAACGACTCGGATTCGTTCCGTGATCAAAAACCGCTCGACAGCCTCCCAGCTACACGAACAACTTCTCCACTTCCGCAGCTGCGACTGCTCCTGTAGCACAATGGATAGTGTACCGGTCTCCGAAGCCGATGATGTGAGTTCGATTCTCGCCGGGAGCACCAGCCTCATAGGTAGGCTAAAAAAAGGGCACGGACAGGGGACAAATTACTCCCACGCTCTAACCCAAAATGCTCTATGCCATCGTGGCGATGTCGTCCCACATTGGCTGAAGGTCTGGATCATCCAATGCGCTGGCTTTAAAGTCGGTATGCATTTTGCACGCCGTTGAAAGCCGACGTATGGCTTCCTCCATATCGCCTAGTTGGCACGCATAACACGCGAGATTGTAGTGAAGAACTGGTATCTCCGATGGTGGGTTCGGCCTTTAAGAGCACTTTCTGAGCCTCTGGCATGCCTTTATGTCTACGGGTAGCCCAAGCCCATGATATCCATCCTTGCTCCTCTTTTGGGCGTAGTCTCGCCAGTGCTTTCGCAACCGCTACCAACAGGTCCCAATGCTTTGCTTGATGGTAGAGGTCCATTCTTAGCCGCATGACGTCAGCGGAGAGAGCTTCATCCCCCTGAATCATTTCCAATTCGTCCGAGGCATCATCGAGCAAACCGAGAGCCAGATAGCCCGTTGCGTATTCGAGGTGGCGTTTAATTGGAATCATGTAGAAGGTATCTCCCGATGGATCAGCTTTCGTGTCCCAGAACAAACCATCATTTCGGAGCGGGGAAATCAATTCCACCGAACATAAATTCGTTCAAACACCGAGTGCCACCCTCGCCTAGGTCAGCGGTTCACATCGTCTGTGTAATGGCTTTATGGGGCAACGCAGGGGAATGCCACTGATGGAGTGACTTTCTCAACGGCTCAGTTCTCATAACCCCGACCAGAGTGGTCGGGGTTACGAAAACTGAGCCATTGAGAGAGTTAGTCTGGGAACCTAGAAAGGACCCAGATTATGAA
>CAJXQX010000026.1 GCA_913058185.1 uncultured Verrucomicrobiota bacterium
GACCATAGATTTCCCGATTGGAAGTCTTGGGCTGAGGTTTGCCGTGGCCCAGCGATAGGAAGTCGGCGATAATCTTTTCTGCGGAGAGGCCGAGGTAGGTCGAGTAGTTGCGCAGGAACCCGCGCACGTAGATGTCGGGCAGGTTCAGGTCGAACTGATTGCTCTCGAATTTGTGCAGGTAATCGCCGCGGACTTTCGTTGCCTCGGAAGCTTCGCGGATGGAGATACCTTTACTCTTCCGTGCTTCTTCCAGTCGTTCGCCGATATTCTGCATAGTCGTAAATTAGAACCGAGAAACTGGAACTAGGAAGCGTGAAATCATGAATCGACGAGGGATTCGCCTTAGAGGCTGTCGAGGTCCACCAGGATCTCACGAGGACTCGAACCATTTTCAGGCCCGACAATGTTGTTGTCTTCGAGCTTATCGATGATGCGCGCGGCCCGATTGTAGCCAATCCGGAGGCGGCGTTGGATCATCGAAGTCGAAGCCCGTTTGGTGGACTTCAGCACATCCAAGGCGCGGTGGTAGAGCTCATCATCTTCGTCGGACGGAGTATCATCGTCGTCGCCCCCTTTGGGGGTGTCGGCGCTTTCGATTCTCTCTTGCACGTCCTGCTTGTAGATCGGCAGGCCGTTGTATTTTTGCATGAACTCAACGATGTCCATGACCTCTTCGTCGGAGCAGAAGGCACCCTGCGAACGCACGAGGCGGGCCGTGCCAGGAGGTGAGAAGAGCATGTCACCCCGACCGATCAGATTCTCGGCCCCCTTGGAGTCCAAGATGGTGCGGGAGTCGATCTGGGAGGCGACCTGGAAGGCGATCCGCGAGGGGAGGTTGGCCTTGATGACGCCTGTAATGACATTCACGGACGGACGCTGCGTCGCGATGATGAGGTGAATACCGGCGGCACGAGCGAGCTGGGCAAGGCGGGCGATCGAGGTTTCGATCTCCGCGGGTGCCACCATCATGAGATCGGCGAGCTCATCGATAATAGCTACGATGTAAGGGAGTTTCTCGGGCAGTTCGACTTCTTCATCATCTACGCCGGGCAGATCTGCCTGAGCCGGCGGTGCATCTGGCAGGTCGGCTTTGGCGTTCCGTTTCTTTCGGTTGTTGAAGCCGATGATGTTACGAACGTTGCACTTCGCGAAAAATTGGTAGCGCTGCTCCATCTCGGAGAGCAGCCATTTGAGCGCGCCGGGGACCATCTTGGGAGAGGTCACCACAGGGATGAGCATATGGGGGAGGGTGTTGAACACCTTCAGTTCGACCACCTTGGGATCGACCATGATCATGCGCACTTCGTCGGGGGTCTTAGAATAGACGATCGAGGCGACGATGGAGTTGATACAAACGGATTTGCCCGAGCCGGTTGCACCCGCGATGAGCAAATGGGGCATTTTCGCGAGATCGGAGACCAACGGCTTACCCGAGACATCTTTACCGAGAGCGATGGGCAGCTCGGCTTTATGAGAGGCCCAGTCTTGCGATTCGAGAATCTCGCGCATACCCACTGCGGTCGGATGTTTGTTGGGCACTTCGACACCGACGGCGGCTTTGCCCGGGATGGGGGCGAGAATACGCACCGACTGGGCCCGCATGCCTAAGGCGATATTTTTATCGAGTCCGGAGATTTTTTCGACGCGGACACCGGGGGCAGGCACGACTTCGTAGCGCGTGATGACCGGGCCGACGTGGATTTCGCCGATCGAGACCTTGACGCCGAACTCTTCCAAGATGCGGAGAAGATTCTCGGCGTTGTTTTGGTGCTCCTCCTCGGAGTTTTCGTCGTGAGGTTTGGCCGGCTCGCTGAGTATGCTGAGGGGCGGGTATTTATAGTCGCCGGCCGCTTTCGGGGAGTCGGCGTTACGGGCTTTTTTGAGCTCCTCGGGTTTGACGATGTTGAGCTCGAGTTTTTTGGGTTCCTCGCCTGAGGCCTCGGGGCCGGGATCTTTTTTGCGGGAGAGTCCGAGAACTTTGGGCGGCTCCCGCTTGGGCTCGGGTTTCGGCGCGGGTGCCGCTGGCTGGGGGATTGCAGCGGTTGAGGGCTGCTGGGTGACCGGTTTAACGGAAGGGAGTGAGGCGAGTGGATCCTCGGTGCCGCCAGCCAGCTTGATACCTTTGGGCGCTACATTACCGGCTTTCTTCGCTTCTTTGGCGGCGATCTTGTCGGCTGCGAGACGTTCTTTCTCGGCCAGTTTGTTTGCCTTGGCGGTTTCCTTTTCTTGGATTTTGAGACGTTTGCGCTCTTCTTTCGCGAGTTGTTTCTCCTGCGCCCGGGCTGCTGAGGCCTCAGCTCTGCGAGTGCGCCAATCTTGGAAGCTGGAGGTGATCTGATCGAACATCGCGGAGATGTTGCGGGTGAGAATGAACACCCATGCCATTACCAGCACGGTGCACATCAACGACGCCGCCCCAAATACACCCACGGTTTCAGCGAGTAATACGTCGTAAATCCAGGCTCCAACGTGTCCGCCGAGACGGCCATCGGGAAAATATTGGCTATTGGCAAAGAAATCGAGTTTCACCATCGCCGCTAAACTGCAGGCTGATGTGAGGGCGAATCCCATGGCGACGAAGCGATTCAACGCGAGGCGACCGGCGTGGCGAATGGCGACCCAGAGTGACCAGAACGAGAAAACGGGGATCAGCCAGGCGCCTAATCCGAGCCAAATGAAGCTGAGTCGGGCGACATCAGCTCCTGCTTTACCCACTAAGTTTCGCTCCGTGGCACCAGTCGTATTGCTGGTGATAAATCCTTCTTGTAGAGGGCTATAGTTGAGATAGGCCACGGTTAACCAGAGGCCCAGCAACAAGCAGATAATGGCCACAAGCCATTTCGGCCGGTGGAGGGGAGGAACGAATCCGGTTTTACCGGCCTTTGAGTTTGAAGTCTTGGACTTGGCCATGTGGGTTGAATCGTCGAACCCTCCGAGGGGCTACGAGTGGATAGGAGGGATTTCATCTGTGCCGCCTGCCCGGTCAATTGTAAATCCCTCTCCCGGTATATCCGCAATTAACTTACTCTGCATATGAATCAAGTCATTCGATTTCAGCCTATTTACCAAGATCGAGTCTGGGGAGGTCGCGCGCTCGAGACGGCTCTGCACCGTGAATTGCCCCATGATGGCCCAATTGGCGAAAGCTGGGAGGTGGTTGATCGGTCGGAGGCGCAATCTGTTTGCCGCGGCGGAACTCTCGATGGGGTTTCAGTCCGAGAGGCGCTACAACAACACCGCGCGGACATCATGGGACCGAGTTGGCCAGCGGATCGTCCGTTCCCGATTCTCGTCAAGTGGCTCGATTGTCGCGAACGCCTCAGTCTGCAGGTGCACCCGCCGGCGGAGATCGCTGGGGCACTGGGTGGTGAACCGAAGACCGAGAATTGGTTCATCGCGGAGACAGCAGGCGATGCAAATCTGATCGTAGGCCTGAAGCAGGGGGCGACGCGCGGAGAGTTCGCCGCCGCGCTCATCGATAATACGCTCGAATCATGCGTGCACCGTTTTCCGGTGCAGGAGGGCGATTCTATTTTAGTGGAGAGTGGCACCATTCACGCGATCGATGGCGGCAACCTGATCCTCGAGATTCAGCAAAATTCCGACACCACCTACCGCGTTTACGATTGGGGTCGAGTGGGTCTCGACGGGAGTCCGCGGCAGCTACACATCGCCGAATCTCTCGCGTCGATCGAATGGGAGGGTGATGAACCAGAGCCGATCCGCGCGGCAAATGTGGAGGCGGTGATTGCTGATAGTCTGCTATTCCGAATCCGGCGCGTGCCGCTGGCTGCTGGCGCGAAATTGCATTTTGCGGCCGGCGAACAACCTCGGTTACTGAGCGTCGCCAAAGGCAGCGTGTCGATCGGCGGCGATGCCCACGATCTACTCAGTCGGGGCGACAACGTGCTTTTACCGTTTGGGGGTGAGTTTGAGTTTACGGCGACGGACGAGACTCTCGTATTGGTGACGGAGAACTTTGTATGAGTGGGCGTCCCGGTTTTTCTGACGCTAGACGAGCGGGCGTCTTCGTGGGGCTGGTCGTCTTCATGCTCGTGATTGCGGCGGTCGCGGCGTTGGCGTGGATGGTTCTTTTGCCGCGCGTGATTACATCATCGGCCAGTGAACTCACTGGTTTCCCGACCCGGTTGGGCTCATTGCACGCCAATCCGTTTACGGGCGCATTCCACGGTGAGTCGCTCGTAATGAGTAACCCGACGGAGTGGGGCGGCGACGCTCTCGCTGAATTGGGGGAGGTTTCGGGCCGCGTGCATATCATGTCGCTACGAGGTAAGACGGCCCTTGTTGAGGACCTTACGATCCAGATCGACCGACTCGTCATCAAGGTGAACGCCGACGGTCGTACTAACGTCGAAGCGTTGGGCGAACGATTCAACTTCGTGGTGCCCACCGAACAGATTGAAACACCGCGTTATGTGACGGCAGGTTTCTTTGGTGGTGGAGAAGATCCAGAGGCGGTTTTGATCGAGCGACTGGTTTTGCGCATCGGGACGATTGAAATCCACGACCAAGGCACGAGCCCCGAGTCTCGAATTACCGACGAAATCAATTATGAGCACACTTATACCGACGTGCGGCGTTACGAGCAATTGATCACACCCGAACTGCTGGCCAGCTTGGCCAAATCACCCGCAACCCTGCACGTGCTTTTGTCCAGAGGTCTCCTGGGCGGGGCGGCCGGAAACGGTGCTGGAGGGATCCAACAGCTCATTGAACGGGCCGGTGGAGCCATAAATTCATTTTTGCAGGGACTTGAACAAACGGGAAAGCCGTAAGAACGTAGTCCTTTACAATGAACGATACGGCATCCAAATCCGACCACAACGATACCGAAGTGCCTGTTTCCCAACCGGAAACCGAAGCTGCTGAGACGACGGCTCCTGCCGCTGATTCAGCGACCGAAACTCAGGCCGAGGAGCAAATCGTTACCGAACTCACTCTCGAGCAACAGCTGGAGCAGGCTCAAAAAGACACTGCCGCCGCTAAAGAATTGCACCTTCGCGCCGTGGCAGACCTCGAGAACTTCCGTCGCCGCACGGCTCGGGAGAAGAACGATCTGCGGGCCTTCGCCGCCGCCAATGTCGTCGAAGAGCTCATGCCTGTCCTTGATAACCTCGGCTTCGCACTCGTCGCGGCCCGCGCCGACAACGCCGAGCTTAAAGTGATCACTGATGGGGTAGAAATGGTAGGCACCCAGTTTAAAACCGCTCTGGGCAACCACGGCCTCAAAGAAATCAATCCGGTCAACGCAGCGTTCGATCCCAACCACCATGAAGCACTTTCCCAGCAAGCCAGCGAAGAAGTCGCCGATGGCACGGTTCTCCAAGTCGTGCGCGTGGGTTATTCACTCAACGGCCGCTTACTGCGTCCTGCGTCCGTGATCGTATCCAGTGGCGCCGGAACCGAAGACGATGCCAAGCAGGATGCCTGATCGGCGCTGCACTTTAAACTCACTCAATTTTCGATAACATGGCTAAGGAAGATTTTTACGACCTACTCGGTGTCAGCCGCGAGGTCAGCGACGCAGAACTCAAAAAAGCTTACCGCAAAAAAGCGGTGAAGTATCACCCGGATAAAAATCCGGATGACGCGGCAGCGGAAGAGAAGTTTAAGGAAATTTCGCACGCTTACGAAACCCTCAAGGACGCTCAGAAACGAGCTGCGTATGATCGTTATGGTCACGCCGCGTTCGAAGGCGGCGGTCGTGGTCCGGGCGGTATGAGCGGCGGCGGTGGAGGCGGTGGTTTCCACGACCCGTTCGACATCTTCCGCGAAGTATTTGGCCAAGGCCAAGGCGGCGGCGGTGGAGGCGGTGGTGGTGGCGGAATCTTTGATGAGATGTTCGGCGGCGGTGGCCAAGGTGGCGGAGGAGGAGGCGGCCGTGATGGCAGCGACCTGCGCTACGATTTAGAAATCTCACTCAGTGATGCCGCCAAAGGCATCGAGAAAGAACTCTCGTTCCGCAAAGCCGCATCGTGCGAACGATGCGATGGCAGTGGAGCCGAACCTGGCTCCAAGAAGGTCACGTGCCCGACCTGTCGCGGCGCTGGTCAGGTGCAACGCAGTGGTGGTATCATCACGTTTCGCCAGACGTGCCCGACCTGTGGTGGCGCTGGAACCAAGATTGAAAAGCCTTGTTCACGCTGTCGCGGCGAAGGCCGCGAAAACAAATCGGCGAAGGTCAAAGTTCGCATCCCGGCGGGAGTGGACACCGGTTCTCGTCTGCGTTCCGTCGGCAACGGCGAAGCCGGTTTATCTGGTGGCCAACCGGGTGATCTCTACATCGTGCTCACGGTCAAAGATCACGAGATCTTTGAGCGACAGGGCCAAGACCTGTTCTGTGAGATTCCGATCAAGTTCACTCTAGCTGTGCTCGGTGGCACGATCGAAGTGCCGACCCTGTTTGGTAAAGGTTCCCTGAAGATTCCAACGGGCACGCAAAGCGGCACCACCTTCCGACTGCGCGGCAAAGGTATGCCGTCACTGCGGGGCGGATCGCAAGGTGATCAACTGGTGCGGATGCACGTGGAAGTCCCCAAGAAATTGACCGACGAACAGCGCACCCTGTTGGAAGAGTTTGCCAGAGTAAGCGGCGATGCGGATCACCCGACCGGAGAAGGTTGGTTCGATAAAGCTAAGAAGTTCTTCTAGGTCGATCTTGGTTCTAGCTCTGAAATTTCAAAGGTGTGATCGAGGGATCACGCCTTTTTTGTGCGTAGGCAGTTTGGATATTTGCCTTTGAATAAATTGGCGCTCACCAGTCGATACTAACCACGGAAGGAACTTGGTATTATGGAACGAATTTCGAAAACAATGAGATGGGGTCTAGCTCTGACCGGGATCGTCACCGGAGCGGTAGCCGCGGTCGTCGATATCGGGAATCGACGGGAGCTTTTTGTGGATCATGAGCTGATCGAATCCCTCGACGGGGTTTCCCTTCGTTTACATCAGCCTCGCAATGCCGGCCCCGCGTTTCAATTCGATAAACCTTGGGAAGGAAAGTTCTCCGCTTCTGTGACGGTGCTTGATGACGACGGACTTTACCGGATGTATTACCGGGGTTTGCCGCGGGCCAATGGCGAATCGGAGGCGGTGACCTGTTATGCCGAATCACTCGACGGGGTGAATTGGGTGAAGCCGAATCTCGGACTTTTCGAAATCGAAGGGACGATGGACAATAACGTGGTGATCGCGGTCAACGAACACGCCCGCGGCTTCAGTCCTTTCATTGATACACGACCCGGCGTTCCGGCGAGTGAGCGCTACAAAGCGATTGCCGGAGTGGAGACGAAGGGTCTGCTCGCCTTCGTTTCAATCGACGGTATCCGCTGGAAGCCATGGGGCGAAGGTTACATATTTACCGAGGGCATGTTCGATTCGCACAACGTCGTGTTCTGGTCCGAACACGAAGGGGCCTACGTGTGCTACTTTCGCACTTGGACCGAGGCAGGATTTAATGGCTTTCGCACCATCAGTCGCACCACGTCACCGGACATGTTGAATTGGTCGAAGCCGGTGGCGATGAGCTTCGGCGATACGCCCATGGAACATCTCTACACGAATGGCACCTATCCGTATTATCGCGCACCCCACATCTACGTGGGGTTGGCAAAACGCTTCCTCCCGGAGAAGGCCGCGTTATCGGTCAAGCAGACTCAAGCCCTCACCAAAGACCCCGAGCGAGGTTACGATTCGAGCGACGCGATTCTGATGACGACCCGGGGTGGCGATCGTTATGATCGCACCTTTATGGAGGCGTTTATTCGACCGGGCGATACGGCGGCGGATTGGGTTGCTCGTGACAACACGCCGGCGCTTGGCCTCGTGCCGGCCATGAACGGTAGGGAGCTCTACATTTATCGCATGTCACACTATGCGCAGGATACCTCGCATCTTTCACGACATGTTCTCCGCGTTGATGGATTCGTCTCGGTCCACGCGCCGTATGGCGGAGGAGAGTTGCTGACCAAACCCTTCCGGTTCAGTGGCAATCAGCTTGTCCTCAATTTTGAGAGCTCGGCCGCCAGTGAACTCCGAGTGGAGCTACAGGATGTAAATGGTGCGCCGATTGACGGATTCTCTGCCGCTGATTGTGAATTAATTTTCGGCAATGAGATCGACGGTGAAGTGCGCTGGACTGGCGACCGAGATCTCAGTGAGTTGGTCGGGCAAGAGGTGCGGATGCGTATCGAGATGAAAGACGCCGATCTTTATTCGTTTCAGTTTCGTTAGGATCCACTCCAGAGTCTCGTCATGCTTGCGACAACCCCGATCAGTTCGCAATTTAAGTTCTCCTCCGATCAAATCGAATTTCATCACCGTGATGGGTTCCTGTTAGTTGATGACGTTTCTCCAAAATAAATCCATGAAAGAACCCAAAGATAGTTTTGTTAAAGGAATGCTATTAGCTCCATCGTATGGGTGGGAGCATGATGGTGAGTTAGTCGTCCCCTCACTCCTTGATTTGATTAAGGAGTGGTGTAAGAGAGTGAACATTGTAAGTTCAAAGAGGAATTGGTATACCTTTCTCTGCACCACATCTCTCTTTTTAACAGGTATAATATTTTTTGTATTTATGGCATTTTTCTTTGACTGGTTGTCGTTGATTGTAGCGCTCGTTTTCGCAGCCATAATTATGGGAACGCAGCAAACTATTTGGCACCATCGTTATGCCACTCATCACGCCTTTAAGATTAAGTATAATTGGGTGAAAATTTTGCTCAGGAACATGGTTCCAAGATTCCTGTTGGAGGAAGTCTATGTCGTGCCGCATTACGTTCACCATGCTTTATCGGATAAACCCGGCGACCCGTATAACTCCAAAGGAGGTTTTTGGTATTGTATGCTTTCGGAGGAAAATCACCAATGCATCTCCCGGAAATTATCCGAAAACGATTACAAGAGAGTCCGGAATTTGTTGGTTCACTCGGGGGTGTATACCAATTCCTACAAAGAGTATCAAAAGTGGGGCACGGTAACAAATCCACTGCATACGATTCCCAATGTGATCATGAATTGGGTTATTTGGTATGCGCTGCTGTATTTTATCGGAGGACATAGTCTCGCGACAGCGGTTATTGGAGCCAATTTCGTTTATCTGATCGCTCTCCGGTATTTTAATTATGACGGCCACGGAAGCGGTAAAGAAGCATGGCAGGATGGAGTAGATTTTGACCGAACCAATCTCTCGGTTAACCAAGCCGTCTATGGGCTTGTTTCAGGTGAATGGCATAACAATCACCACCTCTTCCCGCGAAGTGCGAATACGGGATTTTTGGATCATCAAATTGATTTTGCTTATCTAGCTATTGTGTTGATGAAAAAGGCCGGACTTGTGACCGATGTTGTTGATGCTAAGTCTGAATTTGATTCGAAATATTCAGGGCATCAGAAGCGGAACCGATAATGTGAGCGCCTTAATTGATTCTCTGCCGCCGATTGTGAGTTGATCTTCGGTAAGGAGATCGACGGCGAATGGCGATGGCCCGGGAGCTAAGAGGGTTAGCCGGGCATGAAGTGCGAATACGCATCGAGATGAAAGACGCCGATTTGTATTCGTATCAATTTCGCTAGCTTTGGGCTAAGCGTTCGAGTCTATGCGTGTTGTTAGCTTAGGTTACTAACCACGACTACTGATCGGACATTTCTTTTGGAGGTTGGCTGATCTTGCGGAGAGGGGAGGGGCCGGCTTGGTGAAAAAATTGAGACGGTCATTCGGCTGACTGATAACCGGAATCAACCGCCGTGCGTTCTTAGAATTTCCGGTGAGCTTGCTTAGCCAGCGGTTGTCGCATCTATAAAAGAATGTCTTCTGAGTTCTCTCGGTCTGCGGCGTTTTATGTATTGGCCGGCGCGATAGTCATCCTCGCCGCGGCTCTCGTTTATTTCGGACACAGTCTGAAGAAGGTCGGAGATGGGCTGCCTCCTGTGGTGGCGGGGATTCAAGAGGTCACCGCGGAATTCCCCCCTATCTTGGAACGAATCGATGAAATCACGCAATTGGTGCCGAAGATTGTGGAGGAGGTTGCTAACATCCGGATTCAAGTTGAGAGCATTCAGGCTGATCTGCCCATCATTCTAGCCGAAGCCGCGGCGTATCGGGAAACCATTCCCTCCATTGTGGGGGAGATCGGAAACGCGCGTGCGGCCATTCCACCGATGCTGGAGCGGATTGAAAGTATCCAAACTCAGATCCCGGATATTTTGAACGAAATCGAGGCGGTGCGGGGTGAAGTGCCCGCCATCGTCGAGCAGATTGAGAGTATCCAGGCGCAGATCCCGGCGATCTTGGCTGAAGTGGAATCGGTTCGGGTCGCGATCCCGGACTACATCGATGACGCCATCGCGCTAGTCGGACAGGTCCGCACGGCCGGCAAGGAAGCTGCCGAAGGTGCGGCTCAGGGATTTTTCATGGGTATTCTTAAAGCACCCGTCAAAATGGTGTCCGGATTGGGCTACAACATGTTCGGCGGGGTGCGGATCACCGATGAGGTTCGCCAGACGTTCAAGGATGCGATCGCGCGATTGCTCGCCAACCCGGAAGGGAGATACGGTGGAGTGGAACGATGCCAATAGTAAGCTCAGTGGCGTGTTTAAAATTACGCGCCTGCGAGGCAACGAGGGGAAACGTGTGGTGCGAATGGAGTCCCGTTCTTTCCGCAACAAAAAGGAACTGGATAGGGACCAGCTCGAAGCAATCGAACGACCGGATGGGTCTTGGTATACGAAACGTCGTTAACCGGATACCCGTTGATAGGAAGGTGTAGTTGATTCCGATTAACGGACCGTGGACTACGGTGTCGCAAAATAGATTATAGGGCGATCCGGTAGCGCCATTTTCATAGTTTCAAAAGGCTCCCTGAAATCGTGAGCCGATCATTCGGAGTTGAGCCCAAAGGTCGAGCCGACAGGTGTCTGGAATATCTGAACGTAGAGGGTGGACAGTCGGGACGAGATGCTTCTTCCCCTACCTTTGATCGTCGGCATCGGAAGTATTCCATGATGCGAGCACGAAGCAGATTGCCAATTCGAGCACGGCGCCTCCGAAATGGAGGCCATGCGCGTCGTCATTCTAGGTTCCGGCACCGGATCAAATGCCAAAGCCATTTTGCAGGCTCAACGCGATGGTGCGTTGGGTAAGGCCGAAGTGGTGCAAATTATCGCCGATAAGCCGGAAGCGGGAATCCTCGCCCACGGCAAGACGTTTGGGGTGCCCGCGCAGTATTTGGATCCAGCCCCATTCAAGACAAAGCTGGAGGGAGAGGGGGAGGATCTTTATATCGACACGATTACCGCGCTTCGCGCCGATTTGGTTGTTCTGGCCGGATTCATGCGGGTGATTAAGCCGAAGTTCATTCGCACGTTCGCGGGTAAGATTATCAACCTGCACCCAAGTCTGCTACCGAGTTTCCCGGGGCTCGATGGAATCGGCCAAGCGTGGCGACGAGGCGTGAAGGTGAGCGGCTGCACGGTGCATTACGTGACCGCTGAAGTGGATGGTGGACCGATCGTCGACCAAGCAACGGTGCGGATCGACCCCGATGATACGCTGGTGACCTTCGCCGATAAGATTCACAGGGCAGAACACACATTGCTGCCTGCGGTCGTGGCCCGACTGAGTAGCGGGCATTAACCCAAGATTTTGTGCCTGTTAGCAACAGGGAGACGATAGTTTTCTAAGGCATGGCCGGGAGGCGAATCGGCGCTTAAAAAATTAAAACTGTTTTTGTGTAACCTTGAGGTGGTCGATCACGTCATAGCTTCGGTTAGCCGCTCTAGCCCTAATCTTTCCGATGCGACGACCGTTATATCTACTGGCACTCCTCCTCACAAATTCGATATCTGCTTCCGCTCAAAATTCGGGGAATGAGATTCCGATGGAGCGGGACCTTGCTTTGCCCGAAGTGATTTCTTTGGCCCTGAATCGAAATCTTTCGCTCAAGCGCTCGAGCATCCAAATTCGGCTTCGCGAAAACACGGTCGTGGCTGAAGAGGCTAATTTTGACCCTAGTCTGACCGCGAGTGCGGGGGGGGCGCTGCGCTATTCAGGTGATGGCCGAGAACCGGTTTGGGATACAGGCGAATTTTCTGAATCGGCGAATGCGGGATTGAACGCCTCGATGACCATTTATCGCGGAGGTGAGCGCGAAGCGTCTCTGAAGGAGGCGAGCCTCAATCTGCAGGCCAGTCGTCAGGATTTTGACCGTTCCCGGCAGTTTATCCTGTTTCAATCAGTAGCCCGCTATCTGGAGGCGGACCTGCGCTTGAAGGAGATCGATATTCAAACGGAAGAACTCGCGTCGCGCCGCGAAAACCTCGAGCGGATCCAGGTCGATTATGAGAGTGAGATTCGGATTTTCGCGGATGTTCAACGCCAACTTGCTTTGGTCGCGGACAGTGAACGACGAGTCGCGGAGGCGAGACGATCATATGAAAGTGGCCTATATCTTTTAAAGGATCTGCTGCTGTTGCCGCCCTCCACGCCCATCACGCTAAATCTCGACAACGCTGTTTGGCTGGAGCCGGAAAACATCGGTGAGCCTAACGTCTCACAGTCTTTGGCCCGCGTTTTTAATCGATCCGATGTTTTAGCTCAAAAACTCCGATTGAACGCGGCGAAGCAAGGCATCCGGATCGCTGAATCCGGCCGCAAGGTATCGGTGAGTGCCTCTGCGAGTTTACGCACCAGTTATTCCGGGGGGAGTCCGTTCGGAAACTTTGGTGAGCAATTTTTCAAAAATCAGCCCGATGCATCCGGGGGGATATCCGTATCCATACCGATTTTTGATCGGAGGCGAACGGAGACCAATATCGTGCGAGCCCGCTTGCAGCGCGATCAGGAAGAGCTCGATTTGGCTGGTCTGGAGCAGGCCGCGGAGACCGATTTTAGACTGGCGCTGCTCAACTTCAACTCAACGAAACTCCAGTTGAAAGCGTCCCAGGAGCAACTGAGTTCCGCGGAGATCGCCCTGGAAGCGGAGCAAGCGCGTTTTGAAGCGGGTGCGGCGACCCTGCTGGACGTTAATAGCCTTCGGGCCACCCGTCTCGATGCGGCGGTATCTGTGGAGGAGTCCCGCTTCGACCTTTTCGTCAACCGACTGGATATCTCGTTTCAAGACGGGACCATCGAGTCCTTTCTGCTCAATCAGCTGAACGCTAGCATCCCTGAATTGGAGTAACTCTTTATGAAAATGAAATTTATCGTAACCCTGTTGATCCTGGGTGGTGTCGGCTATGGTGGGTATCGCTATTATGCCGAATCCACGACCGATGAAACGACCGGTCCGGTTTACAATTTTGCCAAGATTGAACGGAAGACCATTCAGAATATGGTGTCATCGACCGGAACATTGACGGCTCGTGAGCTTGTCGAAATCGGTTCCCAAGTATCAGGGACGATTGAGGAGGTGTATACGGATTTTAATGACATTGTTGAAGCGGGACAGCTCCTCGCTCTGATTGACCCTTCAGTATTGAACGCCCAAGTGAAAAGCTCGGAAGCGGACCTCCTTCGTCAAAAAGCGAACCTCCGAAAGGCAAAACTGGATTTCGAGCGATTCAAGCCGGTGAATGAGAAAGGATTCTTATCTGGAAAGGACTTTCTCGGCTACGAGATCGCGCTGCAAACGGCGGAAGCAAGTGTCATGAGCGCCGAGGCCTCGTTAGAAAGAATCGAACGAAGCAGGGATTTTTCGGAGATTCGATCGCCGATTAGCGGGGTCGTAATTGATCGAAACGTGGAGAAGGGCCAAACGGTGGCCACGAGTTTCAATACCCCTCGATTGTTCATCATTGCGGAAGATCTTTCCCTTATGGAAATTCTGGCGAACGTCGACGAGAGCGATATTGGACAGATTGAAACAGATCAAGTCGTCCGCTTCACCGTGGCGGCTTTTCCGGAACGGAACTTTACCGGCACGGTGACGGAAATCAGATTGCAGCCCAAGGTGGTGCAGAACGTGGTGAATTACACGGTAGTGGTGGAAACCGAAAATCCGCGACGCGTGCTTCTGCCGGGGATGACGGCGACGCTGGATTTTGTGGTGGAGGAAGTCAAAAATGTAGTTTCGGTCCCCGCTTCGGCTCTCAGTCTTAAGATGGACGACGCCATGATCGCCAAAATGCAGGAGCGGCGGGAAGAACTTATTGCCCAGCGGGAATCGTCTGGCGGTGGTGGTGGCGAAGGTCGCCAGCGAGCCGGCGGCGGTGAAGGTCGGCAGCGAGGCGAAGGCGGTGCTAGCCTTTTAGGTGGCGGGCGCCAGCGTGGAGCGGGAGGCGGTGGTTCTGGCGGAGGCGGTGCCGGAGGTCGTCAAAGTATGGCCGTGATTTGGTATTTGGACGAGGCCAAGGAGCTTCAGATGATGTCCATTCGCACGGGGGTGAGTGATGGATTGACCACGGAGGTCAGCCCGGTTCAAGCGGATCAAGATATTGAAGGTGTCGAGATCATTGCGAAAGTGCTCACGCCTTCGACAAACCCCACGCCCGCCTTTGGTGGTCGTGGTGACGGTGGCGCCTTTGGTGGTGGTGGCGGCCGTGGTCCCGGAGGCGGTGGTCGTGGTCGTGGATTCTAGTTTCTCAAATTCTTAAATATCATGCCAGCAGTCATACAGACCGTAGACCTGAGGAAGACCTATCAATTGGCCGAGCCTGTTCATGCCTTGAGAGGGGTGAATCTTACGATCGGTTCGGGTGAGTTCGTTTCAATTATGGGAGCGTCCGGATCGGGGAAATCGACCTTTATGAATATCCTCGGGTGTCTGGACCGACCGACTACCGGAACTTATGCGTTGGATGGAGTTCCGGTCGCAGGATTGTCTCGAAATGAACTCGCGGATGTCCGAAACGAGAAAATCGGGTTCGTCTTTCAAGGCTTTAATCTACTCTCCCGAACCTCTGCGTTGGAGAACGTCGAGCTCCCTTTGGTTTATCAGCGGAAGAAGACAAAGATCAAACCTCGCGACAAGGCCACGGAGTGCCTGAAGCGAGTCGGATTGGGCGATCGGATGGATCATCAGACGCAACAGCTTTCAGGAGGCCAACAGCAACGGGTCGCTATCGCTCGGTCGTTGGTGAATGATCCGGCTTTGATTTTGGCGGACGAGCCCACCGGAAACTTGGACTCCCGCACCTCCCTCGATTTGATGGGCTTGTTTCAAGAGTTGAATGAGCAAGGCATCACTATCGTGCTGGTAACTCACGAGCCGGACATTGCGTTGTTTTCCAAGCGATGTGTTGAAATGCGGGACGGCGTTGTCGTGCGGGACATGGAGATCGAGGATCAGCGCGACGCTCGAGTTGAGCTCGAGAAATTTTCCGGAGTCACCGGCTTGTAGTATGCTCCCGGCCAAACCGTATCGGAATCAGCCCGGCCTTTCCAACCTTTTGGACACTCGTTATGAAATTTTTTAAGCTCCTGAAAATAGCCCTGAGCAGTCTGTTTAAAAACCGCACCCGCAGCATCCTGACCATGCTGGGAATTGTCATCGGAGTGGGTGCCGTGATTGTGATGGTCGCCATTGGCGAGGGTGCTCAGCAGGAAATCGAAACGCGGATCAATTCACTGGGGACGAATTTGATCATGGTGCGATCCGCGTCAAATTCGGCCGGCGGGGTTCGCCGAGGGTCCGGCAGTGCTCGCACGTTGTTCATGAGCGATGAGCAGACTATTCGCGAACAGTGCGATCTGGTGATGGCGGTATCCGGAATCGTGACCGTAAATGGTCAAATCATCGGCGGAGGAACGAATTGGTCATCGTCGGTGATGGGAGTCTCACCGGATTTTACCGTGATCAAGAGCTGGGAACTCGAAGAGGGATCGTTTTTCACCGAGCGAGACATGAGGGCGAAAACGAAATTCGCCGTCGTGGGAAAATCCATCCAAGACAATCTTTTCGGCGGAGGAAATGTGATCGGGCAGAGTATTCGAATCCAGTCAGTTCCTTTTAAGATCATAGGCTTACTCGAGGAGAAAGGTTCGAACGGAGCACAGGATCAGGATGATGTGGTTTTGGTGCCGCTAACGACAGCGGCCTATCGATTGAGGGGAGATTCCCGATACGTGAGCCAGATCTATGTCAGTGCTGTAAGCATGGATTTATTGGAAGCGGCGCAAGAAGAAGTTTCTCAAACGCTCCGCCAGGCGCATAAGCTCATTGATGGCGAGGACGACGACTTCTCGGTGCGAACCCAAACCGAGCTTACCGAGGCGTTCACTTCCTCTACCCAAACGATGACGACTTTGCTCGCTTGGATTGCGGCGATCTCCCTATTCGTGGGGGGCGTAGGGGTCATGAATATCATGTTGGTATCTGTCACGGAGCGCACCCGGGAAATCGGTATTCGGGTCGCGGTCGGAGCCCGGAGCTTCGATGTGATGATGCAATTTTTGATCGAAGCAGTGGTGTTGAGTTTGGTGGGTGGTCTTTCCGGCATCGCCATTGCTTTTGGCGTTTGCGAAGCGCTCACCCGATTCCGAGGAATGACGACGATCATTCAGTCGGATATCATTCTCCTGTCCCTAGCCGTATCGGCTGTGATTGGCGTTTTCTTCGGCCTCTATCCGGCCAAGAAAGCGTCCGAATTGGATCCGATCGACGCGCTTCGCCACGAGTGAGTTTTACGGGCCTTGTCCCGGGAGCTTGTGCCCAGGGTTGATGGAGGCGATTCACTGGCCGTAATATCTTGGGATCGGGTTGGAAAGAACCGACATCTCCAGCGCACGGCATTTTCATCCTGCGCTTGAGTAATGAGAAGGGGCGCCTGAGGCTGATTTTTCCATGAAATTTAAGGTTTTTGTTGATGGGTCCGAGGGGACCACCGGATTGCAGATTCACGAGCGACTTGCAGGTCGTTGGGAACTCGAGCTGATCACAATTGATCCGGCAAAGCGCAAAGATCCGGTGGCTAAGGCAGCCTGTCTCAATGAAGCGGATGTTGCGTTCCTTTGTTTACCCGATGCCGCGGCCCGCGAATCCGTGGCCTTGGTCACAGATCCGAATACGGTTTTGATTGATGCGAGCACGGCTCACCGCACGAACCCAGACTGGGCTTACGGTTTGCCGGAACTCGGTGTGGAATGGCGGGAGCGCATCATCTCATCCAATCGTATCGCCAACATCGGTTGCCATGCTGGTTCGTTCATCCTTGCGGTGCAGCCGTTGGTGAAGTCCGGCCTTATTCCGGCTGATCAGGTGCTGAATTGCTTTTCGCTAACCGGCTACAGCGGCGGTGGCAAAAAGATGATCGCGCAGTATGAAGCGGCGGATCGTCCGGAGACGTTGCAAAGTCCGCGACCCTACGCGCTGAGCCTTGCCCACAAACACTTGCCCGAGATGCGGCAACACGCGGGACTCGTGCATTCACCCATTTTCAGTCCGGTGGTCGCGCCTTTTCGGCAAGGACTTTCGGTGACCGTGCCGCTCGCTTTGCCGCAGCTTCCGGGAGCACCGAAACTCGTGGATGTTCATAACGTCTTAGCCGACGCCTATGCGGGCCAGACCTTCGTGAAAGTTCTGCCTCGGGGCGACGATGCGGCGAATCTTGATGGAGGTTTCTTTGACCTGCAGGCGTGTAACGGCACCAACCGTGCTGACGTTTTGGTCACGGGCCACGACGAGCAAGCGCTGGTCATGGTGCGGGTGGATAATCTCGGCAAAGGCGCCTCCGGTTCTGCGATCCAGAACATGAACATCCGCCTCGGTCTGCCCGAAGACGCGGGGTTGAAGATTTGATCAACTAAGTTCCTGAAATATGAAAGAGAAGCCTGAACTGTTCTTGCACGAAGAGGTAACGCTGTTGGCGTTATCGGATGATGAAGGCAGGATTGAAACGGGAAGTTGGTATTCGCAGGTCGTAGCAGGAGCGGTGCTGGCTGAATTGATGCGGCGAAAGCACGTGCGTATTCAGTCCGTGACTGAAGCGAAATCAACGGGTTCGTTGTTTGATCGGAAACCCAACTGGTGGTCATTGATCCTCAACCGATAGGCGACTCGCTGGCCGACGAGTGGCTCAAAGAAATATCCGCCTCGCCCAAACTCAGGCCAGTCGATCACTGGCTCGTTAAGATTGCGGGCACTAAAGAACTCAAGGCCCGCGTGGCTGAACGTTTGGTGAAGCTTGGCATTTTGGAACAACGCGAAGCCAAGGTGCTGTGGGTTTTCAATCGCGTCGTTTACCCGGAAGCGAAGGTGGCTCCGGAAGCGGAAATTCGTCAGCGGCTCGAAGCTGCGATCTTCTCCGATACCGCCGAGGTGGAAGTCGCCACCGTTATTCTGCTCTCTCTGGTGAATGGAGGGGCTTTTTTACCTCATCTATTTGACCGCAAGGCGCTCAAATCGCGTCGCATGCATATCGAAACCGTGATCGCAGGTGAAAAATTGGGGGCCGCGACGGCTGCATTGATTGAATCAATTCAGGTGATGATCGTGGCCGTGATGGTTGCGAGCACCGTGACGGTGACGAGCTCCTGAGTGCACCGCGGTCTGCAGTTGTGTTCGGCGCGGTGAAACGTTGAGGTCCGCGCATGAGTCTATGGGAAGTTAAAGCGACCTTGCCGGTCGAGTTGGTGGATGAAGTCGATATGATGCTCCTCGTGCGCGAAGATGAGCGCTGGAGCGTGATGCATGATGTGCTGATCCCGGCCGCTTGGGTCATCGGGCTATTTGACGATGAAACCGATGCTCGAACCCAGTGGGGAGAAATTGCGGCATTGGTTCCGCAAGCCGGCGAAGCTGCGTTTCAGGAGATGGCCGATGAAGATTGGAAGGAGAGTTACAAGTTACACTTTCAGGCGTGGCGCTGCGGGCGGTTGCATTGGGTGCCGGTTTGGGAACGCGAAAGCCATCGGATGAAGGACGGCGATGTCGCGATTTGGCTCGATCCGGGCATGGCCTTTGGCACGGGCAATCATGAGACCACGCGGCTCTGTTGCGAACGGCTGGTAGCGTGGGCGGAGAACGCGCCGTGTGATGCCAAAATTAGTGATGCGGGTTGCGGCTCTGGTATTTTGGCTATTTCTGCCGCGCGGCTTGGTTTTACCCATGTGCAAGGCTTCGACAACGATCCTGAGGCCGTGCGCATCGCGCAGGAAAACGCGGAACTCAATGACTTGTCGGATCCACTTGATTTCTTCGAAGGCGATTTGGAGACGGGGTTCAAGGATGGACCCTACGATTTGGTGCTCGCGAATATTCTGGGTCACATCCTCGCCGAGTATGTGCCTCAACTCACGGCGGCGGTGAAGCCTGGAGGTTTGCTCATTTTGAGTGGAATCCTGGTGGTAGAAGTGCGCACGATTCAGGCCGCCTTCACCCCAGTTGTGCCTGATTGGGCCGTCGAGGCCCGGGAGATGGGCGAGTGGTGCGATATCGCGCTCACGCGACCGATCTAAAAACGTGTCTAAATTGCAGACCGCGCCTTGCACCGATTGGTCCGATTTGCTTGGTTGCTCCTTCCGACATCGCTTCGGGTAGATGTCATCGAATTTATTCCCCCTAAATCCCTCTTATAACCTCATGGAAAACCCTCACGATACCAGCACTGGTGGCAAATGCCCCTTTCCTCACCTTCATGGCGGTGCTCAGCAGCCGACCTCGGCTGGAGCAAACGGCAATAGCAGTTGGTGGCCAAACCAACTGAGCATCAAGATGCTCCATCAAAATTCCGATTTGTCGGATCCGATGGATCCGAATTTCGACTATGCGGCGGAGTTCAAGACGCTCGATCTGAAAGCAGTGAAAGAGGATCTCTATGCGCTCATGACCGACTCGCAGGCGTGGTGGCCCGCTGATTTCGGCCACTACGGAGGGTTCTTTGTTCGCATGACCTGGCATGCCGCGGGCACCTACCGCACGACCGATGGTCGTGGTGGAGCCGGAGCTGGTCAGCAGCGCTTTGCTCCGCTTAACAGCTGGCCAGACAACGCCAATTTGGACAAAGCCCGCCGCCTTTTGTGGCCGATCAAGCAGAAGTATGGTCGTAAGCTTTCCTGGGCTGATCTCCTCGTGCTCACGGGCAATTGCGCCCTTGAGTCCATGGGTTTCAAGACCTTTGGGTTTGGCGGCGGCCGTGCTGATGTATGGGAGCCGGAAGAGGACGTCTACTGGGGCGCCGAAACCGAGTGGTTAGGTGACAAGCGCTACACCGGAGACCGGGAACTCGAGAAACCGCTCGGCGCGGTGCAGATGGGGCTCATTTACGTAAATCCACAGGGACCTAACGGCAACCCGGACCCCGTAGCCGCCGCGATCGACATTCGGGAAACGTTTGCCCGCATGGCGATGAACGATGAGGAGACGGTGGCCCTCATCGCGGGTGGCCATACCTTTGGTAAAACCCACGGTGCTGCCGCTGACGATCATGTGGGTCGCGAACCGGAAGCCACCTCAATGGCCGAACAGGGCCTAGGATGGTCCAGCAGCCATGGCACGGGAGTAGGCGCGGATGCTATTACCAGTGGACTCGAAGTGACTTGGACAACGACCCCCGATAAATGGTCGAACAACTATTTTGAAAACCTCTTCAACTACGAATGGGAACTCGAGAAGAGCCCAGCCGGTGCCCACCAATGGGTGGCGAAGGACGCTGAGGAGACGATTCCTCATGCCTTTGATCCGGAAAAGAAGCAACGCCCCCGGATGCTCACGACCGATCTTTCGCTGCGATTCGATCCCGCTTACGAGAAGATTTCTCGTCGTTTCTTGGAGAACCCTGATCAGTTCGCCGATGTATTTGCGCGAGCGTGGTTCAAACTCACCCACCGCGATATGGGGCCGAAGTCCTTGTATCTGGGGCCGGAAGTTCCGGCTGAAGATCTCATTTGGCAGGATCCTCTTCCTGCCCCTGATCACGCGTCGATTGATGCCTCGGATATTACTGGTCTGAAGGCTTCCATACTCGATGCGGGTCTCTCGATTTCAGAACTCGTCTCTACGGCATGGGCTTCGGCTTCGACGTTCCGTGGTTCGGACAAACGGGGTGGCGCCAATGGTGCCCGCATCCGTCTCGCGCCGCAGAAGGATTGGGACGTCAACCAACCTGCTCGACTCAAGAAGGTTTTCGCGGCCTTGGAAGGGATCCAGCAGGCCTTCAATGACGCGCAAAGTGATGGCAAGAAAGTGTCATTGGCTGATCTGATTGTGCTCGGTGGCAGTGCCGCCGTGGAAGCCGCGGCTTCGAAAGCTGGGCATGACATAGAGGTGCCTTTTGCTTCTGGTCGGGTTGATGCGTCCCCAGCCCACACCGATGCCGAGTCCTTCGAACCGCTTGAGCCTCGGACCGACGGTTTCCGAAATTACGCCCAGTCGAAATGCACGGCGCCGGTTGAAAAACTACTCGTTGATCGGGCCCAACTCATGGGGCTGACCGCGCCAGAGATGACCGTGCTCGTCGGTGGATTACGCGTGCTCAACGCGAATCATGCCAAATCCCAACACGGTGTATTCACGGATCGTCCGGAACAGCTGACCAACGACTTCTTCGTGAACCTGCTCGATATGGGGAATGAAGTTAAGGCGACGTCGGAAGCGGATGATGCGTTTGAAATTCGTGACCGCGCCACCGGCGATGTGAAATGGACCGGCACCCGCGTTGACATGGTATTTGGTTCGCACTCTCAACTGCGGGCCTTCTCGGAAGTCTATGCGACCGACGATGCGCAGGAAAAGTTCGTGCAAGATTTCGTCGCTGCTTGGGCGAAGGTGATGAACGCCGACCGTTTCGATCTCGCGTAGTCCGGATTACCTCAAATCGAATTCGATTTTTTCGACCCCCGTCTCGCTTCGGCGCGGCGGGGTTTTTTATTTGGCAATAACCGCGCGGCGCATGGCGTCGAAGGGCACGGCAGTATCGCTCCAAATTTCAAGCGCGCGGACGCCTTGATGAATTAGCATAGAAAGACCGTTGGCGGTGGGGATTCCTTGAGCGGCGGCTGCAGCGAGGAGTTTGGTTTCGGCGGGATTATAAATCATGTCGAATACGCCGCAGGGTTTGGGCAGCGCTTTCAAATCAACCGGTAACGGGTCGCCCGCTTTGAGTCCGGCGCTGGTGGCGTTGATCACTAGAGTATTTGCCGGAAGATCTTGCGGGATGTCTTGTGGGCTAAAGCCATTCACCGGGATGTCGCCTTTGATCGGCTGCAACTGAGCGATCAAAGCATCCCGATTTGCCGCGGTGCGATTGGCGATGTGCAGTGAGGCGCACCCGCGTTGCAGACATTCTACGGCAGCGCCACGCGCGGCGCCACCCGCGCCGAGTAGGGTGATGTGGGTTCCGGATAGATCGATGTTGAGATCTTCCTGCACGGCGGTCGCCATGCCGTAGCCGTCGGTATTGAACCCATGCCAACCCGCATCGTTGCGGCGGAGCGTGTTTACGGCCCCGATGGGTTGGGCGCGGTCGTCGACTCCAGCGATAAGATCAAAAGCCAATACTTTGTGCGGCACGGTCAGATTGAGCCCAAAGAATCCGGCCGCATGCAGTCGTTCGAGAGCAACGGGAAGGTCTTCGGGCGGAACGTCGAAACGGAAATAGCGCCAAGAGTGGAAGCGCGCGTCGGTTTCGGCCATTTCAGCGAGGGCGGTGTTGTGCATCGCCGGACTGATCGAGTGCTTGATCGGATGCCCCAGCACCGCGAGGGCAGTGCCTTCGAACGACCAGTTGTCTAAATCGGCAAGTGTAAGAATGGGCTCCATCAAAGGCGGAGTGCGAATTTCGGATCGAGGAATGTCAACCCGCCCCTGCGCCTATCGACGCCTACATCATGTTCTTGGCGTAGATCGCCTCGAACTCAGTCACGAAACTATCGAAGAGGCTCGAGTGGTCGCGGTCGCCGTTGGCCGCGTAGTGGTTGGCCAGATTACGGCAACTGCGGCACAGCACCTCGCGCACGGGGGTTGGCGCCAGATCCGCCAGTTGCGGTGACATGTTGTGTGACCGCAGAAACACAAAAATCTCTTCGGGTGAGCGGAAGATGCCTCCATCGAATGCATCGATAAAGAAGGGGCGTTCCTCCGTGAAGCAACCGATCATGAAGTGCCTAGGGAGTCCGATAGGTTCGAGGTTAAGCCCGAGTCGATACGCGACCAGCAGATAGATCGTGCATAGCGATATGGGAATGCCGCGGCGGGTTTCCAGGACCTGATCGATGAAGTTATTATTGGGATCCGTGTAGTGCTCTACGTTCCCATGAAATCCCATTTCGTGATAAAGAATGCGATTAATGACGCGGCATTTCGCCCGCGTGCCGGAAGGCTCGATGATGAGCTCTCGACAGCGGTCGGCGATTTGATCGAGGGCTTCACAACACGCCCCGGTATCAAGGTCGGGGCGCACCGTTCGGGCAATCATGAGTGAACCGGATTCCAATTCGTAATTGAGCGACTGGATGAACTCCCGGAATTCCGCCTTGGGGTCACTCAGCCGGAGCTTTTCCAGATAGCGGCGCGCGTGCCAAGCGAGATGTCGGTTAGAGCTCTTCGCCGTATCGCGGAGGAAATCCCGCGCCGGGTTCCCGAGCCCGGTGAAATAATAGCTCAGTTCTCGCCGGACGGTGGCGTTAGAATCATCAAGCAGACTCAGGAGAGCGGCTCGCTGCGTGGGGAGTAAGGTCAACGTTTCCACGATCTTTCAGACAATCGATTTCGGAAAAGGTGGCAAGATTAAGCACTGAATTTACACAGTCTGTTTTTGGCTCATTTCGAGTGCGCCCGGTTCCGTTTTTTAGTCAGACGACTACGGTTAAAGTAAGCTAGCGGCGACCGAATAGGGCCGTGCCGATTCGAACTTGTGTGCTCCCTGCCGCGATAGCGGGAATGAGATCGCCACTCATTCCCATAGAGAGGGTTGCGAGCGGCGTCCCAAAGTCGGATGCCAACCGGTCGCGGAGCTCCCGAAGGTTGGCGAAAGTGCGTTGGGCAATCGAAACATCATCGGCTAAAGGTGCGATGGTCATGAGACCGTCGACTTGAAGATGAGGGAGGGCGAGTGCCGCCTCTAGGAGCGATGGTGCGTCCGCCAAATCGACGCCAAATTTGGCGGGATCGTCCCCCGCATTCACTTGAAGCAGCACGCCCAGTTTTCGATTAAGCTCAGCGGCGGCGGCATCGAGGCGGCGAAGCAGTTTTACGCTGTCTACACTCTGCACGCGGTCGAAGTTCTCGGCCGCTACACGGGCTTTGTTGGATTGAAGGTGACCGATCAATTCCCATCGCAAGGGAGCTGCTACGAGCGGTTTCTTTTCCATGGCTTCTTGCACCCGGTTTTCACCCACGCCGGTCAGACCGTAACGCGCGGCATATTCAGGTGCCCATGCTCCATGGTTTTTCGTTACTGCCAATAGTTCGACTTCAGTTGGCACACGTCCAGCGGCCTCGCAGGCCGTGGTAATCTCTGCCCGGACGGTATCAGCGTTGCTCACGAAGGTGGAATATTCGGGTGTCATGTAGGGGGGTTTATAGGTTGCTTCATGATAAGGACAGATTATACCTTACTCTGAACTGTCCGCTACTTATGCAAATTGAGAATTTTAAGGTCTTCGCTGATCTCGTCGAAACCAGAAGTTTTTCGAAATCTGCCAAGATCAACGGTATCACCCAATCCGCGGTTAGCCAGCAAGCTCGCGCGATGGAGAAGCATTTTAAAACGCTCCTCATTGATCGCAGTCAGAAGCAGTTTCAGCTCACGCGTGAAGGTCAGTCGGTCTATGAAACGGCTAAGGAGTTGCTGCACGGCTACGACAAATTGCTCTCCGAATTGCAGGAGATGAAAAAGGTGATCAGCGGCACGATTCGTATCGCGACGATTTACTCGATTGGGCTGCACGAGTTGCCACCCTACATCAAACGCTTCCTCCACGATTTCCCGTCGGTGAATGTGCGGGTGGAGTATCGTCGTTCAAATCTTGTCTACGAGGACATCCTCCATAACTCAGTGGATTTTGGACTCGTGGCTTTTCCTCTCAAGCATCGTCAAATCGAGGCCCTCCCGTTCCGTGACGACCATCTGGTGTTGATCACTCATCCCGAACATGCGCTCGCCAAGCGAGGAGGCCCCGTGGAGCTGCCGGAGATGAGTGGATTGAAATTTATTGGCTTTGATCCGGATATTCCGACTCGCAAGGCCGTCGATCAGATCTTCCGTGATAATAAAATCGATATAGAACCCGTCATGGAATTCGACAATATCGAGACCGTAAAACGGGCGGTTGAAATCGACCATGGCGTGGCCATCGTGCCCCAAGCCACCGTGCAGCGTGAGTCCCAGCAAGGGTCACTTAAGATGTTATCATTCAAGGATAAAAACTTTACCCGACCTTTGGCGATTTTGCATCGCAAGGGACGAGTGCTCACCCCCGCGATGCGCAAGTTTATCGAGGTGTTGGGCATGGAGTTGAGCACGTCCGTGGGGCCGGCCAAGTAGGTCTCAATCCTCTCGAAGTTGTTTTTGGGGCATAAACGGGCACGGTGTCGGCTCTAATTCTCTGCTGATGTCGACTTTGCTCACTGCCGTTTATTTTCTGATCCTGTTCGGACTGACCCTCTATGGTGCTCATCGTCTGAAAATGCTGGTGCTCTATTGGCGCGCCATGAAGCGGCCAGTACTGGTTGAACCTGATTTGGGGCGCACGCCCAAGGTGTGTATTCAACTCCCGCTGTTTAATGAACCGCTGGTCGTTGAGGCTTTGCTGGAAAAGGTATCGTCGATTCGCTGGCCGGAGTCTGAATGTGAGATCCAGATCCTCGACGACTCTACCGATGAGACTCCCGAGATCATAGCGCGGTGGATCGAGCAGAACTCCGATGCGGCCGCGCGAATGACCCATGTTCGTCGGCCCAAGCGTGAAGGATACAAGGCGGGTGCCCTCAAGTATGGGATAGAACTTACGGACGCGGAGTTTTTTGCGATCTTCGACGCGGACTTCCGACCCGAGCCCGACTTTCTCGAACGCATGATGCCTCACTTTGTAGCGGATGATGTGGCGGTGGTGCAAGCGCGGTGGGAATTTGCCAATCGCAAGCAAAGTCTACTCACCCGATTCCAAGCAGTATTTCTGGATGCTCACTTCGTGGTCGAACAAACGGCCCGAGCGGCGGCTGGTTTATTCTTTAATTTTAATGGCACGGCGGGGATCTGGCGCCGCACGGCGCTGCTCGATGTGGGTAATTGGACCAGTGACACGGTCACCGAGGATCTTGATATCAGTTATCGGGCGCAGCTACGTGGCTGGCGCTTGGTGTATCTCGATCGCTACTCAGTTCCGTCGGAATTGCCGGAGAATCTGATCGCATTCAAGTCGCAGCAGCGGCGTTGGACGAAGGGCGGCATCCAAGTCGCGCGGAAAGTGCTGGGACAAGTGATGTCATCATCGTTGCCGGCTCGAGTGAAACGTGAGGCCTGGTGGCATCTCACGATTGGCGTGGTGCATCCTTTGTTAGTTTCGTTTTCCCTCCTGTTTTTGCCTTACCTCTGGTTTGCCAGTGATCAGCTCGGCGCGTGGTGGCATCTCGCCAATCCCGCGGTCGTATTACTGGCTGGTGGAGCTCCCGTGGCATTTTATGTGGCCGGACAATTTTTCCAACGCCGCGAGTGGCGCGAAGGCTTGGGGTGGCTGTTGGCTTCGCCTTTGTTGCTGTCCTTTGGGCTGGCCCTGAGCGTCACCTTATGCGCCGCGTTCTTTGAGGGGTTATTTTCTAACGGTGGTGAATTTGTGCGCACGCCAAAGGGCGGGCGCCAGGTGCGTTCCGGTGGATTACTGACGCAGATGCGTAGTCGCACGTTCTTCGCGTCGGTCTCTGCTATCGAAGTGGCACTTGGCCTTATTTTGCTCAATGGTGCGGTCCAGTTTGGGATGAACGGCCAACCGGAGATCGCCGCGACACTGACCCTCAAGGGAGTGGGCTTTATGGTCGTCGCATTTTTGTCTTCGGGTGACTTATGGCCGAGTTTCTGGCGACGAACCTCGACGTTGCCGGTGAGTTAAATCGTCCCGATTGCGAGGTTTTAAGAAAGTCGTAAGTCGGCTGTCCAACTTTGAATTCAAGGGTAATTATGAAAAAAGTAATTTGGGTATTTTTGAGCGCCGCACTGCTCTACGCTTGGGCGGGATGCGGAACACGAGACGACAAGACAACGGCCGGTGATATCGTATCTGTGGCGGGACCTGATTGGTCCCTCTCGCGCCTCGATGGTTCAACCCTGAGTTCGGAAGAACTGAAGGGTAAGGTAGTGGTGGTGGACTTTTGGGCTACGTGGTGTCCGCCGTGTCGGGCCGAGATACCTGGTTACATCGAGATGCAGCAGGAGTTGGGCGATGAAGGACTGGTGATCGTAGGGGTCTCACTCGATGAAGATGGCCCCGCTGTGGTGCAGCAGTTCGCCGAACAGATGGGAATCAATTATGAGATCGTCATGGGCGACAGAGCGATGGTGGAGGCGTTTGGTGGCGTGCAGGTGATCCCAACGACTTTCCTGATCGATCGCGATGGAAAGGTGCGACATCGCAAAGAAGGCGCGATGGCACGGGAGGATTACGAGCCCTTCGTGCGGGAGTTGCTTTAACCGAGCAGCAGGTGGTGCCCTTTGGGGAGGGCCCGCCGAAAACCCCTTAACGGCGGACCCATTGTTTTCTAGTTAGTCCATGCGAACCAACATCCATCTAACCCCAAAACCCGGTTAGACCGGATGGATGTTTAGAATAGCACTGGGCGTGCCAACTTCCTCGCGGACGAGTTGGTTTTTTTAATCTATTGCGAATCTCGCCATCCCGGTGAGACTGTCCGCGATTTTTCGATCGTTGCGTGTGATGGGCAGCTTATGGGGCCCGCCCCACAATTGGTTATGCTTCATCCAATGTTCGAAGGCACCGGGCATCACGAGTCGCACGTATGGGGCGCTCAAATTTCCGGCTGCTCGTTGGGATTTATAACCTTCGTGTGAACTCTGGAGTAAGTGATCCAGCTCTTTGGCTATGGTGGGCCCCATCGGAGTGTCGACTGTTCCGGGGCGAAGTTCGATCCACCACTCGTGACAGCCGTGCGTCACTCCGAGTTCGGAGCGGCTCGGCAAAGGGGCCACGTGAAAAAAGGTCAGTGACCATTTTTTTGCCCGACAAAGCGTGGTGATCACATCGACCATATCGCGGGCGAACACGTTCTCGCTAAAAGTATTCAGGCGTAGACTAATTTGGCCCATCGGTAAAATACGTGGTGGACGCATGCTGGCGAATTTCACCACATCGCCGCTAAGGTGGCGCACCAAACCAGCAGGTGTCGTGAGAACGAGTAGGTAGTTGCGGTCGGGTGAAACCTCGGGCAGGGCCACGGCCTTCTCGCCCAATTCATCCAGCTTGTCCGGGTCGTAGTCATCCAGAGGTAAGAACTCGAAATACACGCCGGTTTCGGCCAGCAAGCGCAGCCCGGGCAGCGAGCCTGGTCCTTGAGCGGCGATCACAGCTTCGGCCGTGGCGAAGGCTTCGTGCATCATAACTCCGTAACCAGCGATCTTCTTGAGTTGGCCGGTAATCGGAGCAGGGAAATCCCCGGAGAGCACGATGCATCGCAGTTGCGGCCATAACTTTGCGAGGAAAGCGTATTTTCGTTTGGCGGTAGAAACCCTCTTCAAGGCTTGCCGTGAAAAGGCCAACAACCACTGCGGGTTACCGGCGATCAGGGAGATGTCGCGCTTCCGGGTGCGTTTGAGGGTTTGCTCCACCATGTTGTCCCAATTTTTAAGCAGAGCGATTCGGGAACCGGGTTCAAAGTAGTGGCAGGCGATCCATTCCGGATGCTGCACTGCCGCTAGAGTCGACAGGTCCGCGATCGAAACGAGTTGTTCCTCATCGAGTTGATTGGTGGAAACGTTTCCGCCGATTAGCAGCACTCTGCCCGGTGTTTCTGCCGCAGGCGACGACGAGTCAGCGTCGTGAACCAGTCACCCGCGATATTCAGCAGAGGTTTGTATAAATCCGGCATTTTGAATCCGTTTAGGTCGCAAGGCGACGACGGCATGGTCGGAGCAGCAAGCAGATTAAGTCGCTCACCGGGAGGTATATTGTTTTTTACCGGTTGTTTGAGATTCGGAGATCACCCAACGTGCCCGAGTGAGCGTATATTCGATAGTGCACGAAGATGATTCCATGCTGGTGGTCAACAAACCGGCGGGCTGGTCTATTGCGCGTCGAGAGTCAGCCGGGAAAGGGCCGGGTGGGGTGTTGCTTGATCACCTGAAGGCCGCTTCAAGTGAGCCGATATTACCTACTCATCGCATTGATGATGAAGTGAGTGGACTGGTCGTATTCGCCAAGTCTAAGACGGGTCTCGATTTTCTTAGCGGTCAGTTCCAGAGCAAAACAGTTGAGCGGGTCTATTGTGGGTTTGCCGTCGTCGCGAGCGAGGAAGAAGCGGCGGAGGTCACCTCGTTGCCCTTATTACGGGCGGAGGGCGGGGGACTACCGGCATCTTTTGAAGTCAGTTATGCGCTCGCTCCCGATGAACACGTGATTGGCCGGATGCACGTTTATCGGAGAAAGGGAGGGCGACCCGCGTTCACGGAATTTAACGTGCTCGAGTCGTTCGGCCGCTTCGTGTGGTTCGAAGCGCGACCGGAAACGAGCCGACAGATGCAAGTGCAGGCCCACTTGGCCTCGATCGGTGCACCGGTGCTGGGCGATGATGCGCATGGCCTGTCGGAAGTGCGGTTGTTGTTGTCGGGATTGAAACGAAATTACAAAGGGCGCGATGAAGAGAAGCCGATGGTCGAAGGTTTGGCGCTGTGTGCGACGAAGCTGACGTTGAAGCATCCCGATTCTCGTGAGGAAATGACATTCGAGATTGAACCGCCAAAGCCGTTTCTGATCGCGTTGCGAAATCTCCGTAAATTTTCCCGCTAAAGGACGGTGCGAGATTGCTAGATAAGGCGGAACTGTTTGTGTCCAAGGCTATGCCTTCCCCAATTCGAGTTACCGTCTGGAACGAGTATCGGCACGAGAAAGAAAACCCGAAAGTCGCCGCGGTTTATCCGGACGGAATTCATGTGGCGTTAGCCGGTTTTCTCGGAAACGAAGCCGATATCGAGGTGCGCACGGCGACTCTCGATGAAGCGGAATATGGATTAACCGAATCGGCGCTCGATGCCACCGATGTGTTGATCTGGTGGGGGCACAAAGCTCATGGCGATGTGGCCGACGAGATCGCCGACCGCGTGGCGGCCCACGTGCACGCCGGTATGGGTTTCATCGCCCTGCATTCGGCGCATTATGCGAAGGCTTTTAAGCGTCTCATGGGTTCAACGTGTTCGTTGAAGTGGCGAGACGATGGAGAGAAAGAGCGGATATGGAACGTGCGTCCGTCTCATCCAATTGCGGCTGGGATCCCGGAGCATTTCGAACTCGAGCAAGAAGAAATGTATGGGGAGCCGTTCGGTATTCCGGAGCCGGATGAATTGATCTTTATCTCATGGTTCGCAGGCGGAGAGGTCTTCCGATCCGGTGCGACCTGGCAACGCAGCCACGGCCGAGTCTTTTACTTTCGACCCGGCCACGAAACCTTCCCAACTTACGCTAACCCCAATATTCAACGCGTGATCATCAATGCTGTCCGCTGGGCGAAACCCACCGTCCGACTTCCTGATAAAGCACCCCGCGCAGATGCGCTCGAACCTCTTGCCCGATGAAACGTTTCCCCTTTTCCCAAATACTTCCCGCGGCGTTGTTGAGCGCGGTTTCAGCCTCCGCCCTGACTATTGAGCTGGACTATACCCATGATTCAGTCGCGACGGATTTCTTTGGCACCTACGCCACCGCCAAGAGCGCGCTTGAACAAGCTGCATCCGATATCGGCGACGTTCTAAATTCCTCGATCGGGGCAATCACCTCAACTCAATCCGAAGGAGTTACTGGCACTTCTGGTTCCACCACAGTGACACTGGATTGGAAGTTTACCTATACGAATCCTTCGACGGGCGCTTTATAAGAACTCACGACCTTCACGGCTTTGGCCGATACGATTAAGATCTTTGTGGGCGCCCGGAATTTGGAGGGATCCACCTTAGGCCAGGGCGGCCCGGGTGGAGCTGGGGTTTCTTTGGGAGTGAATGGGTTTGAGAGTGAGTGGGTTGCGGCAATGGCGGCTGCTGAGACGGCGTCGAACAGTGTTTTCCAACGCGGAAGTCAGGTTCCGATTATCGGAAATCTCAGTGACTCTTTTACAGTGGGCAGCACTACAGCGAATTACAGCCTGAACTACGGTCCAGTCGTAGGAAACCTATGGTTCGATGACGATACCGACAACGCGGATGGAACTGATGATGCCACTCGGCTAGGGAATTACTGGCACTTTGACCACACCACCGCGGTGGCTGTAGGCAAAATCGATTTCTATTCGGTAGCGCTTCACGAGATCCTTCACGCGATGGGATTTGGCCTCGGCAACGAGTGGACTTCTAACGTATCTGGCACCATTTGGTTGGGCGCGGATAGTATTGCCGCGAATGGCACCGGTGTTGGGTTGGTCGACGTAAACGGTGCGCATCTCGCCACCAGTATCTCTAGCACCGCGCTCGAGGGTGGTGCAGCGCAGGATGTCGTGAGCATTTCAACGGGCGTCCGTAAGACTCTCACGGCACTCGATCTCGCGATTCTAACCGATCTGAATTATTCGGCGGTGCCGGAGCCCGCCCACGCGGCCGTTTTATTTGGGGCCTTGGCTCTAGGGCTCGTGGGCTCGCGTCGTCGTCGCGAGTGATGCGGTAGCGCCCCTAGACTCAGCCGAGCTGCGCGAGAGCCTCACGCGCTAGAGCTTTGACGGTTTCGTCGTGCTTTTCTCGATTAGGCATACTGAGCCCTTGCTCAAAAATGTTACGGGCTTTTTTGATCTCGCCGGCAGCTTGGTAGGCAAATCCTAGTTCCAAGAAGTGACTAAGGCTTTCGGGATCTAACGCGGTCGCTTTTTCGAGATGGTAGACGGCTGCCTCAATGGAGGCTTCCGGCAGCCCGCCGTAGAGTATTTTGGTGAAGAATCGGGTGATTGCCCCCAACTCGTCTACTTCGCGGTGCCAGCGGCCGAGCACATGGTGGGCCCACGCGTAATCGGGATCGAGTTCGATTGCGCGCCGGGCGTCGGCCTTGATGATGCGTGCTGCTTCGACTTTGGCTTTGTTATCACCGAGTTGGGCAATCTTTCCGCGAGTGATGGCGAGAGACAGCACATTCACGGGATCATTGGGTTGTAGGTCTGTTGCCCGTTGGGAATAAGCTAGGGCTTGGTCGAGAAGCTGGCGTTGCTCGATTTCACTAATCGCATCGATCGTGGAATCAGAATATTGGCGTGCTATCTTCTGTAGCACCTTGGGGTTTTTGGGCGCGAGTTTCTCTACTTGCAGCATCAATTCTAATGCCTCGCTGGTCCGAAGATCGTTTTGGGCGATTAGCCCGGACTCATAAAGATTACCGGCCTCACCCTGTAAGCCAGCATCATTGGCGCGCGCGCCGTTCGACGTGAATAAGCTGAATAAGAGGATTACTCGAACGAGCGTCATGGCTTCACAAATCGGTAGTGACTCACGAGCCATTCTTCGCCGTTCCGGTAACCCCAGAGTTCGGCGCAACTCATGTAGAACACCCGCCAGTAGACCCACCATTTTTTCGTTTGATCGGCTCCGTATGTGGCAACGAGCAACGGTTCAATTTCGGCGCGATGCTGATCCATATTTTCCAACCAATGCTCGGCGGTTTGCTGGTAGTGGCGTCCATTGATTTTCCAATCCTGCTCCAGCTTCAAATCATCCTGAAACGCAGCGAGCAACTGATGTGAAGGCATTTGCCCGCCGGTGAAAAAATAGCGACTCATCCAGTCCGATTGGTCCCGCACCACAAAATGGTAAGAGAATTTTTGGTGGGTGAAAATATGGACGAATAACTTGCCGCCAGATCGTAGCCAGCGGGCAACATTAGCTAGTAAAGATTGGTAGTTCTTCATGTGTTCGAACATCTCGATCGAGATTACGCGATCGAACGAAGAGGCCGTGATGTCGAAGTCGTTCATGTCGGCTGTTATGACTGTGACGTTATTCAGGCCGCGGGTGACGGCTTGCGCGTCGATGTGTTCCTTCTGGGTCCGGGAGTTCGATACCGCGGTGATCTTGGAATTTGGATACTTCGCCGCGAGGTAGAGCGTGATGGAGCCCCACCCACAACCGAGTTCCAGAATGTCCTGGCCATCGGTGAATTCACCTCGTTCGGCGTAGAGGTCGAGCATCGCCGTTTCCGCCTGCTCGAGGGTTTCATTGCCGGATTCGTAGTAACAACCGGAATACTTTAAGCGAGGGCCGAGGCACTTGAGGTAAAACTCCGTCGGCACCTCGTAGTGCTGCTCGTTAGCCGTGGCCGTTTGTTCCGCGATTCCGCGATTCTTGAGGTTGGCCACATAGGCGGATTCATCGTAGCCTGATTCCTCTCTGAGGCGCTCGCCGAGCAGTTTGCGGATGCCCATCCGCACGGCGAAATCAGGCAGGAGGTTCTTTTCTAGCAGCGTATCAATCATGACGAAGCGCGGGGTGTTCCTGGGAAAAAGGCATTGGTCGTTTTCTGGTATTCACGGAATAGGTCCCCCTTGGATTTGAGCGAAGATTCTTCCGCCATGGGAACGCCGGTTTTATAGCGTAGAAGGTAGTAGATTGAGGCGGGCGCGATCAGGCCGATCCATCCCCATACAGAGCCCAGAGCGAAGATCCCGAAGCCGACCCAGATACACCATTCGAAGAAGTAATTAGGATGTCGGCTGTAGTGCCATAGCCCGACGTTGCAGACTTGGCCTTTGTTTGCGGGCTTGCGGCGAAAAGCCGCAAGTTGTCCATCGGCGACTGATTCGCCGCAAAGGGCTAGGAAACAGATTGCGGTGCCGACTATTTCCCAATGCGAAAAATAGGTCACTGCGTTGTGCACGGGGAGAAGGAAAGGCAACGAAAGCACGACCACCGCGAGGGCTTGCAGCTGGAAAAACCCAAACATCATCGTCCCGAAGTTATCTTTCCAATCGATTCGCAGCTGTTGGTAGCGGCTGTCCTCTACCGGGTGATGACTCATCACGCGTTTATAGAGATGGGAGCCGAGTCGAATACTCCATGCGCTCGCGAGCGACGCGAGCACGAGTTTCCGCATACTCCATCCGTTGCCCGCGAATGCGTAGAACCAAGCCACTCCCGTAAAGGCATAAGACCAAACGACGTCGACGATGCCGTAGTTGTTCATGCGTCGGCAGAGTAAGAAGGTGAGTGAGAACCAAACCATTAAGAGGCCGGTCATCGACAATATCATCAGTGGGTGGCTCATACTGTATCTCGGTTGGTTCGGTGGGCAGCCAGCCGGCTAATTATGGGTTTCAAAATGAGGTATAGAGCCCCGAACAGTAACGGTCCCGTGAGGCTCCATGCTGTAAAGGCGTGGATTCCGGCCCAGCCGAACCTGGATAGGAATTCCGCTACGGAAAGTTCAGTAAATGACTGCACCATTTCGATCACCGAAAAACGGTGCTCGCTGGCGCCCCAGATCCATTCTCCCACGCGGACGTAAACTAGGATCATGACCAAGTGCACGGGGGTAAGCAGTTGGTTGAGCGTTTGCATAATCGGCTGATTGAGTCGGAGCGGTAGGCCGACCGAAAGATTCAGCAACCACGTAAACCCGAGAAAGGGAAACATGGAGCAGACGGTGCCCAGTGAGAGGGTGAAAGTAATCTTACCTGGCGTGACTCCTTGAGTCAGCTGCCTCGCTATGGGATCGACTAGGCGGCGTTGCCAGAAACCGCGACGAGGCACCGTAACCTCAGCAGATGTAGCAGCTGCGGCGCTCATGCCAAAAGTGGACCTGCTCCGAGTAAATATGCGGCGACTCCCAAGATTATGAATGCAATGGGAAGGGCAATTTTCCCTTCTCGACGCACGGTGAATACTTCTCGGAGGCGATCGATATGATCGATACGGAAGAGTTCGATGACCATATAGATAGCCATCGCGAAATTCCCCCACATCAGCACCACCAACAGCCACAGCATGCGGGCACCGGTCGATCGCTCTTTCCAGGCCACCCAGACGTAGAATGTGATGAAAGCGAAGTAGGCATCGAACAGGGTCGCGATGAACCATGGGTTGGTGAATACCCCCCGCGGGATCCCAAAGATCGGCTGCTCCGAGCTCGCCCAAACAATAAGCGAAGACATAGCCAGGAAGATGCCGATGAAAAGCGCACGTAGAAACCAGAGCATTTTATGAGTTACCGAAGTTTGGATCGCCCATCGATACGGAAGAGTATCAGCCCGCGAAGTTATTGGCCCGCATATGCAATGTCTGGACCACGGAGATATTCTTCATGGCAAAGGCTGCTTCGCAATAGCGCAGGTAGTAGTCCCACTTACGGATAAAACGGTCGTCGAAGCCGAGCTCACGCACCTTCTCGATCCGGCTTTCGAATGCTTTTTGCCACTGACGCAGGGTCAGGGTGTAGTCGAAACCGTAGTCTTCCATGCCGCGGAGAACGAAACCACCGGACTTTGCCAGTTGGTCGTTCACACGATTGGTTGAGAGCAGCAACGAACCGGGAAAGACGTGTTTTTGGATAAAGTCGACGCCCTTGCGGAACGAGTCATAGCGGCCGTCTGGACAAGTAATGAACTGGAGCGCGAGCCGGCCCTTAGGTTTTAGCAAACGGGACAACGAATCCGTGAAAGCCGGCAGGTATTGATGCCCGAGTGCCTCCATCATTTCGATCGAAACGATCTTGTCGAACTGGCCTTCGATGTCGCGGAAATCACGCAACTGCACGTCGATTCGATCGGACAATCCTGCTTCAGCGATACGCACCACGGCAAGATCAAGTTGCTCCTGGGAGATGGTCACGGTGGTGACCTTGCAGCCGTATTTCTTGGCGGCGTGCATCGACCAACCACCCCAGCCCGTGCCGATCTCAAGCACGTGATCGTCGGGCTGCAGATTAAGCTTCTGGCAAAGCGCTTCGTTCTTCGCCGCTTGGGCTTCGGCGAGCGGAATATCTGCGGTCGCGAAGTGAGCGCCCGAATACATCATCGAAGGATCGAGGAAGAGGGCGAAGAATTCGTTGGAGAGATCGTAGTGCTCGCTGATGTTGCGACGTGCGGTGGTGCGATTGTTGGGTCGCAAGAGGTGGCCGACGCGGTTTGCTGCGCGGAAAAGATTAACGGCGCGATCTTTCCAACTTTGGCGTTGAGAGCCGGAAAGGGTCGGGGCGTTTTCGACGTTGTTGATAAACCACGCGATCACGGCGGCCAGGTCCGGGGTGTCCCAGTCACCATCAACGAAGCTTTCTCCAAAGCCGACATCACCAGCCAGCACACATTTTTTGAAGAACGCCTCGCGCTTCACGCGGATGCAAGCCGTCCCCGAAATGCCTTGGGCGAGATTGGAGTGCTTGCCCGGCTGGCCGAGCTGAATATTGCCACCTTCAGGAAGCTTCAGGAGGAGCGAACCGCGGTCCATGCCTTCGAGGGTTTGTATAACCAAGCGTCGACTGAGACTCAAGCGGCCTTCGGCGGACTTGCTGGGCGAAAGGGTGGCGGTGTTAGAATTCATATGAAGGGAAAATGGTGGGTTATGATTGGTGGGCTTTGGACAGCGGTGTAGCCGGGTCCTGGACATCACGGATAGAAGGGTGAGGGCGATAGAGTTCAGTTTGCTCGGCGGCTCGCTCTTTTTTGCCGAACCACGTCACGCGCTTCATCCATAGTCGTAGGGCGTGCCAGTGGATCAGGAAAATCACCCGCAGAGTGAGGAGCTGATATTTGAAAACGAACCACGCCAAAGCGCCGTCAGTGAGGGGCCGCGCCGGTCCTGAGATGGAGGTCGCGAGATTTCGACGTTCGCCTTCGTAGTCGTCGATTTGCACCGCTAACCGGTCGGAGGAGGGACGGAGTCGGAAATTGAAATCGATATTTACGTCCGAGAAAGGTGAGACATAGAAGTTTTTGTTCACGCGATGCTCAAACCCGTCTGGGCCTAGCATGACTTTGGTGAGCAAAAAGGGCTTCATTTCGTGGAACGTATTGGTCACTTCGACAATCGCAGCAATAAGGTTCCCAGCGGAGTCGCGAATGTAGTAAAACGAGACGGGATTGAACCGGTAGCCAAACATACGCGGCAGCGTCACCAGTTCGACTCGGGCGGAATCATCTACGGCGACGTCATACACCGTGAGGTAGCGTATCACGCGATCCTTCAGTGAGGGCCTATCCTCCTCCAAGTAACCATAATGGTTACTTTGGGCTGAAGTGGCCGGATTGTGAATCGGTTCGGTTAAGGGGAGGAAATCACGTTGCCGGAGGCTAAACAGATTGCCCCGATCGATGGATAGGAGCCGATGACGGTTGTCGATTTCGGCGAGTTCATCCAGATCGACCGACATCATGAACAAGCGGTAGACGAACCGGTGAGCTTTGGGAAAAAAGCGCGCGTGCATGACATTGCATTCGTAGATTTT
This sequence comes from uncultured Verrucomicrobiota bacterium, assembly GCA_913058185.1. GTDB lineage: Bacteria > Verrucomicrobiota > Verrucomicrobiia > Opitutales > Opitutaceae > Actomonas. The sequence continues at coordinate 37,517 of CAJXQX010000026.1, forward strand.
CGACCGCATGAGTGAGGTAAATCATGGTGCGGATCTATTTTAAGGCAAATGGTCCTGCCAGAAAGTTAGACAATAACTAGACGAAGATGTTAATCAAAATGGTAACAATTAGATTAAATCACTCTACTACAGGTAAATAAAGTCTATCCGATCAACTGCCTAATGAGTCCAAGGATCCTCGCCAAGGAGGAGCTCGCAGAGCTGAACAGCGCTCCAGAGGCCGTCTTCGTGGAATCCGTAGCGTTGGTATGCGCCGACGAAATAGGTATTAGTGGTGCCGGTGGCGTCCGCGTTGAGCCCGGCGATTTCGTCCTGGGCCTTAAGAGCGGCGAGGTCGAATAGCGGGTGGGCATATTTGATGGTCTGCTGGACCTTTTCGGGTTCGATATCGGCGGCGCGATTGATTGAGACGAAAAACTGCTCCGTGTCGCTGACGCCTTGCAGGGAGTTCATCCAGTAATGCGTGGCAGGATCGATGCGACCTTCGGGCCCCCGCACGAGTTGGTAGTTCCAGCTGGACCAGGCCCGCTTGGTTTTAGGCATGACCGTGGTATCGGTGTGCAGGGTGGCTGTATTGGACTGGAACTGAAAACAGCGTAGAATCCGGGACTCGTCGGGGGTTGGGTTGACCAACAGTTTGAGCGCCACATCTGCGTGAGTCGCCATGATGACTTGGTCGAATGATTCAGCTTGGCCCTGAGCGGTCATGACAATGACACGCGAACCCGCCCGCACGATTCTGGTAGCGGCGTGATTGGTACGGATCCGATCGTGGAAGGGCTCGGTGATGCGTTTGACGTATTCGCGACTGCCGCCATCGAGGGTCCACCATTGGTGTTGGGTGCTGAGGCCGAGAAACCCGTGGTTATGAAAAAAGCGCAGCAGGCTCGATGCCGGAAATTGCAGCATCTTTTCCGGTGGCGTGCTCCACACCGCCGAACTCATGGGCACGAGATAGAGATTGAAGAAGTCCTCCCCGTAAGCGCCGGCGCGCACGTAGTCGGCCAGAGTGACCTCGCGCAGGCTGGGATCATCGAGGGCCTTGATCGCGTCACTGTTGAAGCGGTTGACCGCGAGCAACATTTTGATGAAGCGCGGGCTGAAGATATTTTTGCGCTGAGCGAACAGGTGATTGAGCGAGGTGCCGCTCCACTCGAGACCCGTTTCGTCTTCCTTCACCGAGAAGGACATCGTCGTTTTTTTAGTCGGCACCTTGAATTGCTCGAACAGCCGACAAAGATGCGGGTAGGTCTCTTGATTGAAGACCATAAAACCGGTGTCGATCGGCACGGTCCGTCCGGTCGGAGCCTCTTTCGCATCCACGGTGTTGGCGTGCCCTCCAACGTGGGCGTTGGACTCGAAGACCGTGACGTTGTGGTGCCGGTGCAGAAAATGAGCACAGCCCAAACCGGATATGCCGGAGCCGATGATGGCGATGCGGGCCATTCTAGCGGAGTCAGCCGTTTTGGCTGGAGCTGTCGCGGTCGACTTTTAGCCCAGAAATATCCTGGTGTGTGGCGGGTGATTCCGTGTCCTCGGCCGAGGTCATGTGAGCGGCGTTGACTGCGCCCACTGCTAACGCAGCGGCGGTCGGCATCACTTTTTTTAACGATGAGTGCACGTGAGTCGGTTCGCTCTTAGCGGCGGCGGCGACTGAGTCCAGATGTTCGGCGCGCATGCCTTCGTCGAGCACGGATTGGGGAACCTTTTTCAAACCCCAGATCAGACCCGTCCAGGAAAGCATCTTCAGGCCGTAGTAGGTCGGGTCGATTTCCCACCAGTAGAAACCGTTACGGGTCGAGCTTTGATAGCGGTGGTGATTGTTGTGCCAGCCCTCGCCGAGGCAAATGATGGCCAAAATGAAGCTGTTCCGTGAATCGTCGTCGGTTTTGAAGCGCCGCTTGCCCATAAGGTGGGCCAGAGAGTTGATACAGGAGGTGCCGTGAAACAACGCTGTCGTGCTGACGAAGAAGCCCCAGACGAGTAGCTGTGGACCGGTTACCCCGAGTCCGGGGGCCCAAGTTGCCAATCCCGCGCCGAGTCCGTAGATCGCCGAGGCAAAAAGCACCGGCACGATGAGATCGAAGCGGTTGAGGAAGACCAATTCGGGATACTTGGTGAGGTCCTTGATTTGGGAGTAGTCGGTGGGAAAATTGCGTTTGCTGGTGATCCAACCGATATGCGCCCACCAAAAACCGTGCACCACGGGGGAGTGAGCATCGTGCTCGTCGTCACTATGCTGGTGATGGTGGCGATGGTGGCCGGCCCACCATAATGGACCGCGTTGGGCGGCGGTGCCGCCCCAGACTGCGAGCAGGAATTGACCGATGCGCGAAGTGCGGTAGGTCTTGTGCGAAAAGTAGCGGTGGTAGATCCCGGTGACCGCAAACATGCGTACGAAATACAGTGCGACCGCGAAGACGACCGCGAATGGACTCCAGCCGACCCAAATCAGGCCTAGACAGCCAAAATGAAGCATGGAAAACGGAATGACGCGCACCCAATCGACTTTGTCGGGCTGTTGCCGAAGTTTCTCCCGACCTTCGGGACAATAGTCGGCGTCGATTGATTGAACGATCGACGTCATGATGCGACGGAGAGGGGAGGGGGAGGTTGAATCAGAAGATGGCACGGTTCGTAAAGATGCGGCAAACGTGCCTAGCCCCCCCTCTTTGTGCAAGTCGTCTGACGTTTCTGACGTCTTTTAACGACCGAGGAGATCCGTTTATCAGCGCTGGAATAGGCGCGTCGGGGAGGATTTCGTCCCCCTCCCACTAAATGCGAACATCTTGATATTCGAGAATAGAGGAACGACTGCCGGGGCGAGGGGCGCATTATACGCGGGAATCCATTGCGCGATTTCCGACTTTTAGGCGGCGTGAGCGGGATTTTTGGTGAGATTGTGCCGTTCGGGTGGCTGCTGAGTATCCGGTGATAAATCGAAGCAGGGTGGGGCAGGAGGTCACCCAGCGGGGCAACGTTGTTGGCCCTTGGCAATGAAGTGGAATAAGGCATGAATTCGGGGAGCGTGCGCGCTCCTTCCTTGTGAACGATTCGACTGATTTTCTGATCTATCAACCGGTGCCCCCAGATGCAGATGTTTGGGGTATGGCGGTGGTAGCTGGTGGCTGCGCAAGCGTGTCTCCGGGGGCTGAATATCCTCCGGTGGGCCATGGGGAGGGCCATGCATTCACGTGGGAGAATGGTCGGGTGCTGGGAGCGTTTCAGGTGGTGGGCGTGACTGAGGGAATCGGCGAATTTGAATCAAAAGTAACCGGACGAGTATCTGTGCGGGCGGGCACCGTGATGCTACTTTTTCCCGGGGTGTGGCATCGCTATAGGCCGAATGCTCGAACGGGTTGGTCGGAGAGTTGGATCGAACTGGTGGGAACCACTGCTGATCGTTTGTTGGCCGCAGGGGTGATTAGCCCGGAACGAGCCGTTGTTAGACTGTCAGAAGTTAGTGCGTTTAGTGAATTGATGGGCGGAATTCACGCGCGGCTCCGGCAACCCTCACAAGGATATGATGCAGAAACGGGTGCACTCGCATTGCAGTTGATGAGTCGATTGGCCTCGGATCGACGAGGCGGCGCCGAACCGTCGCCATTGGACGCGGCGATCGCACGGGCGGAGCGGATATTGCTCGAACATTTGCACGATCCTCCAGCGATGCCTGAAGTGGCAGAAAAAGTAGGATTGGCCTATTCTTACTTCCGTCGGGAATTCAAGCGCCGCACCGGTTTTTCACCCCGACTTTATCTCCAGCGACTGCGCTTGGATAAAGCCCGACGAATGCTCGGAACGACCCCGGACTCGATTCAGGCCATTGCGGATCGGCTGGGGTTCAATTCTGCGTTTCATTTATCGGCCTCATTCAAAAAAGAGTTTGGGGTTTCGCCTCAGGGGTGGCGGCGATCCACCTCCAAATAAATGTCTACGCGCTCCTAGCTTGCGAAGGTTAGACGGGTGAGTTGCACTCGCCACGCATGGACGATTCCTCCGCGCCACTCGAGTCCCCCGCGTCGAGCCCCCCTATTCCCGTTAAACGGCGGGAAGTCTTTGGCTGGTGTTGTTTCGATTTCGCTAACTCGGCCTTCACGACGATCGTGATAACGGTCGTTGGGTTGCCCTACTTCAAAGTAGTGGTGGCAGAAGGAAATCCGGCGGCGGAAGGTTGGTGGGGCACGATGCTCGCGTTGTCGCAGGTCGGGGTGTTGTTACTCGCTCCTCTGATTGGAGTGGTGGCCGATGTGCACGCCAGTAAGAAGCGATATCTCGCGATCTCCGCGTTGATATGCTCGGTGGCGACGGTGTTATTGTTTGGCGTCGGAGCCGGGCAGGTTTGGCTGATGCTGGGACTCGTATTGGTCGCCAACTTCGCGTTCTCCACCAGTGAGAACATTTGCTCGGCCTTTCTGCCGAAAATCAGCACCCCAGCAAACGCGGGCCGTATATCCGGCTACGGTTGGTCGTTCGGGTATCTAGGCGGTTTGCTCAGTTTGGTGATTGCCCTGGTGATTATCAGCAGCGGCGACGGGCGCGCCCATTGGTCTTTCGCGGCGACGGGATTGTTCTTTTTTCTAGCCAGCCTACCCACCCTATTACTCCTCAAAGAGCGAGCCACCCCGCGTCCGCTGGCGCCGGGGCAGCGGTATTTACGCGTGGCCTGGCAGCAATTTGCGGATATGAAGCGCGAGCTGCCGCAGCACCGCATGCTCGTGCTGTTCTTTGTGGCGATGACTTTTTATTTGGCGGGTCTGATGGCCGTGGTTGGGTTTGCGGCGGGTTATGCGACCGAGGTTCTCGCCATGGAACAGGAGCAAATTATCGGGCTCTTTGCCGTGCTGCAAATCGCCGGAGTGGCGGGCGCGTTTGGATTTGGTTTTTTGCAGGATCGCACCGGCCCTAAACTTCCGTTGGCGGCGGCGCTTGTGATTTGGATCGTGGCCTGCCTGTGGGCTTCGCGATGTGAGACCGTGCGCGAGTTCTACCTGATCGGTGTGCTGGCCGGAATCGGAATGGGCTCGTTGCAGTCGGCGAGTCGCGCGGTGGTTTCCACGCTTACGCCGGCGGGACGATCGGGAGAGTTTTTTGGCTACTGGGGATTTTTTGCCAAGCTGGCTGCCGTGATCGGCACTTTCGTTTTTGGTAATCTTGTTTCCCTGACGGACTATCGAATCGCGATTGCGGCTAACACGGGATTTTTTGTTATCGGACTGCTGATTCTACTCCCACTCAAGTTACGTTCCAGCGTCAAAGACACTTGAATTTAACTCATCTCAGTTGGCACGGAGATTGCAAAGGGGTCGTCAGCGAATGACCTTCGCTTTGCTTTCTTAGGGCCTCCCCCTAACAAAAGTTCTTTGATTTTTTGCCGGCCGGGAGTGGGCCGAGCAGACGCTTTTCGTCACCGTAGTTGAGCGAGTTTCGCTACGCGTGACGGTGGAATTTGGTGCTGCTTCGGCAGGACCAAAAGCACCTGACCACTGTGCCGCACTTAAGCGGGAGGTGAGGGTGTTTAACTAGATCAGAAAAACAAACGCCGCCCGGTCGTCTATCCGGGTAATCCAACATGAAAGCAGTAAAAAAACTCGCAATCGTGATCAGCCTTGGGCTGTTCGCCGCTTCCGTTTCCGCGGAATCGTCTGAGCAGGCCTACATGAAATCCTACGCTGGTGTGACTGACGCGCCCGTGCCCGTGAAAGTGGTGTCGCCCGACATCACCACGATCCGCGGCGCGGAAGTTGTGCTGGAGTTCGTCATCGATGAAAATGGGGTGCCGCAAGGCATTGCCGTCGCCAAATCCAACAATGATGCGTTAGCGGAAGCAGCTCTGAAGGCAGTCGCCGACTGGCGCTTCAGTCCGCTCGTCAAGGATGGTGAAGCGGTCTCATCGAAGGTTCGCCTGCCCGTTGTCGCGGCACTCCCGAACCTCGCGAGAGGTCGCTTCGCGCTCAACTGAGGGTCACGATTAGAAGTATAAGTTAGAAATCAACCGGGCCGTCCTGCTTTACCGCGGGGCGGCCCGTCTTATTTTTGAGGATTGGCTTGAGAACGGTTCGACTCCCATGGTCCGACTCTTCCATGCGTTCCGCTGTTATTTACGTCGTTGCTGTCTTGGTCGCGAATCTCACCGCGACCTGGTTCATCCCCTTGCCCGTTTTTGGGCAGGTGGCGGTGGGCACGTTTATCTTTGGCTTCACGTTTACGCAACGCGACCGGATGCATCGGAAGGGGCGCAAGTTCGTCTATTCGGTCATCGCAGTTGCCGCGCTGTTGAGCGCGTTGCTTTCGCTGGCGGGGCAAATCCCGGCACGGATCATTGTTGCTTCGGTCATCGCGATCTTGATTGCGGAAACGGCGGACACCGAGATCTACCAACGCTTGCTGGCGCAGTCGTGGTGGCATCGGGTGCTCAAATCCAATGCGGTGAGCATTCCGTTGGATTCCCTTTTTTTTAATATCGTCGCCTTTCTAGACGTATTGGAACCGAGCATGTTGGTCTCATTGATCGTCGGCGAAATCGTAGTGAAATTTGCCGTTGGTGCACTCACCGCTATTTGGCGCGGTAAACAAGAACGCGCCAAGACCACGTCGAAGTCGACCTAACTAAGAAGAGAATTTGGGTCAGTAAATTTCTAGCTTAGAGCCTAATACATCCCAGTTTAACCATATTGGTTAAACTGGGATGAGAGCGATTGACCGGAGGAGTGTTGGTGGTGGTGCGGTTAGACCACGGAGTCGGAGGGGAGTGGTGGGGGGCTGTCTCTTATACACATCTGACGCTGCCGACGACTCCTTACGTGTAGATC
>CAJXQX010000027.1 GCA_913058185.1 uncultured Verrucomicrobiota bacterium
AGATCAGCCTCGGTCTCGTGGGCTCGGAGATGTGTATAAGAGACAGTCGTTACACTACGTAGAACTTATCAACGACCTGACCCCGGCGGTCGGTTTCTTGTTACTTGATACCTGATACTTGGAACTTCGAGCGCGTCTGCCGCGCTCGTGCTGAAGGTTTCGTCGAATCTTGGCATGTTGTCGGCCTGCCATTGCTGGCCTTCTTCCCAGACGTAGAACCACTCGGGCTGGGTGTGGGAGCGGCTCCATTGCTCCATTTCGGTGACCATATCGCGCACGAGTTCTGGGTGCCGGTCGCGCATGTCGGTGGTCTCGCTGATATCTTCGGCGATGTTGAACAGCATCCAATCGCTTTGGCCCTCGCGGCGGATCTTCCAGTCGTCGCGTCGCGCGCTGGCATCACTGAATCCGGCGCGGTGACGTAGGGCAAAAATAGTCTCACCAGCTCGCGGGTTACTGCCGTCTTGCAGGGCGGAAGAGAGGTCGGTGCCATCGAGCACTTGGGTTGCTGGCACAGGCGCATCTCCAATGGAGGCGAAGGTCGGATAGAGGTCGAGTGAGGTGACGGGGTGAGGAAAGGGTTGGCCGCCCTTCAGCTGTTGCGGCCAGTGGAAAAACATGGGGACGCGGTGACCGCCTTCGGAGACGCTGCCTTTGCCCATGCTCAGGGGATAGTTGGTTGCGCCGAGCGAAAGTTTACCGCCGTTGTCACTGAGGAAAACGATCAACGTGTTGTCGAAGGCATCGTTGCGTTTGAGCGCGGTAACGAGTCGGCCGACGCCACGGTCGACGGCGTGCACCATGGCGGCGTAGGTGCGGCGTTTTTTGTCTTCGATATCGGCGTAGAGCGCGAGGTCTGCCTCGGTGGCTTCGAGCGGGGAGTGAGGTGCGTTGTAGGCGACGTAGAGGAAGAAGGGTTGATCCTTGGTCGCGGCCTCGTCCACGAAGCGGGCGGCCTCGCGGGACAGGGCGTCGGTGATGTATTCGGTTTCACGGACTTCGACGCCGTTGTGCTGAAGCGGGACAAAATACTCGTTGATGGGGAGATTGCCCGTTTTGAGCATCCGTTGATAGGCGGGCCGGTATTGCTCCGGGAAGTAGCGATGGCCCCCGCCGAGGAAACCGTAGTAATCGTCGAAGCCGCGGACGTTGGGATGAAACTCAGGGTTGATGCCCATATGCCATTTTCCGACAGCACCGGTGAAGTAACCAGCTCGCTGCAAAGTCGTGCTCATGAGCGTTTCGCTTTCGGGAATGCCCTTGGCGTTGTATTCGGCAATTCCGAGTCCGGGGTTGGGCAGGTTGAAAGGCCCGCCAAATTTGTGGGAGTAGCGTCCGGCCATCATGCTCATGCGACTCGGGCCGCAGAAAGGATGGGCGACGTAGGCCGCCGGAAAGACGACGCCGTTCTGAGCGAGCTGATCGAGCTCCGGGGTGCGGATATCGGTGGCGCCGTTAAAGCCGACGTCGGAGTAGCCGAGGTCATCGCAGAGGACGACGATGATGTTGGGTCGGCTTGCGTGGGCGCCGCCGATCGAAAGTAACCAGTAGCAGGTTACGAGTAGTAGCGCAGGGAGGCGGGAGGGGAAAAGCACAGGTTGATAGGGTGGTGGCGCTAAGAGGCAGGATTATTTTTTGCCCACGGAATACACGAAAGGCTTCGTCTACCGACTACGCACTGAAACGGGGATTATAGTGCAGGTTGGTTTTGTGGATTCTGTGCCTTTTGTGGCTATAAATCTGGAGACAGGGGGGAAGATGTTTCAAGAACGAGAACGAGTAGGAGGGGAGAGTTAGAGTCCGCCGTCGCTTCCTTAGGGAAGCTATGGCGAGACGGGTAAGTTTCCGCGCCAGCCGGTATTGAATTGGGCGACAAGTTGCTGCACGATGCCGGGGTTTTGGTCGGCGATGTTTTTGGTTTCAGTGGGGTCTTTATCTTGGTCGTAGAGTTCGAAGAAGACGGGGTCGACGGTGGGGTCGGTGTGGTCTTTCCAAATTACGAAACGATAGCGATCGGTGCGCATGGCGTAACCCATGAGGCGGTTTTCAAAGAGGTCGCGGTCCCACTTGTCGCCTTGTTGGGCGATGATGCGGGCCTCCACCTTTTCGATGAGCGGGCCGAAGAAGGTTTCGCGACTGCCTTGGGAAAGCGGATTGGCGGCCCATTCGCGCAGAGCGGGGTTGGGGAATTGACTGAAGGCGGCGCTTTTCCACGGGCGATTTGGCTCAGCGAGCAGCGGCACAAAACTTGTTCCCTCCAGATGGTCGGGGAGCGCGACGCCAGCGAGTTCACAAAGCGTAGGATACATATCGATCAACTCCACGAGCGCGTCCGAAGTTGCGCCGCGGGTGGTGGCGGGTAGATCGGGGGTATCGATCATGAGAGCGACGCGAGTTCCGATCTCGTAGTTGGTAGCTTTGCCCCAAATGCCCATCTCGCCGAGGTGCCAACCGTGATCGCTCCAAATGATTATAATGGTATTGTCGCGGAGTCCGGCTTCATCGAGAGCGTCGATCATGCGACCGATCTGGGCATCGACGTAACTGACGCAGGCGAGGTAAGAGTGTTTGAGGGTAGTCGCGAGTTCTGGGCCGATGGGGCCGTCCTTGGAGATGCCGTGGCGGGTGCGTAGTTCGAACGACGCATGCAGGCCCATCGCAGCGCCGTTTTCGGGTGCTTCAGTTTGGGTGGCGAGGGGGACGTTCTCGGGATCGTAGAGGTCCCAATAGCGCTTGGGGGCGACCCAGTTGAGGTGGGGCCTGCTGAAGCCGAGTCCGAGGAAGAAGGGTTTGTCGGGATCGGTCTCGACCAGATCGTGCAGGGTGGCGATCGCGAGGTCGGTATTGAAGCCGTCGATGTATGCGTTGTCGGGGACATCGGCGCTTTCGTAGGCCGGGCCATTGCCGAGCCCGCCGCGGGCTTCGGGTGCGTAGTTCGCGGCAGCGTAGGCCTTGTTGGCGGCGGCGATAGCGCGGTTTTCGGGGAGCGCGTAGCCGCCCTTTGCGGTGGGGCCTTTGAGGGCGAGTTTGTCGCGGGCGGGTTGACGGCTCCAAGACAGCTCGAGGTCGTTGAACTTGCCGTGGTAAATTTTGCCGGCGTGGACGGTTTCGTAGCCTTTTGTGATCAGGTGTTGGGGCAGGGTGACGATGTCGGGATTGGCGTCGCGGAAATAAGTGTAGTTTTCGATGACGTTGATCGTATCGGGGCGAGCACCGGTCATGAGGCTCGCGCGAGACGGACTGCAAATCGCCTCCTGGCAGTAGGCGCGGCTAAATTGCAGACCGTTATCCGCGAATGCATCGAGGTGGGGTGTCACCGCCAGGTCGGAACCGTAGCTGCCGATTTCCGGCCGCAGATCATCGATGGCGATGAAGAGGATGTTGGGTTTCGCTGCCGCTAACGAGAGATTCGCTAGCATGAGAAGGCCAAGGCGAATGCGGAGACGGAGGTTAATCATGGAGTGGGGTAGGGGTGGCGCGGAGTTGCAGCGAAGAATCAACAGGTCCGAGCGGGGGAAGTGATTCTACGAACGTGGACTGCTGCGCTGCGACATTCGAACACCTTGTTTGCTGAACCCTTCACCTGTTGATGGGGCAGGGGGGGGGCTCCTGATTCCGGCGGGGTTGAATCAAATTTGCCAGCAAATGCGTTGTCCTCGCGGGCTCTAGGTTCGTAGGCTTGGTCCTCCAATACCTATGTCCTCAGACGCTACTCCTCATTCTCTTACTGTTCGAAATTGTTTATCCCTCTCGGGGGTGATTGCCACGAGTGCTTCAGGGCCTCGGGTCGAGCAAACGGTCGCAGATGCGCTGGCGAAAGGATTATGCTCAAACGCCGAGATTGCTAAGGATGACGAGGGTTTGGCTGCGGCATCGGGAGTTCTTCACGTTTCATTAGCGGATGATACCACCAAGGTGGATCTCTCGGAATTGCCCGCCGGTAGCGAATGGATGTATTTTAAGTTGGACGAGAAGGGTGGAGGCGAGCTGATCGCTTCCCGGCCCCATCTCATTTATACTCTATTTTGCCACATCCGGGATAATTACTTGGACGTCGCGGCCGCGGAATTTGTCGCCGGAAAACTCATTCCGATCACCCTGGCTGGTATCAATGCCCGGGATGACCTTTTAACCGGGCGATCGAGTTTTCTGATCAATCGAGAACGTCAGGTGCAGCATTCCGATATCGAGGTATCCTTTCAGGAGATGGCCCGGATAGGTTCCGCCCAGGTGGTGGTCAACGAACTGGCCTTGCCGTTTGGCTATGACCGGGGACCGGAGGGGGAGGTTTATTATCGCTTCTACGACTATCTTCCGGATTTGGATCAATTTGTTGAAACAAAGTTCAACCAAGGCACCTACCCGCCGGAGCATCTTTCGGCCAATTTAAACTCCCTCAAACGGTTGGCCCGGTTGGCCGACAAATATGGTCTGATTCCAGGAATGGAGATCGCTAATCCGCGCTCGGCTCCCGAATCGCTTTTGAAGCGTTATCCGTTTCTTCGCGGGGCCCGGGTTGATCATCCTTTCCGCTGCTTTGAGCCCCGCTACGCACTCACGCTGGCGCACCCGGCGGTCCGTTGGTTTTACGCGGAACTCATGCGCACCCTGCTGCGGGAAGTCCCAGAGCTGGGCTTCATCTCGACGCTGATCAACGATAGCGGTTCCGGTTTTGAGTTTACGTCGAGTCTCTATCCCGGTCGCAACGGAGGTCCGTATATTATCAAAGAGTGGGAGACCGATGCGGCGATCGCTCAAGCCGCCTCAAAGAATGTCATTCGTTACTACCGGTTGCTGCGCGATGTGGCTCATGAAACCAATCCTGACTTTCGGATCGTCACTTCCTTGCGAAATATTGCGGAAGAATCGGGGATCATTATCGCCGGGATCGACAACGGGATCGACCTGCGGATGGTTTCGCAGCGGTCCGATGTCGATGGTGACAGTTGGAAAGAGCAACTCGAGGTTGCCCGTCAGAAGAACTCCGATTTTGTGGCCGACGCGATCACCCGGGCCAGCGAGTTTGTATTGGGGGTGCCGAGTCCGTGGCAGGTGCACCAGAGCCTGAGTAAAACCCGGAGTGGAGGTTTCAGCCGGGTCGATGTGTATTTGGATCCTCCTTATTTGGTTCCGCACAGCGTTAACCGGGATGTCATCCGGGCCTTCCAAGTGGCTCCCTCCCGTGATATCGATGACATCATTGCACAGTCGGCTCGACTCCAGGTGGGTCGCGAATTTGCCGACACGTTAAAGGGCATCTGGCAGCTGGCCGATCAGGCGGTGCAGGCCGCCCCGTGTGAAGGGCTTTATGCCGGGAACGGGTTTGTTTGGTATCGGTTCTGGGCTCGTCCCATGGTGCCGGATATCGGGGCCATCCCCGAAGGAGATCGGCGCTACTACGAGAAGCATTTTCTTTCTCACTTTAATAATGCCCACAACGTGGATTTCGCCGCTGATATGCTTTGGCAGATTGTGTCTCCCGAGCAGTGCGATGCCGAGTTCCGTTGGTTTGATACCGAGGTGTGGGGGCCTTTGGATAAGGCGATCGACTTGGCGAAGCGGGCGGTCGATCAAGCGGCGAGCGAGCCGGCGGCACTCGAGGTATTCGGTGACTTGCGTGACCGACTGGTGGCCTATCGCTGCTATGCCATGACGATGCGTAATCTCGCGGCCTGGATTGCCGGGGTGCATGGTTATTTACAGGCCGATAATGAAGCGGAAAAACAGTCCCGATTGACCCTGGTCCAGGAGATGGTCGCCAGTGAATTGGCGAACGCCAAAGCGCTGCTCAAGCTCTGGGAATCTTCCGTGGTGGATTTCATGCCGGTGAATGCCTACACCGAAACCATGCATGAATACGGGGTCAATTTTGGCGAGGTGTTACAGCAGAAGATCGAGCTGATGGAGAAATATGGTGACCGCCTACCCTATATTGATCCCAACTACATGTGGCGGATGCCGGAAGGTTCCAGCGTTTCGGCCGACGACTACATGAGTTATGTGGAGAACAAGTAGCCCTCGACCAATTTGGTGGAAAGATCCCCGCTGAGAATACCTCTCCGACTTCGTGTTCCTGTTTCCTTGGTGCCAGGTGATCGAGAGGCCACCTCGAAGTCATCAGGGGTCGACGCTTGCTAACACGATCACCGCGCGGCATGCCTTGGCGTGTTCCATGAGCCCCCAGGAATTGAAGCAAACCATGTCGGCCGGACTGTTGTCCTTTCCCGTCACCGATTTTAACGCGTCGGGAGATTTCTCTCCCGGCCCTTACACCAAGCGATTGGAGTGGTTGATGCCTTACGGTGCCACCGTGTTGTTCGCGGCGGGAGGCACGGGCGAGTTCTTTTCTCTGACCCATTCCGAATACAGCAACGTGGTTGGCACGGCGGTGGATACTTGCCGTGGGGGAGTGCCCGTCGTGGCTGGTGCCGGGGGATCTACCCGACAGGCTATTGCGTGTGCGCAGGAAGCGGAGCGGCGGGGTGCGCAGGGGATTCTTTTGCTGCCGCATTATTTAACCGTAGCGGGTCAAGACGGATTGGCCGCGCACGTGGAGGCGGTGTGTCGGTCCGTGAAATTTGGCGTCATCATTTACAACCGAGGGGTGTGTCGACTGCAGGCGGAGACGCTGGCGAAGTTGGCCGACCGTTGTCCCAACCTGATCGGGTTCAAGGATGGCATTGGCGACATTGAATTGATGGTGAGTATTCGGCGCCGGATGGGCGATCGATTCGCCTATCTGGGTGGCCTGCCCACTGCGGAGGTTTATGCCGCGGCTTACAAAGCGTTGGGGGTTCCGGTCTATTCCTCTGCGGTTTTCAACTTCATTCCCAAAACGGCGATGAATTTCTATCAGGCGGTAGCCGCTGATGATGAAGCTACGGTGGGGCATTTGCTCGACACCTTCTTTTTGCCTTACCTGAAAATACGCAATCGGGTGCCGGGATATGCCGTCAGCATCGTGAAGGCGGGCGCACGATTGGTGGGCCGTGATGCGGGTCCGGTGCGGACGCCGCTGACAGACCTTACGGCCGACGAGTCATCACAGTTGAACGAACTTATTACCGCGTTAGGTCCCCAGTAAATATGCCGTCTATGACCACTTCGGTCCCTGCATCCGTGGAGCGCCCGACGCGGGTACGTTACGGGATTCTCTTCTTCCTGTTCATCGTGACCGCGGTGAACTACGCTGACCGCGCGACGCTATCAATCGTCGGCACCAGTCTGTCGGACGAGTTGGGCATCGATACGATTGGCATGGGCTACATTTTTTCGGCGTTTGCTTGGGCTTATGTCATTTGCCAAATTCCCGGGGGCTGGTTGCTCGATCGGTTCGGCTCTAGGCGGGTCTATTTTTGGAGCATTACGATCTGGTCGCTGTTGACCCTTTTTCAGGGATTTGTCGGGGGCTTTAGTGCGACCACAGCGGTGATCGTGCTTTTTGGTCTACGGTTCCTTCTCGGCATGGCGGAGGCCCCCTCTTTTCCAGCCAACGCCCGGATTGTGGCGTGGTGGTTTCCGACCGCCGAGCGCGGTATGGCTAGCGCGATTTTTAATTCGGCGCAGTATTTTGCGACCGTCTTGTTTGCCCCGATCATGGGCTGGATTACTCACGCCCACGGCTGGCCGCCGGTCTTCTGGTTTATGGGCATCGTTGGGCTGTTGATGGCGGCGGTTTGGCCCCGGTTTATATACGGCCCGCGAGACCACCCTGCGGCCAACGCGGCGGAAGTTTCTCACATCGAGGATGGCGGAGGGTTGGTTGATATGGATCAGCAAGGTGCGGGCAAGGCGCCGGTGCGTTGGTCGGTGATCGGCCAGTTGTTGGCCAATCGTATGCTCATCGGGATCTATTTCGCTCAATACTGCATCACCACCCTGACGTGGTTCTTCCTGACTTGGTTTCCCATCTACCTCATAAAGGAAAAAGGCATGACCATTTTGCAGGTGGGATTCGTTGCGGTGCTGCCGGCCTTGTGTGGGTTTGGTGGCGGCATTTTGGGCGGGTGGTTCTCCGACCGTATGTTGCGGCGAGGGCACAGTCTCACTGTCGCCCGCAAGACCCCCATCGTGGTCGGTCTCCTGCTCTCAGTGAGCATGGTCGCCTGTAACTATGTGAGCTCCCAGGGCGCGGTGATATTCTTCATGAGTTTGGCCTTCTTCGGTAAAGGCATCGGAGCCTTAGGGTGGGCCGTAGTTTCCGATACATCACCGAAATCTGCGACGGGACTTTGCGGTGGTTTGTTTAATACATTTGGGAATACCGCCGGTATCGTTACTCCGATTGCGATCGGTTACATCATTCATCTCACTGGTTCCTTCAGTTGGGCGCTGGTCTACGTGAGCGCCCACGCTGCGATGGCGGTGGTCAGCTATCTGTTCTTGGTGGGAGAAATCAAACGGGTCGAACTGACCGACTCCTAGTTTTTGCCTATGGAAATTCCAACCGATACTCCAACCGTCACCAGCCTACGCGTCGTTCCGGTGGCCGGACTCGATAGCATGTTGCTCAACCTCAGTGGTGCGCATGGACCCTTCTTCACGCGTAACGTGGTATTGTTGAAAGACAGTGACGGAAATACCGGACTCGGTGAAGTCCCTGGTGGAGAGAACATCCGCCGGACCATCGAGGATGCGGGCAGTCTGATCGTTGATCGTCCGGTGGGGGAATACCAAGCGGTGATGGACGAAATGCAGCAGTGTTTCGGTGATCGCGATGCGGGCGGGCGAGGGATCCAGACCTTTGATTTGCGCACGACGATTCACGCTATTACGGCCGTGGAGTCTGCCATGCTAGATCTGCTCGGTCAGCATATGAATGTGCCCGTGGCGGATCTGTTGGGTTCCGGTCGCCAACGCGATGCCGTGGAAGTTTTGGGATACTTGTTCTTCGTGGGTGATCGGACTAAAACAGACCTGCCCTACCGCGAACCCTGTGGCGGTGCCGATGATTGGATGCGATTGCGGAATGAGGAAGCTATGACGCCAGAATCCATTGTGCGGTTGGCCGAGGCCACCCACGCGCTTTATGGATTTAATGACTTCAAACTGAAAGGTGGCGTGTTAGCGGGCAGCGAAGAAATGGAGGCAGTGCGGGCCTTGAAGGAACGCTTTCCCTCCGCGCGGATTACGTTGGATCCGAACGGCGCGTGGTCGCTCGAAGAAGCGGTGCAGCTATGCCGAGGGCAGGGTGATGTGCTCGCCTACGCCGAGGATCCTTGTGGGGCCGAAAACGGTAAGAACGGCCGCGAAATCATGGCGGCCTTTCGTCAGGCAACGGGACTGCCCACGGCGACCAACATGGTGGCGACCGACTGGCCGCAGTTGGAGGATGCATTGCGGCTGCAGGCGGTGGATATTCCGCTGGCGGATCCACATTTCTGGACCATGCAGGGCTCGGTAAAAGTGGCGGAGACTTGCCGGGAACACGGCCTGACTTGGGGATCTCACTCCAACAATCACTTCGACATCTCACTCGCCATGTTCACGCAGGTTGCGGCTGCCGCGCCGGGTAAGGTGACCGCTATCGATACGCATTGGATTTGGCAGGATGGCCAGCGACTGACGCGAGAACCTCTGTTGATCCGGGACGGTTTGCTCCGCGTGCCCGAGCGGCCGGGACTGGGTATCGAAATTGACTCTGACGCGTTGGAGCAAGCGCACCAACGTTACCTTGCCATGGGGCTGGGTGGTCGGGACGACGCGATCGCCATGCAGTATCTTATCCCCGATTGGGAGTTCGATCCCAAGCGTCCGTGTCTCGTGCGCTAGTCCACGTCGAGCGACTCGAGCCAATCAATGCAACGGTCGGTCCAGCCGGCGAGGTGACCCTTGTCCAACGCTAGACCAAAGCCGTGACCGCCGGTTGGATATAGATGCATTTCGGTGGGAATACCTTGGGCGATCAGTGCGGTATAGAGATCGATGCTGTTCTGCACCGGCACGGACTTATCGTCAGCGGCGTGAATGAAAAACGTTGGTGGCGTTTCGGGCGTCACGTTCTTCTCGGCGGAATATTTGGCAACTAACTCAGGCGAGTCTTGTTCACCGAGCAGATTGCGGCGTGAGCCACGATACGTAGAGGCGGTTTCAAACGAAACCACGGGATACATCAGAATCATGAAATCAGGGCGCGAACTGAGGTGCTCGATTGGATCGGTCGAGGCTGGATTGCCGGCGTCAAAATGGGTGCCCGCCGTGGAGGCGAGGTGGCCACCGGCGGAGAATCCCATGATGCCGATCTTGGCCGGGTCGATGTTCCACTCCGCGGCGTTATGACGGACCATGCGCAGGGCGCGTTGGGCGTCCATCAAGGGCGACAGGTGCGGCACGACGTTACTGGCGTCTTCGGGTAGGCGATATTTTAATACGATGCCAGCGATGCCTTGGCTGTTGAACCACTTGGCGATCTCAGTGCCCTCCCAATCATAGGCGAGGATCCCGTAACCACCGCCGGGGCAGATCACCACCGCTTGCCCGTTGGCGTTACGCTGGGCGGGTAGGTAAACCTCAATGCTCGGGTCCTGCACCTTGGAAATGCGGATGATGTTGGACTCCACGGTCTCTTCCTTCAGGTCGGAGGCTTGGTGATTGGGTGGGGTGCCATCCCATAAAGGATAAACCGTCGCGGCGGTGGCCACGGTCTGCAGGGAAATCAGCGCGAGTAGAGCAAGGGGTAGACGAAACACAGTGGGTCCACTTGAAGCGGTCTTCGGAATCAGGGCGAACCTTGAATATGGAAAACGAACAAAGGAACGGAATCTTTGCCGCAAAAAGGCACAAAAGTATCAACTACTAAGGAACGGTAAAAGGCGCCTATAGGCGCACGCTAACCTATCGGGTTTTCGGACTGTTTTTTTGTGCCTCTTTGCGGCCACTAGAAACTCTGCGCAATATTGGCTCTACGGACTCGGTGCCAGATAGAGCTCAAACAACGCCGTGCCGGTCTCGCCGTTGGCGCCTTCGACGGCGACGGTGTAGAGGCCTTCCTCCAACGAAACTAACATGGCTGAGTCGAGACTGTTGGTGGTCAGGGCGAACGCGCCTGATGCGGTGGCCGCATCTTCGGTCGATGGTTCCGCGCTCCAATTGTCATTGGTTGCGATGGTAATGCCGTCGCGATAAAGGGTCATCTTCGGGTCCGCCAAAACTCCATTGACGCCAAAGTCGGACAACCCGGGACCGACGGCTCGAATCAGAAGTCGGGCGACTCCGGAGCCTTGGACGACAAATCCGGGAACCAGACGATCATCACCCGTGCCGACAAAGGCCCGGGTCGAGGTGTTGACCACTTTTAAGGACTCGTTGGCGACCGCCCCATCGTAAACTTCGAGTAACGTTACTCCGGCATCGTTACCGCTTGTCTCAACCGGGGTGGTGTAACTGCCGGCGCCGAGACTCACCACGATTGCGGCGTCGTTGCTCCCACTGCCGAGGGGGAATCCGCCAACCTCGGCAAACGTCGTGCCGTCGGCTGGAAGCCATTGGGAATTGGTGGCGAGCGTGTCGCTACCCGAGATCAGTGAAAGGGAGGGATCGGCCAGCACCCCACTGACGCCAAAGTCGGCCAGCGTCGGACCCACGGCTCGAATGACCATGGGTTTGGTATTTTCGCCCGCCAGGACGAAGCCCGGGATTGGGGTTCCGGCCTCCGCGCCGGCTCGGGCCCGGACCGAGATGTTGATTAAGCCGACGCCGTCGTTGCTGGAAAAATCGGAGCGCATCCGAGCGAGTTCTTGATTCAACTTCGCGTTCAGGCTGGCGGCGAGACCCGATTGGGTGGAGCTTAAATCGGAGTTCTCACCGGGATCAGTATCTAAGTTATGAATACTTCGATTACCGTTGCGATCCACCACCACTTTGTTGAGGCCGTCGAGGTAGGCGAACGTGCTTTGGGCAGCCACGATGACCGGGCGGGTTACATTGCGAGAGACGTCGAAGAATGCGGTAGATTGGTCGATTCCGTCGAGCGGCGACGTGGTGCCGGGGGCGGTCTCCGCGATCGTCGCGAGGGTGGGTAGCCAATCAACATCGGCGATAACTTGATTGGAGACGGAACCGGCAGGAACGCGGCCTGACCACTTGACGATGCCGGGGAGGCGGATTCCGCCTTCGAAAGCCTGGCCCTTACCTTGGCTAAGTTCACCGTTGCTGCCATAATCGGCGTTGTTCACGGCACCATTATCGGACACGAATATGACGAGTGTATCATCGTTGATTCCCTTGGTGTTGAGCTCCGTCAAAATTGATCCAACGGCGTTGTCCATACTCTCAATCATCGCCGCATAGGTGCGCCGCTCCGCACTTAAACTGGGGTAGTTGGCTTCCAAATCGGCTGGAGCCTCCAACGGGAGATGCGGCGCATTGAAACACACCAAAAGGAAAAGAGGGTCGGAGGTGTCGTGATTGCGAATGATGATCACGGCCTCGTCTCGAAATAGGTCGGTGGAGTAGCCCGTATCGGTGACGGGCTCCAAGTCTCGCAGCCAGCCGCGACGGCTGCCGCCATTGAGGGAGCCGAAGTAGTTTGTGCCACCACCGAGAAAACCGAAGAAGGAATCAAACCCGCGACTGGTCGGATAGTAATCAGTCGAGGTGTCGCCGACGTGCCATTTGCCTACGAGTCGGGTGGTGTAGCCGGACTGTTTTAGAGTCTGCGGCAGAAAGTGTTCGGCGAGGGGAGGGTTTCCGGTGCGCGGTGATGTGATGCCGAAGCGATACGGGTTCCTGCCCGTGTAGAGGGCGACTCTGGTGGGCACGCAGGTCGGATGACCGTAGTAGCGATTGAGCTCCATGCCCTCCGTGCGCAATTGATCGAGATTTGGGGTGCGGGCATCACCGCCCCGCCACGAAATATCCCCCCAGCCCAAATCATCCGCGACCATCATCACGATATGGGGAGGTGCTGCAGAAGTATACAGCGTAAGCACCAGGCCCATGGTGACGAATCGACAGAAGTTAGAGTTATACACGAGGGGTGAAGACGGTCGGGAGGCGAGACGGTTACATAAGATTCGAAACCTTGCCTCGGGCCGCAGGAAGATTCAGGTTCAATCCATGGAAT
This sequence comes from uncultured Verrucomicrobiota bacterium, assembly GCA_913058185.1. Lineage (GTDB taxonomy): Bacteria > Verrucomicrobiota > Verrucomicrobiia > Opitutales > Opitutaceae > Actomonas. The sequence goes on from CAJXQX010000027.1 coordinate 13,064, forward strand.
GAAAAACTGCCTCTGATTTCGACCAAGAGCTCTTGGACCTTTATGATTACTACGTTCACGGCCGGTTGGATCGCCGGGAATTCCTCGACCAAGCAAAAAAATTTGCGGTAGGCGGGCTTACGGCGGGAGCGCTACTCGGCGATTTGTCCCAGAGCAGTGTAGTCTAAGATGGTGTGGCTGATTTGGCCGGCGGCGACGGCGGCGCGATCGGTGAGCGTGCCAAGCGGGGATTGATCCTCGCCACGGTTGAATTCGAAGTGGTGATGGCCGTCGGCATCGGCGGGACCGAAGAGCCCCGCCACCTGGACGCGGGCTGGAATGGTGCGACGGAGCTCGGTCTCGGGAGTGCAGGGGAACGGAAAATTGACGTTGTGCACGATCCAGGCGGAGGAGGCTTGGGGGCCGAAGCAGAGCGGCAGCAGGCGCGCGGCGTGGGCGGCGGATTGTTCGAGCGTGGCGCTTAATTCAGGCGTGGGTGTTTGCCCGGATTCGTGCCACGCAGAAAATGTTTCCTGGGGCAGTTCCTGAGAGAAGGCGATGGCGGGCAGGCCGTGCACCGCACCCTCCCAAGCGCCGCCGATGGTGCCGCTGGCGAGGATGAAACCGAGTGAAACGTTAAAGCCGACGTTGATGCCACTCACGACGGCGTCGGGTCGGCCCCAACCGGAATCGGGTAACAGATGCGAGAGAGCAATGGCGACGCAGTCGCTGGGCGTGCCGTCGATCGACCACGTGGGACAGCCGAGGCCCTTGTCGATGGCGGTGGCCTGCACGGATCGGTGACGTGATTTGGCGGAGCCGATCCAGCTTTGTTCTCGTCGGGGCGCGGCGACGGCCAGTTCGTGTCCTGCCGCAGAGAGGGCGGCACCGAGGCGATACAGAAAAAGGCAGTCGATGCCATCGTCGTTGGTTAAAAGCAGGCGCACGTGCGCATGGCGGAGGATGCAGGGAAATCGGGCAACGCTAATTTGAATGCGAGCTGAGTTGGACAGGCGTTATCCACGATCGCGACGGGCGCTTCTCCGGTGCGCGCGCTCCAGTAGAGATGAGACGTTACTCTCCGTAGACCCAGTCGGTCATTTGCTTGGCGAGAGATTCCAGACTGATCCCGAGTTGCGATTCATTCACTTCGAGGACTTGGCGCGTCATCTCGGGCGGCAGGTTTTCGGCGCCGTGGAGTGCGCCGAGGATCGCCCCGGCGATCGCAGCCGTGGTGTCGTTGTCGCAACCGTAGTTGGTGATGAAGGTCATCGTCGGCTCGAATTCGAAATCCGAATACAGCATCGCGGTCAGTAAGATGAGGTAGATTTCTACCGGATGAAATGCGACGTCTTCGTTGGCTTCATCCAGTCGATCGAAGGCGTTTTTGAGCTTGGCGTATTCGAGTTCGGAAAGGTGGGCGTAAGCCGTCGGAATCTCGACGGGTGGTTGTTCGGGATCCGGCTCGAAGGCGCGGGCGTCGGCCACGAGATGGCGGGCGTGCTGATAGAACCGGTAGGCACTGCGACCAATGAGGCGGCTTTCAAAAAAGGCCTCGGGGTCGACGGTGCGATTCACCCGCGTGACCGTCTCGCCAGTCGCGTCGGTCGCGAAGGCGGCAGCCGTCATAGAGCTGACCAATCCCGTCATGTCGCGTGCGTAGCCGAGATCGTATCCAGATATCGGGTCACCGGGGTGAACGGCGCCGAGCATGGGCGCATAGAGCATTCCCGCACAGGTCATCTCGCCGCCATAGAACTTGCTAAGCGCCTGTGCGTAGGCGGGAAGATCGTTTTGGGTGTAAGGTTGAGCAACGAGCGCTCATTCCTGCAGCCAGGCCATTTTCATGAGGTTCTGCACATAGGGTTTCGGATCGAAACCCTATGTGGCCTTCAGGTCATCGATGCGGGCTTGGTAGCGGTCGACGATGTGTTGGGCAAAAGCCGTGGCGGTGACTTCGCCGCGAGATTGTTCGCGGAGGAAGTCGATGGTGAGGGCTTTCCAGCGCGTGTCGTCCGTGGTGCCACCGGCGGGGAGGTTACTCTTCCAAATACCCTCGGCCGACACTTCGCGCACCATGGATCAGCACCGGGCCAGAATCGAGGTAGACTTCGCCCAATTTAGAGAGTCGGTTGCGCAGTGAGTCGTTCGCTTGGATGGGTGCGGCTAGAGCTTGGAGCCCCGGTTGGATGGCATCGAGGTCGAAGCCGGCGCGGAATGGGTAGTTGAAGATGTGTTCGTGATTGAGCTGCTTCAGCTCTCGGTTGAGCGGAAATTGGAATGGGTCCGCGTCGTGGGTGGATTGATGGAGGCGCGCCAGATACCCAAAGAGCGATTTGATTTCAGTTAGGGGGAGCTCTGTTCCCTTTGAGTAGATCGAAGTGTAGTCGGACCCGGCGCCGAGATCCTCGGTGATCATGACGAGATGGATGGAATCAACGGCCAGGAGCGCCGGAGACATGGCGCGCAGCCTGGGTTCGGTGGCGGTGGCGCGGTAGTAAGTGGCCTCGGCATGCAGGCGTTCGTTGGGAGCGGCGATTTGAGGATACTTTTCGACCCACGGACGGCTCTGTTTGAGGATCAAGGTTTGTCGGTCGGTGATCACCCGCAGCACGAAGTTCATGTTTCCTTCCCCGGGTTTTTCGGTGCCGGTGACGACTTCGTCGGGTGCGAGCAGGGCGTGCGATTTTAGCAGCGGTTCGAGCGCATCGAGATGGTCAGCGTCGAGGTAGTGTGCGGCTGGAAACTGAGAATTGAATTGGGATTGAAGGGAAGACACGTCGAGACAGTTGAAGATCAAGGGGAAGAGTTGCGAAAGAGGAAAAGATTCCGGGAGTGGGGGAGCTTCCGATGTAATGGTTTCAAATCTTCCACGGAATTGATCGTTGCAGGCCGCACTGGGACGAGGAAGATTTGCAGGGATGAGACGACTGTTTTCTACCCTTACCCTAACCCTCCTGCTGTCGGGCGTTGTGGCCAACGCCGCGGATGATCGGCCCAATATTGTATTCATTTTCACCGATGATCACGCTCCCCACGCCATCGGCGCGTATGATGGTTGGCTGAAATCGGTCAACCCGACGCCGCAAATCGATAAGCTCGCCCGTGACGGTATGCTGTTCGTGAACAGCTTCTGCACCAACTCCATTTGTGGTCCGAGTCGCGCCGTCATCCAGACCGGCAAGCACAGTCACAAGAATGGTTTCATGAACAACGGTAACTCGTTCGACTGGGACCAGCAGACGTTTCCCAAGTTGCTGCAGGATGTCGGCTACCAGACCGCGATTTACGGCAAGTCTCACCTCAAGGGAACGCCCCAAGGTTTCGATAGCTGGGCGGTGCTGCCAGGGCAAGGACTCTATTACAACCCGGACATGATCACCGAAAACGGAACGATCATGATCGAGGGACATGCCACCGATGTGGTGACCGATATGGCCGTTGAATTTCTGGAAGAGAAGCGTGATGCGAAAAAGCCCTTCATGCTCATGGTGCAACACAAGGCACCTCATCGTAATTGGATGCCGGCGCTGCGTCACCTCGACCTCTATGACAACATCGATATCCCCGAGCCCGCTACGCTCTTTGACGATTACCTCGATAACGCTCCACCCGCGCGTCATCAGGAATTGGAAATCGATCGGCACATGCATCTGAACTTTGATCTGTTCGTTGATTTGACCGCCGATTTTGAAGACGTGCCCGGACGTTTCGACCGCTCCGCTTGGCGCAACATGCAACGCATGTCGCCCGAGCAACTAAAAGCGTGGGGCGATGCTTATGGACCGAAGGACGAAGCCTTTCATGCAGCTAACCCGAGCGGCAAAGACCTCGTGCGCTGGAAGTATCAACGCTACGCCAAAAATTATCTACGTTGTCTGAAGGGCGTGGACGAAAGCGTAGAGACGATTCGCAATACGCTTGATGAGCTCGGTCTCGATGAAAACACCATCGTGATCTATTCGTCCGACCAAGGTTTCTACATTGGCGACCACGGCTGGTATGACAAGCGCTGGATGTATGAGGAATCGATGAAGATGCCCTTCATCGTGAGCTGGCCAGGTGTGACCAAGCCCGGTTCGAAGAACATCAAGCTCGTCCAGAATCTCGACTACGCTCAGACCTTCCTCGACATCGCCGGAGCCGTCCAACCCGAGGACATGCAAGGTGCTTCAGTCGTCCCCTTGCTGAAGGGCGAGAACCCTGAAGATTGGCGCAAATCGGTCTACTACCACTACTACGAATACCCCAGCGTGCACATGGTGCCACGCCACAACGGTATCCGGACGAACCGTTACAAGCTGATGCACTTTTATGAGTTCGATGAATGGGAATTCTACGATCTCAAATCCGATCCAGACGAATCTCATAACTTGTATAATAACGATGGATACAAGGCGCTGATCAAACGAATGAAGAACCAACTCAAGGGGTTGGAGGAACATTACGAAGACGACAGCGACATGGCCGTGAAGCCCAAGGCCTGGCAGGATAAAGTCCGACCCGGCACGGCCGGTTAGTCGCGGCAACCCCAGCCGTTCATTTCCCCAAATGCCCCGCATCAACGCGGGGCGTTTTTGTTGTCACAAGCTGAGTTCGTAGCGTGCGCTGCGTCCGGCTCCGATCGGGCGGAAAACACCGAGCTTGGCGAGTTGTTGTAGGTCGCGGGTGGCGGTGGCCTTGGACACGCGGTTGAGTGATACATATTTGCGGGCGTTCATTCCGAGGGTGCCTTGTAAAAGATCGTTGGGAGAAGGAGTCATAAGCTTTCTCTAGTTAAACTAGAACAGGCCTGGCCTCTTCTAGTTTTTCAAGAGGAGAGAGGGATGAATCTGTCGAGGTATAGTGTAAGTCCGCTTCAATTATAGGTTCATGGTGAAGATGCGCTCAGTCCAACGGATCGGCCCAGCGAAGCATCTGCGTCGTGTCGACACTCACTTCAGTATCGTTCGATCCTATGGAATCTTTGCGACTCGCTCCATTGGCCACGACCGCTCGGAGTTTTTCGCTCAAGCGCTGGGCGATCTCCGGCTCTTGCTTTACGCGATTATTAGCCTCGGCGATGTCTTCCTCCAAATTGTAGAGTTCAAGGATTCGCGGCTTTCCGCGTGATTCCCGAAAGTTCGGGTCTTCGTTCTTAAAAACGACTTTCCAAGGGCCTTCCAAATAAGCGAATTCGCCTCCGACGGAGTGACTCACAACATGATCCCGATGCGCTTGTTTGCTCTGGCCCAAAATCGTAGGTAAAAAGCTGATACTGTCCTCACCCGCGTTCGAAGGTAATTCCACGCCCAACAGTTCCGCGCAGGTCGCGAACACATCGTTCAAGCTGAGAATATCGTCGCTCACTGACCCTGCCTCAATTCGCCCGGGCCAGCGTATCATGAAGGGCACGCGATGCCCGCCTTCCCATATATCGGCCTTTCGACCCCGGTAGGGTCCGCTCGGGAAGTGCCCCGCCTCTATGAGCGTCTGCCATTCGGTCGGCAGGTGCCCGTTGTCGGACGTAAAGATCACCAAAGTATCATCTGCAACTCCGGCATCTTCCAAAGCTTGGATTACCTGTCCCGCCGACCAATCGGTCTCCATGATGAAATCCGCGACGAGCGAGATGCCACTTTGCCCTTTAAACTGCGCCGTCGGCACGATCGGGGTATGCGGCGACGTCATGGGAAAATACAAAAAAAACGGCTCCTCCTGCTTCGCTTGTTCGTGAATATATTTAACCGCTCTTTGGGTAATTTCCGGCAGGATCTGGTCGAACTTCCAGTCGGGCGCCATGGGATTCCCGTCAAATATCTGAGGTAAAGCTCTGCCATCGTTGGGAACGTATTCGAATTTCGCCGTCGGCTGTTCCACCACGCGATCGTTTTCGATAAAGGTAAACGGGGGAAAGTTGGGGACATGCGTTCCAAAGTAATAATCGAATCCGCGCGTCGTCGGCCCGTTGAGGATAGGCTTCGTGTAGTCCCATTGTTTTGTCCGAAGAATATTCGGCGTTTCGTCCATCGCGTTTGGCTGTGGCCCCACCCAATTCCAGCCAAGGTGCCATTTGCCGATACACGCGGTGGCATAACCGTCTTCCTCTAGAAACCACGGAAGCGTCAGGCGATCTACCGCAATCAGAGGAGGTTCGTAGCAGGCCAACACCCACTCCTGAAGTCGCGTGCGCCAGGCATAGCGCCCAGTCAATAGTCCGTAGCGGGTTGGCGTGCAAACGGCCGAGCCGCTATGTGCATTGGTGAACCGCATCGACTCCGCGGAAAAGGTATCCAAATGCGGAGTCGCGATTTTGTTTTTCGGGAAATGAGCCTGGATATCGCCTATCCCGAAATCATCCGCTAGAATGATAACAATATTTGGCCGATCCTGAGCCTCAATCCTCGAACAGCCCGACCATACAAAAATTAGAGTTGAATAGATAAGTATTGAAATTCGCGTCATTGAATTTGAGTCAGCGATTGATAGTCTGAAGAGCATGACCGGCAAGGGTCAGAATATCGCAATCGCGAACGACCCATTTGTCATCTCCATTCGCAGATCAGATTCGATCGATTCCATCCACGTTGCACCCGCCATGTTCTCTAATACCTTGCTCAGGTGTTTCGTTTTTCTGCGGTCGATGCGACGGCGAGGGCAGAGCGTGGTTCGGGCGGAGGCCGTTGGCGCAGGAGCAGGGTGACGATTTCGTTTTAGGCTTCGCGAAGAGCTGGGTCTATCGGGCTCCGTCGGCGGGCCCGAAGCGGGGCGTGGCATCGACCGTGATAGGAATCATCACGATGTATTCGAATGCGTTGTCCTCGTCGTCGCGCAGGGTGGGGAAGAGCCATTGGCCGACGGCTTTGGTCACGGCGTTCTGGATGTCCTGCTCGGCATTGGTCATGGCGATGGACATTTCCTTCACCCTGCCGGTTTTTGCGATGATCGTGCCGATAAGCACCACGCCGCCGCGGCCTTGGCGTTTGGCTTTTTTTGGAATGGCAACCTTGGCGCGCCGTTTGGGTTTTACCTCTTCGTCGATGAGATAAACGGGATAGTGGACACCGCCAACTTCGATCGTATCGCGATAGAGGTCACGGTCGGCCTTCACGTCTTCGGGAATCACCTTCTTCTCCTTACGATCCAGTAGTCCCGCTCCTATCAAAAGAGAGCAACTGGCGAGGAATATGCAGATGAGACGAGAAACCATGATGGGTGAGACCCTCAATTCTAGAAAAAGTGCTGGCAAGCGGACTTCGACCTCACCGCGGAGTTAAGTGCCGCAGAAGGTTTCGGTCACGCGCTCATCGGAGGAAGGGGCTTGCTCGAGGTCGGAGAATTGTGCGTCTGCCGTGAAGGGTAGAGTGAGGGCATCGACCAGTCGATTAAACGGCACGAAGTCACCGCGGTAGCCGGCTTGAATGGCGGCTTCGATGCGATGATTGCGGGGAATGAGGATCGGGTTGGCCGCTTGCATTTTGGTGAGCTCAGTATCCGGCGATGCCACTGCGCGCCAACTTTCCAACCACGCGTTTGCATCGGTCTCGGCGGAGAACAACGCGACCACTTCGGCGGCGTCTTCGCCGGCAGCGACGCGCGTAAGGTGGCGAAAGAACAAGGTGAAATCGACCTCGTTTTTGGCGAGAATTTCGAGCGTCGATTTGATGAATTCTTTGCTCGAGTCGTTGGCCTCGGTGAGGCCCAGCTTGGCGCGGAATGCCGCCAAATACCCGGCTTGAAAACGGTCGGGAAAAATTGCCAGGGCCTGCTCGGCGAGTTTGATGGCGTCATCGCGATCTTCCGCGATGAGCGGTAACAACGTTTCGGCCAGACGAGTCAGGTTCCATTGGGCGATGGAGGGTTGATTGCCCCACGCGTAACGCGCCCCGCGGTCGATGGAGCTGTAGACGCACTGCGGATGAAACCCGTCCATGAACGCGCAGGGGCCGTAGTCGATCGTCTCGCCGGAGATGGCGACATTGTCGGTGTTCATGACCCCGTGGATGAAACCGAGCGGCAACCAGCGGATGATCAGATCACATTGCGCCGTGATCACGGCGGTGAGCAAGGCGAGGGCGGGATTGGCGGGGTCGTTTGCCGCGGGGTAGTGTCGAGCCAGCGCGTGGTCGACCAGGGCGCGCAACGCTTCGGTGTCTTCTTGGGCGGAAAAATACTGGAATGTGCCGACCCGGATGTGACTGGCGGCCACTCGGGTGAAAACGCCACCGGCGAGCGGGGATTCGCGTTGCACCTCTTCGCCGGTGGTGACCGCCGCAAGGGCGCGCGTGGTGGGCACCCCGAGGGCGTGCATTGCTTCGCTCACGATGTATTCGCGCAGCACGGGGCCGATAGCCGCGCGGCCATCGCCGCCGCGGGACCACGCCGTGCGGCCGGCGCCTTTGAGTTGGATATCGCGCCGATTACCATGAGTGTCGATGACCTCGCCGAGCAAGATAGCGCGACCGTCGCCGAGCTGCGGCACGAAGTTGGCGAACTGATGTCCGGCGTAAGCCTGAGCGATCGGTTGCGCCCCCTCCGGCACGAGGTTACCTGCCCATGTTGATACGCCCTCGGCTGATTCTAACCAGGTGGAATCGATACCGAGTTCCGCTGCCAACCCGGGGTTAGCGCGGATCAGTTGAGGAGACGCTACCCGAGTGGGGGTTTGAGGAGCGAAGAGACGCTCGGGCAAACGAGCGTAGCTGTTATCAAAAGGAATCTGCATGCGAACAGCTACCCTATCACGGTTTTGAAGAAATGCGAATGGGCGTCATCTGCGCCGCCCCTCAATGCACGCGTTTGCCGTGCTTGCTGCGGTAGCGCGCGAGTTCGTGGTAGGCCTTGTTCGGGTCGGCGAATTTGTTGACGCCGGGGTCCTCGCCACTGGCCAGATAGAGTTGGTGCCACGGAAAGTCTTTCTCGTTCAGCTTGGTGTGTGAGCTGATGTAACGCATGGTGTAGCCACAGCGTCGCAGCGAGCTGGTGTTGGGAGGGCTGCCGTGAATCAGGCGCCCATCGTGCAAGCTGCAGTGATTGGCCTCCAACTCGATCGGCACGGCGGCGGTATCATTGCGTTGGGTCGGCGTGATCTCGGTGGGAAACACGGCGGCTTCCGTCGCGATGTCATCGTAGTCAGAAAACCCCAGCTTGCCGGAATTGTGGGTGCGCGGCACGACGGACATGCAGCCGTTTTCGATGCGGGAAGGATCGATCGCCAGCCACACCGTGGCCACCTCCATCGGCTCGATCATACCTCTCCAATAGGCGGAGTCTTCATGCCAAGGCACCCGCTTGCCATCACCGGATGGCTTGCAGATGAAGTGGCTGGAAAAGAGTGCGATATCTGGACCCAGAATCGGCTGCACTAAACCCAATACTTCATCGGACAACAACCAATCGAACAACTTAGGATGCTGGAAGTGCGGCACATCCATGAGCTCGGGTCTCACGTCCGTCTCCAAGTCGTCGAGCAGATTTTCAAAGTAAGACTTCAATCCCTCAAACTTGGCGGCGGAGAAGACGGGTTCAGTAGGAATGACCCAACCTTCTTGGTTAAAGGTGTCAATCTGGGTCGAATTGAGTCGAGCTGGGCTGGGGTTCGAAAGGGGCATTCTTATGTTATATCACCTTACAAGGGGCAATATCTTGCCCTAATCGCGCATTTTTATGTGGTATATTGATACGATGGAGCCTGCCCACGCGCACTTTCAACTGACCGATTTTATCCAAACCGGAGAGGCGTATCACTTCGCTCGGGTGGAAGTGACCGAGGGTAATCAGGCGCGCTATCACAATCACGATTACCACGAGGTCTTCTGGGTCACCCACGGTGCTGGTCAACATCGGTGGAACGGCCGCACCGATGCGGTTGAGCCGCACCAACTATTTTTAATAAACCCGCAGGACCGACATGGCGTGGGCAGCCAGGGAACGGATGCTTTGGGCATTATCAATGTAGCGTTTCCGAGCGCTGCTTGGAGTGCGATTCAGGCTCGATATTTTGAGGATGGATTTGATCCGTTCCTGGCCAGTCCTGCGGCCCGTCGGATCGCGCTCGATCCATCTGGCCGATCCACCCTGGATTTCTGGGCACGTCGATTGGATCGTCCCGGGCGCCCCGGGGTAGCGTTGGACGGATTTCTGATGGATCTGCCACGATTGATTCAACCGCTCGAGCCGGCCCCGACCCGCTTGCCGGACTGGTTGGAACAGGCCTGTCGGGAGATCGTGCGCCCTGAGAATTTTCGCCGAGGAACTCCGGCGTTCGCCGATTTAGCCGGCCGCACTCCGTCTCACCTTGCTCGAGCCACGCGACGCTGGTTGGGCCGCACGCCCAGCGACATCGTTAATGCGGCTCGCATGGAGTTCAGTGCCCATCAGCTCATCACCACCAATCGACCGATTGTGGAAATAGCTTTCGATTGTGGGCTGACGAATCTCTCGCATTTTTATGCTCTGTTTCGGCACGCCCACGGATTGAGCCCCCGCCGATACCGCCTGCGGGCAACTTCGCTGGTAAGCGGTTAACTCACTCGCCGGTGCTGGCTTCGAGGATAGCCCGGTCGACATATTCGCGGGCTGGCTTTCAGTGTAAAACATGAACACCCAGCACCCGATATCGAAATACCGAATGCCGGGTGAAATAACACGACCAGCCCCCGTCTGCAGCCGAGGGGTGTTAGGTCGAACAAGTTAGATCGAAAATTGGGCGAGTGGTTCCATTCCGAGGGTCGATTTATCTGCGTTGGATAAAGCCGAATCCTGGAGACGGGTAAATACCGGGAGTTCGATTCTTGCTGGTTCCGAGCCAGTCCTCAATCAGCCACGTCCCGCGTAGGGTATTTGGTTGGCGGTTATGGTGAGGAAAGGGATGTTCACTTCGAGGGGTAGTTGAGCGAAGTGAAGAACCATGTCGGCGACATGCTGCGCGTCGAATAGCGGCTCGGGTCGGAGGGATCCATCGGCCTGCAACATGTCGCGACTCATGTTCTCAGAAACATCAATGGTGGCGTTGCCGATGTCGATCTGACCGCAGGCGATGTTGGAGGCGCGTTGGTCGAGGGCGATTGATTTGGTGAGTCCGGTGATGGCGTGTTTGGCTGCAACGTAGGGAGCGGCATTCGGTCGTGGGGCGTGCGCGGAAACCGATCCGTTGTTGAGGATGCGTCCGCCCGAAGGGGATTGGGACTTCATCAATCGCACTGCCGCTTGGGCGCAGAGGAAAGACTCGGTGACGTTGATGCCGAACAGAGTCTGCCATTGTTCAAAGGTGAGGTCTTCGAAGGCGGCTTTTGGTGTGGCGATGCCGGCGTTCCCGAGTAGTCGCTTCACATCCCGTTCGGTAAACCGGGCGACTTTATGGAAATCGAAATCGTGGAACATCTCCCGAAAGGTTTCCCGTTTGTTTAAAATCGTGCGCCAGCTTGAAAACCTTCGAGACAAATCTTTTCAAAGAGACGCCGATCATCTGTCACCGGAAAGCCCCATTCCGTATCGTGGTATGGAATGAACTCTGGGACGTCGCCACACCAAGCGCAGCGAGCTTGGCTATCGGGACCCTTGATGGTCGCACTCACAGCTGAAATTCGCCGTCGCGGTAGATGACTTGGGTCGAGCCATCGGTGAGGTGGGCGGTGACGACGCGGTTGGAGGTCGCGACGATATCGGTGTGCACGACGGAGTTGTTGTAACCCATCTCAGCCCATTGCTCATCGGTGATGGTCGCGGGGGCTCCGGTGTAGGAATCGCGGTAGGCGGAACCTACGGCGATGTGGGTGTTACCGTATTGGCCCCCGACGTTCTCGTCGTAGAGCGTAAGCCCCATGAACTTGGTGATGCGGGAAAAACGGCGATCGGTGAGGGAAAATTCACCTACCTTGTCAGCGTTTTCGACCGCGATCATTTCTCGCAAGAGTTCCTCGCCTTCGCTGGCCGTCGCCTTGGTGACGCGACCCGATTCGAATTCTAAATAGGCATCCTTGATCAGAGAGCCGTAGCGATAGAGCGGTTCGGTGAATTGGATGCGCCCGGAAGTGCCCCGCCAGTCGGGCGAGATGAACAACTCGAAGCTCGGAATGTTGCGGCCGGAACCACCCAGCCATTTGCGATCGGCGCCGACTTGCACCCACAGATCAGTGTCGGCCGCTTCGACGTGCAGCATCTCGATCGGCAGGGCGTCGAGCTTGTCTTTGGTGGCGTAGATATCGGTGTAGAGGGCCTGCCATTTGGCGGCCGGATTGGCCTCTTCAAGGTAACAGGCATTGATGATTTCGCCCCAGTATTCCTCGAGCGACATGCCGACTTCATCGGCCATCGCTTGGGTGCCATACATGGCGAGGGTCCAGGTGTAGTTGCCCGCGCTTTCTTTCGCGCGGCGCCAGTCGATATAGGGTTTCATCGCCTTCTGTGCGGCCATGATCTTGCCACTAGGAATACCGCTCAGCTCCTGCTTATTGGTCTCGGCGATAATCACGACGGTGTGGTCGATTTCCTCGACCGTGCCTTGGTGGTATTTCTCGGCGAAGAACGCGAGTTGCTCGTCGTTGGCGAGCTCAAAGAACTCACGGCTAAAATCGTCGGGAGTGAAAAAGACGAGTGGATGGGCACCCGCTTTCAGCACGGCTCGGCGCAGCGCTACGAGCAGAGGTTTGGCGACCTCCGGGACCCGCAGCTGCACCACCTCGCCGGGCTTGACGCCTTCGCCGCTATTCAAGGCGAAGTTGATCAGCACATCGGCGTAATTATCGAGCAGGTCGGCAGCGGGTTGGTATGACATAGCCTAAATTTTATCGGGCTCGCGGAAAGGGCAAGGCTGAGGCGGGCGATTGGGTGCCCGATAGGGTTTATGTTGTAGCCGGGGTCGCCGACCCCGGAGAAACCGTCCGTTTATTCGCCACTCCCATGCTCCGGCCTCATCCGACTTCGCTGAGGCTTCCTCCTTCGCCAAGGCTATGGCGGACGCGTCGTCGCGACAAGACGAGACCGGCTACATTACGGTGTCCTCTTGGTCTTACACCGAACGACATGCCTTCTTTGCCGCCATCCAATTCAGGAATAGTGGTAGCGGGCTTGGGCGAAAAGGAGTCGATCTTGTTTTACGATGTATACCAAGCGATGTTCTTGAGTGATTCGACGTGACCACACACCCGAACCGAGGTGGCGCAACGGTTCGGGTTTTCCGATCCCTTTGATGGGATCACGTCGAATCGCTTCGACCAACTCCAGAATTTTATGCGCAACCTTCCGGTCGGTGCTTATCCAGTATTTCAGGTCATCCAGAAAATCATGGTCAAAAACCAGTTCCCGCTGGAGCCCATTCATGCTTTCACTTGAGCGGCCAATTTAGTTTGAGTCATCGATTTGCCTTGGCCGGACTCCAGCCGTTTCAACGCTCCGAGTAGTCGCTGTGCATTGGCCGGAGAGCGAAGCAGATGAGCGGTCTCCTCCATACTGCGCCATTCGTTTAAAGGTAGCATCACCACCGACTCATGACCTCGTCTATCCATCACGACTGGTTCGCGAGTGGACACGGTTTCATCCCAGAATGAGGCAAGTTTATCGCGTGCTTCGGTGTAGGATGTTCTCGTCATTCTTCAAAACTAACCTGAACAGGTATCCTGTCCATGAAAATGATGGCAACGCTGCTGCCTTTTTGGCGTGGGTGGGGAGGGTGCGCGCGCCGAAGTGCGACAGATACGATGGAGGTTGAAACCGGCGGGCTCGGCGATCCCGCCCTACCTTGATCGCGGGCGGATCAGTTCTTTTCCGGCCCCGTGTTCTCCATGAACACGTCCCAAGTGTAGGTTTGGCGGCCGAGGTATTCGATGGTGTCGAAGAAGTCGGTGCGGCCGTTGAGGCGCGGGTCGCCTTCGGCTTTGAGCATGGCCATCAGTTGGGCGTGAAGGTGAGCCATGACGGCCGTGTGGTCGTCAGAGTCGGCGAGGTTGTTCAGGCAATCGGGATCTTCGTTGATAGCGAAGAGTTGGCGGGTCGGACGTTTGCCGAAACTATCCGCCGTGTAGTGGTCGTCGCGCTCCAGTAAGTGAGTCTTGGTGGGCGATGCATCGACGTTGCGGTAGTCGGTCTCGGGATTTCCGGCAGGCCAACGTTCGGAATGGAAATTGTAGACGTAGAGGAAGTCGTCGGTGCGGATAGCGCGGGCGGGGTAGCCCCAGTCGTTGGGTCGGCCCACGTCATGACGTTCCTTGCCGGTGAGCATGATATCGCGGCTGGCATCGACTCGGCCTTCATCGGGCGAGCGAAGGACATTCGCGAAACTTTTGCCCGTAAATTGAGCATGAGGCGTGAGTCCAGCGGCCTCCAAGAATGTTGGAGCGAAATCGCGCACGTTGATGAAATCCGTCACGACCCGGCCGGCGGGAGCGTGGTCGCCCCAGCGGACGGCCAACGGAAGATGGAATCCCATTTCGTAGATCTGACCTTTGACCCGCGGGAAGGGCATGCCGTGATCGGACGTCATGACGATGATAGTATTATCCAGCTCGCCGATTTCGCGGAGGTGTTCGAGCACCCGCGCCACGTGGGAGTCATACCACTCCACCTCGATGGCGTAGTCCAACATGTCGCTGCGGATGATTTCGTTGTCTGGGTAGAATCCGGGCACATCGACCGTATCCAGAGACTTACCTCGGCGCAGACCGTTGCCCTCTTCGTAAGCCCGATGCGGTTCTTTCGCGCCGAGCCAAAAACAGAAAGGTTGGCCCTCGTCGCGTTGAGGCAGGAAGTTTTCGATGAAGTTGCGGGCGTAGTCCTGGGTGGACATCGACTTCCCGGGAGGGTCGGTTTTAAATTTGTCGTAGAGCGGGCCGGCAGGGTTGTGCTCTCGGTAATCTTGGAACTCGCCGGGTCCCCATCCTTTGCCGGTTAAGCCTACATGGTATCCTGCTTTAGCCAAAAGATCCGGATAGGTGATGAATTGCTCCGGCCAGCGGTTCCAATGGCTGATGCCCTCTTCGAGCTGCCAGGAGTTGCGGCCCGTCGTGATACTCGCGCGGCACGGAGCGCATTTCGGGTTGGAAGTGAAGGCGTTGGTGAAGAGCACACCTTCGCGGGCGATACGATCGAAGGTGGGCGTTTCGACGAATTTCGATCCGTAAGCACCGGCGTGGGGCCAGCCCCAGTCGTCCGCGATACAGAACAAAATGTTTGGACGACGGTCATCGGCTGCGGAGAGCAGACCGGCGGTGAAGAGGAGGGTGAAAAGCAGCCAGCAACGGCGAGAGGTAAGCATCCCGCCAATCTGATCGAAGGAGGCAGAACATGCCAAACAGGAATCACTGAAGCGTTTGGGCTGGGGCAACGCGATGTCGGGCATAAAGCCCGACCCACCCGGCAACAGGCGGTGCGATGTGGGTCGGGCTTTATGCCCGACACTATTCACGTTGACCAATCGGGGGATCGACTTGTTGGGGTCGATCAACTGAAGTGTCTGGGACCCTTAATACTTTCTTCCCCATGAATCGTCGTTCCTTTGTTTCTGCCCTTGCGACCGCCAGTGCGGTTGCAGCCACATCCCCGCGTTTGTTAGGTGCCTCTTCGGCGATGAAGCCGCCAACCCTCGGCCTCATCGGCAGCGGTTGGTATGGTGGCGTGAACCTCAACAGCTTGGTCAAGAATACGGGGGCGCGCGTGACCGCGTTGTGTGATGTCAGCACCAAACAATTGAGTAAAACTTTGGATTTTGTCGCGGAACGGCAGGCGCACGTGCCGACGACTTTTTCGGACTACAACGAGATGTTGGCGAGTGACGTGCCCGATATCGTGATCGTGGCCACGCCGGATCACTGGCACGCCATGCCGGCCATCGCAGCCATGCAAGCGGGCGCAGACGTGTTTTTGGAAAAGCCCATTGGTGTAGACGTCATGGAGGGTGAAGCGCTCGTCGCTGCGGCGCGCAAATACGGCAGCGTGGTGCAGGTCAATACGCAGCGTCGGAGCTATCCCATCTTTCGGCACGTTAAGAAGCATTTCATCCAAGCGGGCCGGCTCGGAGAAATCGGACAGGTCGAGACTTATGGTTACGTGGGTGGGGGACGAAAAGGTATCTCGGAAGTGGTGCCCGTGCCCAACTACCTCGATTATGATGCTTGGACGGGACCCGCGCCGATGCGCCCCTTTACGGCCCGCAAGGAAGACCGCGGATGGCGGCGATACCAGGAATACGGCAATGGCATCATCGGCGATATGGGCGTGCACAAGATCGACGTGGCGCGTTGGTTGCTCGACCTCGGTTGGCCGACCAAAATCTATTCGACCGGCGGTATCCGCTTCCCGGAAGGGACCGACGCCAACACGGCGGATCACCAACATGCGACGTTTGAGTACCCAGATCTTACGCTATCCTGGGTGCACCGCACCTGGGGTAAGTCGCCGATCGTGAATCTGCGCCATTGGTCGGACGGCTGGGGCGTGCGAATCACCGGTTCGATGGGCACCCTCGATGTAACGATGCTGCACTATACCTTCACGCCAAATGGTCCGGGTGAAGTGGAGACGTTTCACGAGCTGTCGCCGGATGGGAATCCGATGAATGCTGATTTCATCGGCGGCACCAAATCGCTCGAAGCCAGGGCCGAAGCGAACCACGCGGCAAATTTCATGGCGGCGCGCGCCGCGCGCAGTCGACCCGTGGCCGACATCGAAGAAGCGCACATCTCCAGTGCGTGTTGCCAGTTGGCGAATCTCGCGATGGACCTGGGTCGACCGGTCAGCTACGACCCGACAACGCGCACCGTTCGAGGTGATGCTGAGGCAACCGCGATGCTGGCCCGTGAATACCGCGGCCCGTGGGTGCATCCTGATCCCGCGGCGGTTTGAGTCTAATAATTAGCCCCTAGAGTTCACGGAATTTGTCCGTTTAACTTGGTTGCGCGTGGTCTGCTTTGGTGGACCAGTCGGCGTGGCACTGGGGTGAGCCGCGGGCGAGGTCGCGGCAGGTTTGGGGGCGTTGCTCGTAGATGGCGCAGACGAATTGAAGGCCATTGGCGCTGGGCTTAATTTCCAACGCAGCGCAGTGCCCTTCGGACATGCGCATGAAGGCGCGGTTGTTTTGCCACCTCACCCAGTGCTCAGCATTGGCGCCGAGGCGTTGATGGTCGTCGCCGGTCACGACCACGTAATTTTTGGCCGGCGAAAAACAACAGGCTCCGCACGACAAACACGCTGGGGGGTGGAAGGAGGCTTCGGACGAGTCCGAATGTGGGGGAGAGGATGGAGTGGGCAAAGAGCCTGACCGTGAGGCCGAGGGATGGAGCCTATTCAGGAGTTTTGGAATCGACGAGCATCGAAGTGAGATGGGATTGCGGTGCTCGGGCGGAATGGTTTCATTGAGGGCTCCTTTCTTATGTCCGAAGAACCATCCATCGAAGCTATCAGTGCCCGAGGAAGCTTCCTCGCCGCAATGCCGCACGGGCGTGGTCGACCGGGAGCGTTTGCGGATCGATCCGGCGTTGTTGGACACGCCCCTGGCTAAGTGGTGGCAGCGCGGTGGGGCGAGGGTCATCGATCTTGCGGCGATTGGCGCGTTGTCGTTGTTGGCTAGTCCGGTGCTAGGGTTACTTACCGGCGCGACGTTGGCGACTTTAGGGACGCGGCGAGAGAGTGGATCGAAAGTGTGGCAGCTCATTCGCTGGGCTTTGATTGGGTTGGGAGGCGTGGTGATCGTCCTATCGGGATTTATGTTGGCGGGTAATCCGCTGGTGCGAACGGGTGCCTTTAACCTCTCCGCAGAAAAGGATGCTCCTGATCTAGCTGCGGTGGTGGTGGCGCCGAACGCTTCGTCGCGAGACTTAAGACGAGCGGTCGATCAGTTGGACGTGCAGGTGGAGTGGCTCCGGGCTGAGAATGCCAGCTTACGCGACGAGATTCGCGGTAACTCGTGGCTGCGGCTTGCGGCCAAATCCTATCGTTGGAAGATGACCTCGGCGCGAAGCTGTTCGAACGCAGTCCGTTCAAGCTGACCACTTCGGGCGAGGAACTCTACGAATTTGACCGACCGTTTTTTGAAAACCTGCATGCGACGGCAGAGCGTCTTCGACAAACATCATCGCCCAGCCTACGCATCGGTGCCTCGCCGGCCGAAATTGAAGTCGGCGGAAGATCTTTGGCGCAAAGACGTGATCGAAGAACCGCTGATTTGTCTGCCGGCGACAGAAATGATCACTCGAGTTTTTCAGAAGGGCCTACAGCAACGCAAAATCGATTGGCCCCATACGATCGAAGCGAGTTCCGTTGGACTCGTGACGCGTTACGTCGCCAATGGTTATGGTGTCGGGGTGAGTGTCGCGGCTTCAGAAGCGGTTAAGCATAAAGATGTGCGGGTGCTTCCACTCGAAGATTTCGATTCGATCGAGATCGCCCTCTTGAGCAACGGAAAGCCTACCCCGCTCGTGGAACACGTCCTCGAAGCCTGCCGGCAGGTCGTCGCAAAAGAGTGGCCGAAGTCACAACGGATCGATTGACCCGCGTTCGCGGATCAATCCGTGGCCGTGTCTTGGGATTCGGACTTCTTCGCCAAACGAGCTAGTTCTCTCTTGGTGAGCTTCTTGGGCGCACGCGCGCCGGGTTTGGCCGGTGCTTCGCCCGGGTGGAGTCTTTGGAAGCGATCGGCCAGTTTGTGGTCCTTCACTTCAAAGTGATATTTGATGCCCATGGTTGGAAGCGGATATAATTTGGGTGGGGTCGCAATCCGAAATGCGACCCCGGTGCTTTAGCTCAGGATGTCGCGGAGGCTGTCTAGATCCATTACCTTGCTGAGGCTTTCTTCCTGCACCACAGAAGCGGCGAGGGCGGCTTTCTCGTGTTGAAGGGAGCGGATCTTTTCTTCCACCGATCCTGCCGTGATGAAGCGGTAGGCGATGACGGGTTTAGTTTGGCCGATGCGGTGAATCCGGTCGATAGCTTGCGCCTCGGCGGCAGGATTCCACCACGGATCGTAGAGGATCGCGTAACTTGCTGCCGTCAGATTGAGGCCGAAGCCGGCCGCTTTTAGCGATAGCAGGAACACCGTCTTGCTCGGATCCTTTTGGAACGTGTCCACCAACTCGGCGCGATTCTCGGTCGAACCCGTGAGGATGAGGTGGCCGATTTCCTTCTCCACCAATCGATCGCGAATGATGTTCAACATCTTCACGAACTGGCTGAACACGAGAACCTGATGGCCTTCTTCGGCGAGCTCTTCGACGCGCTCTAGCAAGGCTTCGAGTTTGGCGCTCGGAATATCAGCGTGAGCTGGATCGATCAGCGCTGGGTGACAACAGATTTGGCGGAGGCGAAGTAGGCTGGCCAGCACGTGGAAACGCACTTTGCCCAGCTCCTTAGCGGTGGCCACACCGAGCAGTTCGGCTCGGGCGCGCTTGAGTTCCGCATCGTAGAGCTCCCGTTGTTCGCCTTCGAGATCGATGATAACATCATCCTCACTGCGCTTCGGCAGGTCGGGCGCGGCCTGTGCCTTGGTGCGACGCAGCAGGAAGTGTTTCACGCGGCGGTGGAGGCGCTGGAGCCCCTCGGGCGTTGCGTCGCCATACTGACGCTTAAAGTTGGCTAGATCGCCCAACAAACCAGGTTGAGCGAAAGCGAACAGGCTCCAGAGATCGGTGAGTCGATTCTCGATCGGCGTGCCGGTGAGCACCACGCGATGACGGGCCGGAAGGGCGCGAGCGGCGAGTGCGACTTGGCTCTTGGGGTTCTTGATGAACTGACCCTCATCGAGCACAACGACATCCCAAGTGATACTGCGGAATCGCTCCGCGTGTCGGCGCAGTTGGGTGTAGTTGACGACCAGAATGTCCGGGTGCTTACGATCGGAATCGAGCCGGCCGGTTTCCGCCGAAAAGATGGTGGTGGTGAGATCGGGGGTGAATCGGGCGGTCTCGGTGACCCAACCGTGGGTCACACTTTTTGGGCAAACGACGAGGGCGCGAAACGGTTCGGCCTTGGGTTTTCCTTTGGTGGAGCCCTTCGCTTTATCCGCGCTCAACTGGAGCATCCAAGCAAGCGCCTGGACGGTTTTACCCAAACCCATGTCATCGGCCAAAATTCCGCCAAATCCTTGTTGGGCGAGGTGCGACAGAAAATGGTATCCGTCCGTTTGATAAGGACGGAGGTTCGCCTTCAGGTTGGGCGGAAGTTTGGGAGGCTCGATCGAGGCGATTTCGGAGGCCCGGTTTTTCAGGCGTTCGACCATGCGCTCGTCGCGCGCCGCCAAGCGATTGGCTTCGAGGGCGAGTTGCAGGGTGTGGAACCGGTGTTTGGCGGGGTCGCCACTCTCGAGCACGTCGGCTACGCCGAGACCGAGACGATCCAGTGCTTCGGTGGTTTCTTCGTCGACCGCCGCTTCGGCGTCAACCCGCCGCCAACCGTGTTTGGGCAAGTGCACCCATTTGCCGCGCGCTTTGAGCAGCAGCTTGATCTCTTCGGTGTTGAGATTGGTGTCTTCGACTTTCAATCCCACGGTGAGGTCGAACCAGTCCTTTTCGGAGTCGGCCGAATCGTCGAGTTGCAGTTCCACGCGGGCGCTCAGTGGCTCGTCCAACAAGCTGGCAATTTCGGGCGAGAGCTCGGTGTGGATGTGCGGGGAGAGTCCGGCGTGCCAGCGCAGAAAGCTGTCGGCGAACTCGTCGTCCACGGGTCGCACCCAAGCGTCAGCCCAGCCATCCCACATCAGACGGAAGCCCGTGAAGCTTTCGCCTGCCTCGCGGGCGCTGCTGAATTCGAACTCCAGCGCGGGTTTACCGACCTCGCGGGGAGGTGGCGCGCCGGTTTTGGTCCATTGCCAACCTACGGCATCGCCGGTCCATTGTTTCTCGCAAGCAGGGTGAGTTGAAACCGCGGTGAGTTGGGCGTGCATCTCGCGCTCTGCGCCGTCGAATCCGGCTGTGAGCCAGCATTTGAGGCGTGGCTTCAGAGCAACGATCTTCAGTTCGGCGGCGATTCCATCTGGCAATCGCAGTCCTACCGCGCGGAGGCGTGGGAGCAGGCGAGCATCACTGAGGGCGGCGATCGGAAGTTGAGGTGCCGGGGAGGGAGGTGGTCCTCGCCACAGTTGATCCTCGAAAAGGTAGAGTGGTTGAGGACGCGACGCGACCAGGATGGCGTCATCGGCGGGCCGGCCGTCGGGTGTGACCACTTGCAGGTCCAATCGATCGCTGGTGTCGGCTGCGACCGTCGCCTCGGGCACCAAGGGATCTGATTCAATGATCAGGGGACGTCCGTCTGGCATGGCCAGGGCGGGTCGAGCCGAGGAGGTGCGCAGCAGTTCAGCTACGGCTTCGGAGGGCAGGGGACGTTTTGCGGTAAGGCCGGTGGGCAGCAAGCGCGCTTCGGCGGCCAGAGCGGCGGCGAGGCTGGCTTGGTCGGGCGGGAGTTTTTCCAGATCGGCCGGACGTAACTTGGTCAAGTCGTTGAACCAACGTTGGGCAGGTGCGCGCCAAGGTTTTTGACCTTTTCGTTGGATTTCGATCAGCCAGTTGCCGGAGTGGTCGAGGCGCAGACGTAGACCTTGGATGTCGGCAAAGAGGGGATGTTGTTGTGATTGGGCGGTCTCCTCGGCCGAAGGCAGCACCCGCAACCAGCGGGCTAGTTCCTTCTCGAGGGCGTGTTCGTCGGCAGAGCTGACGGCTTGGGTGAAGTTGCTCTCGAGGCGGTGTGGAATGGTGCGCGGATCGCGTCGGCCGTCGGGCGCGCCAGTTTCCACTGCCGTGATCCAGCCGTAACCGGAGGCGTAGGCGTGTTTGCAGTCCTGTTTATCGGGGCATGAGCACTGGAAAGTCCATTTGCCGCGGGTGAAGAACCAAGTGAGATTGTAATGAGCGTTGCCGATGACTTCGGCTTTGACCAAGTGGTCGGCCTCGGACCAAACGGAGGCGACGGCGCCACTTTTCAAATAATCCTGGCCTCGATCTTTGGCGCGTTCGCCGAACGCGCCTAATCGTTCAATGAGTGCCTTAATGGCTTCAGGAGTGCGCACGGCGCGCATAGCAGTAGGACGATAACGAGGAGGCATAGGTTAAAGGGTGCCCTGTGGTGCCGATATTGAGACGGCTACTCGGGCGACAACTTCATTGAAGTCGGTCGGAAATGATGATTGTCGAATGTGCAATCCTCCCGCCTGTCAGATATTGACCCTCTCCGCAAGACATTGCGGGTAAACTACGCTTATTAGCGGCCTATCAACTAGCGAAGCTAGCTCTGCTTATGGCTTCAGGGATGAGATGACTCTCGAGAATGTTTCTCTAACCACGGATTCTTTGGCGTCCTGAAACAGTGAAACTTCAAGGTGAGATAGTAGCGGAAGATTGGCCAACCAGTTTGCTGCCAGTTAAAGGGCATGAACCGTTTAAAGCAGCTAATTGGCTCACAATATGGTAAAAACATGAGCCGATTACGGAGTGTAATCGGCTCAACGAAAGGATTGGGCACACCTTCGGTGCACTGAGCCGGCTTAATAAACGTGTTCGTCCAAGAGGTCCAAGAGCTCCCGTTCCGTTACTCGACGTTGCTCCATGGAGTCGCGTTCGCGGAGGGTGAAGGTGTCGCCTTCGCCTTCGATGGTTTCGAAGTCGATGGTCACACACCATGGCGTGCCAATCTCATCCTGGCGGCGGTAGCGGCGGCCGATGGCTCCGGTTTCGTCGTAGAATACGGCGTAGCGGCGTTGCAGCTTTTTGTAGAGTGCTTTGGCACGGGTGGTGAGCTCTTCCTTCTTCTTGAGCAGAGGCAATACGGCCACTTTAACCGGCGCGATTCTCGGCGAGAGGCGCAACACGGTGCGGGTCTCGGTGCGGCCTTTGTCGTCGGTGATTTCTTCTTCGGCGTAGGCGGCGGCAAGCACGGCCAAGAAGATGCGATCTACCCCGACGGCGGGTTCGATGACGTGGGGCACGAACTTCTTTTTCGATTCTTCGTCGAAGATTTCCTGCGGTTTACCGGAGGCTTTGGCGTGTTGGTTGAGGTCGTAATTACCGCGAGCGGCGATACCCCAGAGCTCTTGGACACCGAACGGGTATTTGAACATGATGTCGGTCGTGCCGCGTGAGTAGAACGCGAGTTTGGCCTTTTCATGATCGAAGAGCGATAGGTGCGACACGGGTAGCCCGATCGAGACGAGCCAGTCCCAACACCATTGGATCCACTCCTTGTGGGCGGTTTCCCAATCGGCGTCTTCGTGGATGAAATATTCCATCTCCATCTGCTCGAATTCGCGGGAGCGGAAGATGAAGTTACGGGGGGTGATTTCGTTGCGGAACGATTTGCCGATCTGAGCGATGCCGAAGGGCAGTTTCACGCGGCCGGTGTCGACGACGTTTTTGAAATCAACGAACATGCCCTGAGCGGTTTCGGGGCGCAGGTAGGATTTGGATGAACCGTCGCGCAGCGCGCCGACGTTGGTGTCGAACATCATATTGAAGTCGCGGGGTGGCGTGAGGCTGCCGGGCTCGCCCGTGGCGGGCGAAGGGATGAGCGGAATCTGCTCGGGGGTGGCTTCGGTGAACTCTTGGACGACGACGGGAGCGAGGGTTCCTTGGAGGGCTTGCTTACGCTTTACTTTTTCGGCGGCGGCTTGGAGGTCGGCGGCGGTGTCTTCAGCTTCGAGGGCGGAGACGTAGCCGTGGGTGGTGCCGTCCACGACGACGGCGGCGAAAAAGAGTTGGTCGGCGCGGTAGCGTTGTTTCGACGCTTTGCAGTCGACCAGAGGATCGGTGAACCCACCGACGTGGCCGGATGCTTCCCAGACCTTGGGGTGCATGATGATCGAGGTCTCGATGCCGACGACGTCGTCGCGGCGGCGCACCATGTCGTCCCACCAGCAGTCGCGGATGTTTTTCTTGAGATCGATTCCGAGAGGGCCGTAGTCGAAAAAGCCGTTGTAGCCACCGTAGATTTCGGAGGACTGGAAGACGAAGCCACGGCGTTTCGCGAGTGAAACGATGGCTTCCATGAGTTTGGCTGAGTCGTCGGTCTGGGACATAAGGTCCAACTTTAGCGAAGTCCGAGGACTACGCTCAAGTCGCAAGTATCAAGTTTCAGGGATCAAACGCGGGCGTGGGCTACGCCCGCGAAGTAGCAAGTAACAGGTATCAGGTAACAAGATTTACGGACTGAGAGGCTGGTGGGGCCAGATGGGCGCTGTTTTTGGCCCCGCGTTTATGGAATGAAATTTCACGGGAAAATTGTCTGAACTTTCGGACTATTACGTTGCTGATTTGAGGGTGGGTTTCAGAACGGAGGGCCTACCCTCGCCCCTGTGTCGCCGTGTTTTGGTGACCGCATCCTTTTGGCCTCATGCATCTCGAATACATCACTCTCGGCGCCTACTTCATCCTGTTGATCGTCATCGGCGCGGTCTTTGCCCGCTTCAACAACAACTTGAGCGACTTCGTGCGGGGCGGCGCTCGTGCGACGTGGTGGATGGTGGGCACGAGCATGCTTATGGCGGGCATCAGCGCCTTCACGTTCACCGGTAACGCGTCTGCGATTTACGAGGCAGGACCTTCGGCGATCATCATTTACGGTGCCAATATTTTAGGCTTCATTATGGGAGCCACGTTTCTCGGGCGCTGGTGGCGGCAGAGTCGGGCGCACACATCGGGCGATTTGGTGCGGGCACGTTTCGGGCTCGGGGCGGAGCAAACTTTTGTGGTCACGGGCGTCATCCTGAATCCGTTGCAAGCGGCGATTCAGTTGTGGGCGCTCGCGGTTTTTGTGAGCGCCGTATTCGGCATTCCGGTGATCTGGATGATTATCGTCATCGGTCTGATCACGCTGGCCTATTCAACCACCGGCGGCATGTGGGGCGTGATGGCGACCGATGTGATCCAAGGTGTGATCATGTATGGCATGACGATGGTGATGGGCGTGCTGTGCATCATGGATGTCGGCGGCGTCGGCGCGTTTATCGAGAATTACCAAGAGATGGTGGCCGAAGGCAGTTTCACTTTCGTGAAAGAAGAAGGGCAGTTCGCGAACGACCGCTACACCGGGCTCTGGATACTCATGGCGTTCATCATGCAGATCCTGTCCCAAATCCATCTCGGTGCAGCCAACAAGTTTCTCGCTGCCAAGGACGGCAACACTGCGTCCAAAGCCAGTTGGTTTTGCATGGGGTTGATGGCACTGGGCGTGGCGGTGTGGTTTATCCCGCCGATGGTCGCGCGCTTCCTCTACGCCGATGAAGTCATGGCCATGGCGGTGGGCGATCCAGCGACGACATCCTATGCGGTGGTCGCCAAACACGTCCTGCCCAATGGCCTTCTCGGCGTCATGATCGCCGCGATGTTCTCCGCCACGATGAGTAGTATGGACTGGGGGCTGAATACCACGACCGGCATTCTGGTGAATAACTTCATTCTGCCGATCCGTCGTTGGAGAGGTAAAGCGAAGCTCTCTGATCTGTTCCAGCTTCGCCTCTGCCGCTCGATCACGGTGGCGCTTGGATTCTTGATCATCGCGATGTCCATCGGACTCTCCAATCAGAGCCGGTTCGCGATGTTTGATTCCTATATGGTTTTGTCGTCGGTGTTGGCCGTTCCGCTAACCCTGCCGCTGGTGGTCGGAATCTTCATCCGCAAGATGCCGGGTTGGTATTATTTTGTGATGCTCGGTGGCGGTATGGCGCTGTCGATTTACACGGTGATAGATGAGAGATTAAACGCCAATGTCTGGAACCTGCAGGAGCGCAGCTTCGTGGTCGTCTTGGGTGCCTTGGTAGCTCTCATGATCGCCTGGCCCTGGCGTCACAAACGCAGTAACGAAGACCTCGAGCGCGAGACTGAACTCTGGAAACGAACCCAAACGCCCATCGATTTTGAGAAAGAGGTGGGAGGTTCGCTCGATGGCGCGCAGGCGCGCATCACGGGCAATCTTATCTTGATAACCGCCGGCTTGCTCGCGGCATTTCTACTCGTGCCCAACACGCTCGGTGACCGCTTGGTAATCCTGTGCTTGGTGGCCTTCGTGGCCGCGTGCGGCAGTTGGCTGCGCTTTGTCGAAGGCCGTAAAGACTAGTGCACCGGATTTGGAATTGAGGGTAGGGCGCTTTCGCCGAAAGCGCCGTCACGAACTTGTCGGAAAACCTTACTCCGCACGAAAAGGATGAAACCGGCAGGCTCGACGATCCCGCCCTACCTTTGCCTCCGTGAGGTGGATTCCCGTTGCAGCTCAACGTGGGGTATTTGATAACCGCCGTGTGTTTATCGCATGATGAAGGAATCGTTCTCACCGCAAGAATTCGCCCGACTCCTCGAGTTGGTGCATCTCGGTATGCGCACGGTGATGTCACGCCAAGGCGGCGAATCACCCTACCTCGAGCGTTATGCGGGGATCGAACAGAAGATCCTCTCGATGGCCGGCAAGTATGGCTGCAGCGACAAGGTCGATGTGGGCGGAACGGGGAAGCTTATTCCCTCAGCCAAAACCGATGAGGACAAGGAGCTGCGAAAGATGGTGGGTGAGGCCGATAACGATTTGTTCTGGCACGAGTTGGTCGCGCGATTGGGCGACCGTGACTTAGGCGTCGAACAAACGACTGCGGCATTGGTTGGCAAGCCCGGCCCTCCCATCAATGCCGATGTGCGCCTCAAGGAAATTGAGGAGACGTATTGGGCGGAATTTGAGAAGCACGATCTCGCTCGAGTTCTCGTGCTGCGAGCGGCTCAAGGTTGAATAGAATAAAACTCATAACCCATTTTTCTGAAATATTATAAAATGAAGTTTAACCAATATGGTTAAACTTACTTCGAAGATCGAGTGGGGTGAAGTCGAAGGGAGAAGGATTGGGTTGAAGGGGGAAGTTGGCCTGCCGGGAGAGGAATGGACGGCTCTTCCTTGACTACTAATCCGTTTTTCCTGCCGGTCTGGTTTGATCTGGGCGCGGTTGGGTTACTATCGATGTCGGGTGCGATCGTCGCCATGAAACGCGGTTACGATGTGGTGGCCGTAGTCGCTTTGTCTCTGATCACGGGTGTGGGTGGCAGCCTGATCCGGGAGGGCATTTTTATTCAGCAGGACCCTCCGGCTGCGACGACGGATCCGCGTTATATTCAGATTGCCCTAATGGGTGCGCTTATCGGCGGATTGTTGGGTGATCGGATACATTACTTTCGACGCATGATCGCCGGCGTGGATGCGTTGGCGTTGGGGGCCTTCTCGGTATTTGGCGTGCAGAAGTCACTGGGCGCTGGGCTGTCCGTGCCTGTAGCGATGCTCGTGGGTGTCATCAATGCGGCGGGTGGCGGTTTGTTGCGTGACGTGATCACGAATGAGGAGCCTCTGGTGTTTCGCCCGGGACAGTTTTACGTGTTGGTCGCTTTGACGGCGGCGACCCTGTTTGTCGTGCTGACGGTGCAGCTAGGGTTGGCTCCGATGACGTCGGCCCGGATCGTGATCGGCGCGACATGTGTCTTTCGGGTGTTAACGATTCTTTTCAATTGGAAGACCGCGCCGATGGCGCCGCCACCCAATGCTCCGTCTGCCAGGTAGGGTATAGTCCCTGTAGAAAACAGTTTGCCCTAGAATCTGATCGGTGACGAAGTTAAGGCTCGGTCCTGCTTAGAACCTTTTACCCCGCCTTGCTACTATGAGTGATCTCTTACTGACGAATTTGGAATCGGTGCCCGGGCGCCTTATCGCTGAGCACTATGGGCTGGTCTCGGGGAATACGGTTCGAGCCAAAAACGTGGGCCGCGATATCGCAGCCAGTTTTAAGAATTTGGTGGGCGGCGAGCTGAAGGGTTACACCGAGTTGCTCTCCGAAGCGCGGCAACAGGCGACGGATCGGATGGTCGAACAAGCGCGTGCGTTAGGGGCCAATGCCGTGATCAACGTGCGATTTTCGACTTCATCGGTGGCGCAAGGAGCGGCGGAACTTTATGTTTACGGCTCAGCCGTGCGAGTGGAGTAACCCCGAGTAATCGGTCGCACCATGGATCCTTCACAATCAGAGAATACTGAGCTAATTATTATGCTCATCCTTTACGCCCTGCCGGTGGTGGCATTGGTGGTGTTTGGCTCGATCGGGGGGATGGCAGAGCGCCGACATTTTGCCTCGATTCGATTGCGCGAACAAACAGGGCCGCAGATTCCAATGGTGGCGGTGCGGAAGTGTGATCCGAATCGAGCCGTAGCGGAGTCCCGTTTGGTGACGGGATCGGTCGTGGTTTCCCTCGACTACTTCAAACGGTTTTTGGCGTCATTGCGGAATATCTTCGGCGGGCGCGTGCGCTCTTACGAAACGTTGATGGACCGGGCGCGACGAGAGGCGACGCTGCGACTGAAGGAACAGTGCTTGGGAGCGGATATCATCATGAATTTCCGAATCGAGACTTCGGCCCTCGCCAACACGAGAGGCAAGAAGGGCGCTGGCGGAGTGGAGGTATTGGCCTACGGCACGATGGTGCGTTACCTGCCGATGGAGGCGACGCCTCCACCGTTGGGGTGATCGGGCCGAAGGTAGCGACGCGATGAAATTTGTGCAGAGGGATTTGGGCGAAGCGGCGGAGGCGAGCTCGGGTGGTGGCGGAAAGGGGATGACCCGCGAGATCCTGACTCTGTCGGGCGCGATGTTGGCACTCTTGATTGTGGTGTATTTCGGGGTCGGATTTTTGGTCGAGTGGACCTTGCCGTGGGTCTCAGTGGAGCGGGAGCAGCGGTGGTTTGGCGGTATGTATGCCAACGATGATATGGGAATCGTGGTGGAGGAGAACGGGGGGAGATTGGAAGATGCCCGGAGGGTCTTGGATAAACTGTTAGCGGTGGAAGAGGCTCCGCCAATTTCGTTTCAGTTGATATTGCTGGAGGATTCCGATCCTAACGCCTTTGCGATCCCAGGTGGGCGAATTGCGATCACCACGGGATTGTTGGAGGTAATAGAGGACAACGAAATCGCCTTGGCTTTTGTGCTCGGGCATGAGCTGGGCCACTTCATGCAGCGCGATCATTTGCGAGGGTTGGGGCGTTCGATTGGCCGGGGGCTGATTTGGGCTTTAATTTTTGGAGGAAGCGGAGGAATTGACCTCATTTCCGAGCGGACCAATCAGTTGCTCGATCTGGGCCATTCCCGAGAACAAGAAAGTGGGGCCGATCGGGAGGGTTTTTTGTTGGTTATGCAGAGCTATGGCACCGCAGAAGGAAGCGAACGGCTGTTCGAATGGTTGGCCGAACAAAGCAATCAACCCAGATGGTTGTCGGTGCTGGAATCGCATCCGCCACCTGCCGACCGAGTCGAAAAGCTGCGGGGTTGGGCGATGGAATTTGAATCTCGAAACGAGTGAGTTGTGGACCGCGTTGGCGCCGGTGGTGAATGGGGTGGACGCACGACGAATAAAAATCGGCCGGCACCTTGGGGATGCCGACCGATCGTTTTCTCCTTTTAGATAACCTAACTGACCCGCGGGTGATGCGGGGGATTGCTGGGCTTGACCTCTGCGGTCGTTGGCGTCGCTTCGAATTCAGGTTCGAGCGCCCGCGCGACCTAACGGTCGAGGCGGCACCAAAGGTTTCGGATGAAGTTCATGCTGTTTTATTTTGTTCAATTTTGATGAGGGTTTTTTAGGCGATTAGGGCATCCCACAGGGAGAGCATCTCAAGGTCGTCGCGCAGACGATTTTCACCGGCGGTGCGCAACTGGCGGGCCCGTTCCCGGGAAACCCCGAGCTCGGCGCCGATGGTGTCGAGGGTGGCTTCCTCGATGTGGTAACGCTTCACCGCGTGAGCCTGCCGATCCGGCAGCCGATCGAGCGCGCCGAACAACTTGGCGAGCAAGTCGCCTTGTTCGGCTTGGCGAGCTGGATTGGGCGAGGACGGATCCGCGAGATTTTCGTCGAGGACCGGAGTGCCTGCTGCCTCGGCCGCGAGGTCGGACTGGGCGACGCGAACTTCGGCAGTGGAATAATCAAGCGCTTCGGCAATCTCGACGGTTAAGGGGGAACGGCCCAACTCATGGGTGAGCTCGTGCTCGATCTTCGAGACCGCCCGAACCCGTTCCCGCCTACGACGGGCGAGTGGGTCCATACGTCTGAGTTCATCGAGCATAGCGCCCCGAACCCGCACGAAGCAGAAAGCACGGGCGTCGTTGGTGGGGCCGTCGAATCGCAGGGTCGCGTTGACCAGAGCTTCACGACCAGCCGAGGCGAGATCATCGCGGTCAACGTGAGCCGGAAGTCTGGGGGCGATTCCCGCAAGCGCCCGATCAACCAAGTCGAGGAGATCGACGGGGTTGGGCGCTGGGAAGGGTGGGCAGAGGGTGTTTGGTGCTATCATGGCGAAACGCCCGCCGGGGGTTAGATTTACTCAGTCCCAGGGGGACCTCGTCCGGAGGTGGGTTTCGCGGGCAAAAAAATCCCACTTCCGGTTGGGAAGTGGGCGGCGTAATCGAAATGAAAATCGTTTACTTAGTATACACCACTTCCCGGGTTAGAACGGCCGTGCTTGGTTGCATCGACGCCAACGAGAACTACTCGCCAGTCGCGTCGAATAAGACCAACACGGCCCACCACAGATTTAACCATGGTCATCGAGCATAGCTTGGCCGCATGGGCGGACGCTGCATAAGCTTGGAAGGTGGTGGTCATCGGATTAGGTGGGGGAGGGTGAAAACTATAACGAGTTTGGAGGGGATACGGTCTGTCTCTTATACACATCTGACGCTGCCGACGACTCCTTACGTGTA
>CAJXQX010000028.1 GCA_913058185.1 uncultured Verrucomicrobiota bacterium
GTGAGTATAGATCTGAGTCGTCTCCAACTTCGCATGCCCCAGTAGATCCTGTACCGTGCGGATATCTGTCCCCGACTCCAGCAAGTGGGTCGCGAAGCAATGACGTAGCACATGGGGCGTCACCGCTTTATCGATCTCCGCTCTTTGCCCCGCTGCTTTCACAGATTTCTGTAGCGTTGTATCCAGAATATGATGCCGGCGCTCCAAGCCTGACACCGGATCAATCGAAAACTCTCGGCTCGAGGACACCCATTGCCATATACATTCCTCACCTGCCTTCGGGGACTTTCGAGCTAAACCGTCCGGCATCCATGCTCCGGCCCGTTTTTCACTCCGATCACGCTCATACCACGTTTTGATGGTATCGAGCTGAAGCATGAGCCGCGGAACCAAACGTTCCGGCAAAATTGTCTGCCGATCCTTCCGTCCCTTCCCCATGCGCACAGTAAAAACACCTCTCGCCGGATCCACGTCCTTCACCCTAAGCCGCAACAGCTCCATCAGGCGCAACCCGCTGCCGTAGGCCAACTCGGCCATCAATCGATGTGGATCCTCCATCGCCGTAAATAGGCAACCGCACTCATCGCGCGTCAGCACCACCGGAATCTTCCGGCGTCGCTGCGCGTGCAGAAAGTCAGAAAAATCAACCAACTCGATCTTTGGAGATTTTTGGAGAAAGAACACCAACGCATTGAGTGCCTGTTTTTGCGTCGAAGGCGCCACGTTTAGCCGCACCACCAAATCGCTCAGAAACCGCTTCACATCGGCACCATCCGCCTGCCCAGGCGTCATCCCAGCACCCAAGAATTTGTTGAAATGTTGGCCCCCTAACCTCTCGAAACTTTCGAGGAACTAGCCCGGTTCCGAAATCCGCCAATCGACCAAGTCGAGCTGCATCAATTTGCGGTCGTTGAAGTGATTCCAACGTAAGTGAATCGCGAGGTCGATTGACTCACCGGCCGGCGGCAGCCGGTCGGCCATTTTCCAAGCCACCCCGAATAGACGGCGACCGCGGGAGTCCTCAAAACTGAAACGAAAATGGTGTTGTTTGAAGACATCGGGACGTTGGCGAAGGGTCACGCCTTTGATCCCACATACCGGCTCGGCATTAGCCTGCCCAAATGGATGCAGGGTATCGAGTTCATCCATTAACTTAGTCCCAATTTGCTCCGGCTCCAACCACGTGGAAATGGGCAACTCGCGCTCTTCAATTTCATCCCCTACCCGGGCGGTAATCGCAGCCGAGAAGGCTGCCCTGAACCCGTCGAGGTTTTCTTTTAAAACTCCGACTCCAACCGCCATGGGATGGCCTCCCCAACTGCCAAGATGTTCATCACAGTCAGCTAACACTTCCACCAAGCTGACCCCATCGATGCTGCGACCGGAGCCTTTGGCTTGATCGCCTTCGTTGCCGAGCACGACACAGGGGCGATTATATTTACGCGATACGCGACCAGCCACGATACCGACTACACCCGGGTGCCAATCATCGTGATAGAGCACGATTCCCGCGTCTTCGGAATAAAGGGTCTCAACGAGTCGCTCGGCCTCTTGCGTAATCGCTCGCTCGATATCCTGCCGCTCGCGATTGAGGTCATCGAGTTTGTTGGCCGTAGCCATCCCCTCGTGGTGGCTCTCACTGAGAAGGAGCTCCACTGACAACGCAGCGTCGGCCAGACGGCCACTGGCGTTGATCCGTGGGCCCATGCGGAAAGATATGTCGACCGGTGCTATCCCGATCTCCGGTCTCACTCCTGAGACCTCCATCAGAGCTCGTAAGCCCGGACGCTCGGTTGTCCCCAGTACCCGCAGACCGTGCCGCGCCATGAGGCGGTTTTCGCCGCGCAATGGCACCAAGTCGGCGATGGTGCCCATCGCTGCTAGATCAAGGTAATCGCGTAATTTGATGCGAAACGCGACTGGGTGATTTTCCTGTCGCAGGTGTTTCAACAGGCCGTGCGCCAGTTTGAAAACTAAGCCCACCGTGCAAAGGTTGCGCCAGGCGTCATCGTCTTCTCCGGGGTATACGTGCGGATTGATGAGAATGGCATCGGTCACGGCTCCTTCACGGGAGCGGTGATGGTCGACAATGATGACATCCACTCCTTCGGACCTCAGGTAAGCGATTTCCTCCAATGAGTTCGTGCCGCAATCCAAGGCCACAAAGAGCTGAGGTTTGCCGTCACGGAGTGCCCGGTCGATCGCACTGCGCGACAGACCGTAGCCATCTTCCATTCGACGCGGCACCACGTAACGTGGGCTGAGCCCGAAACGACGTAGGATACTTACCAGTAGTGTGGTGCTACTGACGCCATCCACATCGTAGTCTCCGAGCACCACGACGTCTTCGCGGGCCTCGATCGCAGCGGCCAGACGCTTCGCGGCGTCTTCCAGATTGGTCAGCAGGAACGGGTCCGCTAACTCCGCGATCGCGGGATGGAGAAACTGTTTCGCCTTCGCTTCAGTCTTGATGTCAAGGCGCCACAACAGCTCCGCAATTTGCGGGCTCAGGCTCGCATCCTTGCTCAGCGCCCCCACCTCATCGGCCGGGGGTGGCGTGTAAGTCCAACGCATCAGGTTTTGCTGAGAATCAGCTTATTCCGATGCGCGGCTGGAACCGGTCCACTCGTAGGTCGGTTTGACGTCTTGATGTTTCTCCACGTGTTTGCGATCACCCTTATGATACCAGAAGAAGATCGGACTCGCGATGAAGATAGACGAGAAGGTGCCGGTGACGACACCCACGAGGAAGGTGAAAGCGAGATCGTTGATCACGCCACCGCCCCAGATAAACAAGGCGATCGAAGCCAGGAAGGTCGTAATACTGGTGAGTATTGAACGGGTGAAGACCTTGTTGATGGCGTTGTTGATTACGTCGCGCAGTTTCGTGTCGGGGTTGAGTTTCAACTCCTCTCGAATGCGATCAAATACGACGATAGTATCATTAATTGAGTAACCAGCCACCAGCAGGATGGCCGCAACCATCGGCGCCGTGAATTGGCGATCGAACAGCACAAACAATCCGATCGTCATCAAGATATCGTGAACGGTCGCGGTGACCGCACCGAGGCCGAAGCCAAACTCGAAACGGAACGCCACGTAGAGTAGGATGCCGACAATCGCCAAACCGAGGGACATGAAGGCATTCCAACGAATCTCTTCGCCAATAGCCGGTCCAATGGTGGTTTCGCCGACGACATCAAACCCGGCGGCCGGGAATTCGGAGGCCAAGAGGTCGAGCACGCGACTCCCCTCACCCGTCGGCACCTGAACCTTAAGGGTCTCGGATTCACCTGCGAAATCGCTTTGGAAAATTGGGTTGGCTTCACCGATACCGGCGGCCTCGAGGGCGGAGCGGACGGCTCCGGTATCCACCAC
This sequence comes from uncultured Verrucomicrobiota bacterium, assembly GCA_913058185.1. GTDB lineage: Bacteria > Verrucomicrobiota > Verrucomicrobiia > Opitutales > Opitutaceae > Actomonas. The sequence goes on from CAJXQX010000028.1 coordinate 3,379, forward strand.
CTGAGTGTAGGCTAAGTTCACTTCGTCACCACCGACAAAATCGATACCGTAAATGCTGTCACCCTTGTAGGCCACGACACCGATACCGATCAACACGATCACCCATGAAACACCGAAGGCGGGTCGAGCCCACTTGAGGAAGTCAAACTTAGGAATCCCAGCCGGCACGTGCATGCGGAATTTCTTGATAATCTCACCTTCGATGAAGAGCTCGAGGAGCAACTTGGTGACGACCAAGGCGCAGAAGACCGTGGAGAAAACACCGATGGTGAGGGTGACACCGAATCCCTTAACAGGGCCCGTGCCGAACACGATCATCAGCGAGGACGTAATCAACGTCGTGATGTTCGCATCCAAAATAGTGGAGAGCACTTTTTCGTGACCGGCGAGGAAGGCCGCCTTGAGCGACTTACCCGTATTCAACTCTTCTCGTATTCGTTCGAAGATCAGGATGTTCGAATCCACCGCCATACCGACGGTGAGCACGATACCGGCGACTCCCGGCAGAGTGATCGTAGCGCCAAGACTGGCGAGCACACCCATGATAATGAGCAGATTGATCGAAAGACTGATGACGGCGAAGACCCCACCGATAGTGTAGATGAGAACCATGAAGCCCGCGACGAGGATAATCGCGACTTGCGAAGCCTTGATGCCCGAAGCTATCGCGTCTTCCGCGAGGGAGGGACCGACTTCATTTTGCTCTTGGATCTTAAGTTCTACGTCGAGCGGGTTGTTCAACACGTTGGCGAGGTCGATCGCTTCACGTTGGGTAAAGGAACCAGTGATCTCGGCTGAGCCGCCACCGATACGCTCACGCACGGATGGTGCGGAGGACAGACGACCATCAAGCACGACTGCCAATTGGCCGGGACGACCGGTGCGCTGACCTTCCAAAGCCAGGGCTTCGGTCACGGCGGCGAAGCGTTCAGAGCCTTCGTCGTTGAAACTGAGGTTCACCTTGTAAGCACCAAACTGATCCATGGTCGGAAACGCAGTATCAACCAATTCACCCGTCATCTCAGGGACGCGCTTCACGAAGTAGTCGACCAGGAATGGGGTGCCGTCGGCGTTATCCCCCTCTTGGGTCAGGATCTCATAACCGGGAGGAATCTGTCCGGGAGGCACGGAGGCCGGAGAAAGAGTCGGATGGACGAGGCGGAAATCGAGGCGCGCTGGTTTCTTAACCGCGTCGACGACTTCGGGATTGTCCTTGGTGCTGATTCCGGGGAGCTGCACCTCGATGCGGTTGTTGCCAACCGGGCGGATGATGGGTTCGGCGACACCAAACTCATTTACCCGGTCGCTGATGATCTCGATAGCCTTGGCGAGATTCTCTTCGCGCTCGTATTCGTTTACGCCCTCGGCGACACCGTCGTCTTGAACTTCGAGGATGAAGGCGACACCGCCCTTGAGATCGAGACCGAGCTGCAGGCGCCCCTTGGATTGCTGCAGGAGGTGGTCGAGCAGGATAGCGTTGCGCTTCTCGACGTTAATCAGCGAAGCCTCGAGGCGAATCTCAGGAAAGAACTTGGAGAGATCGATTCGCTGCGCTTTGCCAATTTTCTTGAGGGCAAGAAATACGGTTTTCGCCTCGTCTCTCGCGACCATCTGGCTAGCTTGGGCCATAATCGATTCGAACTCGGTGACATCCGCTGAGGCTTCAGCATGAATGTAGTCGTTGAAAGGCGTGTCGTGAAGGGGAAGGAGCGATGATATAGCCCATGCGCCAATAAAGGCGATGAGCGTAATCTTGAAGAGGTTACGTTTGAACATTTCGGGCTTAGGTTAAATCGGAGGGTATCTCAAATGTGCCGAAGGCACGGGATTGAGACGGCAATGCGAGACATTGCGGGTGCAGAACGGGTTAAATTAATAGAGGGAACTTACGAATCAGCTTTTTTAACCACCGAGGAAACGAAGGTTTTGCCAACCTCGACCTTGGTCGTGTCGGCGACTCGCACGACGAAGCGATCATCTTTCACGCCTACAATCGTGCCGAGGAGACCACCAGCTGTTACAATTTCGTCACCATTGCCGAGCTCTTTAAGCATTTGATCATGCGCTTTCTGTTTTTTGCGCTGGGGAGCGATCATCAAAAACCACATCGCGGCGAAAAGTAGACCGAAGAAAATGAGCTGATTGGCGGGGTTCGCACCACCGGGTCCGGGCTGAGCTTGGGCGAATACTGTGAGAATTGAGGTCATATTGGCGTTGCGTGTTGCTGGTCGTAAAAAAAGAAACGAGCATCTAACCGTTCCAGAAGTTCAAAAAGCAAGCCAGTAAACCCTCCACTCTCCTCTCTTGAAGACCGAAGCAGAAACCACGTGGTCCACGGCCCAATCCGAAGAGCTTTACGGCTTCCCCCGGTGGGGCTCCGGCCATTTCCACGCCAATACCTCCGGGATGGTCACGGTCGAACCTCTCGCCGACGGTCGCCAGATCTGTATTAAAGACGTCATCGACGAGGCTGTCGGCACCGGAATGCAGGCGCCATTTGTGATTCGATTCCAGGATCTGCTGCGCCATCGAGTCGAGCGACTGAATCTCGCATTCAACCAAGCGATTAAGGAAGAGAACTACGACGCACGCTACCGCGGGGTCTTTCCGATCAAGGTGAACCAGCTGCGTGAAGTCGTAGAAGAGATCGTAGATGCAGGAGCCGAATTCGAATACGGCCTCGAAGCCGGCTCGAAGCCCGAACTCGTGATCGCTCTGGCCATGCATGAGGGCAAGGACCGCCTGATCATCTGCAACGGCTACAAGGACCCCGATTACATCCGTCTGGCCCTCCTTGGGCGCAAACTCGGCAAACAGATCGTCATCGTCGTCGAACAGCTCAGCGAGGTAGACCACATCGTCGCCCTTGCCAAAGAAACCGGCGTCGAACCGGTTATCGGCTTTCGAGCCAAACTTTTAACGCGCGGCGAAGGCAAATGGGCGTCCTCCACCGGCGAGAACGCTAAATTCGGCCTCAATACCGCCGAAATCCTCCTCGCCGCTAGAAAACTCCGCAAAGCCAACCTGACCGACTGCGTGCGTCTCCTGCACTTCCATATCGGTTCTCAGGTGCCTAATATTCTCACCATCAAAAAAGCCGTGGTGGAGGCGTCACGCTTCTACTGCCAATTGGTAAAGATGGGCTTCCCGATGGGGATCTTGGACGTTGGTGGTGGCCTCGGCATCGATTACGACGGTTCGCGCACGAATTTCGAGAGCTCGATGAACTACTCGATGGAGGAATATGCGAGCGATGTCGTAGCCAACATCCGCGATATCTGCGTGACCGCCGACGTCGCCGTGCCCGACATCACTTCCGAGTCCGGACGCGCCGTCGTCGCCCCCCACTCTATGCTGGTCGTCGAAGTCTTCGAACGCATCAGTAAACGCGAATCGCTCAGCGTAAAACAGCGCCCCAAGAAAAAGCACAAAGTCGTCAAGGACCTTGAAGCCCTAGCGGAGAGTAAAACTAACCTCGGTCGGCTCGAACGTTACCACGACGCGCTGCAGCGGAAAGAGGAAGCGTTCTCTCTCTTCAATCTGGGTTACCTCGATCTCGAAAACCGGGCGGCGGCCGAATCCCTTTTTTGGCAAATCTGCGAAGAGGTCGTCCGCGGCGACCGCGATACAGGCTTCATTCCCGAAGAGCTGCTCGAGCTCAAGGGGATGTTGGCCGATCAATACGTGTGTAATTTCTCCGTCTTCCAGTCGCTTCTAGACCACTGGGCGCTCAAGCAGCTTTTCCCCATCGCTCCGCTCCATCGCCTAGACGAGAAACCGTCCGTCGATGCCATACTCGTGGACATCACCTGCGACTCCGACGGCAAAATCGATTCGTTCATCGACCTCGAGGATACCAGTCACCACCTCCCCCTTCATCCGCTCAACGGGGAGCCCTACTATTTAGGGGTTTTCCTCACCGGCGCCTATCAGGATATCATGGGCGATCTGCACAACCTGTTTGGTCGCGTAAACGAGGTGCACGTCTTCCTCGAAGACGACGAGGAAAACGGTTTCTACATTGAGGAGACTCTCCAAGGTTCGCGCATCCGCGACGTGGTTAACGGCGTGCAATACTCACACAACGACCTCTCGCGGCGCATCAAGAAACTGATCGATGCCGCTACCAAACGGGATGAAATCAAGCCCCGCGAAGGCGTGCGCTGGTTAGAACTCTACGAAAACATCCTCGAGACCAAAACCTACCTCAACATCGAGCGGCCTCCAAAAAAGAAGCCGCGCAAGAAACGGTAGGGCCTTTCGGGTATCACCCTCCCCGATCAATCGTGCCAACGTTTTTCTCCAGCTACTATCGCGAGATCGAGAAAATCCTCTTCGCGCGGAATGGCGCAGCCATGGGCCGGCGAATACGCACAATAGGGATTGTAGGCCCCGTTGAAGTCCAAGGTGTAGAGGTGTTCGGAATCGGCTGAGAATTCGAAATCAAGATAGCGCCCTACTTCGTAGGTTGAATCTCCCGTGGTCCGATCGGTGAACCATATTCCGTAGTAGTGGCCATCCGGAATCACCATGCGATAAACCCGCACTTGGTGCGTTCGACCATCATGCTTAAAGGCGAGCGAACCATAGAGATCTCCGGCTCTTTCCCGGCCCTTAGTATCGAAAATCGTGATGGGCTCGGGTTTCGCCATAACCGTCAACTTACTCTGGAAAACCCACTCCGAATCCGGCTCAAAATAGTGCAGTGGAGAAAACCCCACCGGGTGCTTCTCATGATTGAACGGCGAACTCGGATCGTCTCGCATCCAAGCATCCTTCCCCGTCCGGGCCTCCAGCGTTTGCTCGAGGGAAAACTCCTCCTCCAGCGTTGGCGGTGCACATCCGAGCATAAGCACGATCGCGAGACAGGGGATTAAGCGAGGCATCATCATGGCTCGAGATAATCCCCCGCCCGCATTGGGTCAATCGCCCAAGTCCAACCGCTCTCCGCAACGACGGACAGGGTCACCAAAACGGTTAAAAGTGAAGGGCCAGATAACAGCACATGCAGAACATTTTTTACCGTTTGAATTTGTCATCGACCGGGTTTCGTCGAGGACACCGTCTACACTGATTGAGGTAGGGACGGACCGCTGGGCCGGCCGCAGTATCAAGGGCAACTACAGCTTTCAGCGCGAGTTGCGCCACGATGACGATGGCATGCTTCGCAGGCCCGAGAGACAATGGCGGACGGCCCAGCGGTCCGTCCCTACCCTGTCTAAGAATCAATCCGACGCTACGGGCGGCCAATTGTGTTTCGGGTAGCGCCCCGCCAATTGCGCGCGGACATCGCGATACGCTCCGCTCCAGAATCCATCGAGGTCATCCGTGAGCTGCACCGGTCGTTGATTGGGGGCCAACAACTCCCACCGCACCGCCAATCGTCCAATCCCGAGGGTAAAGGCATTGGTCAATCCGATCACATCCTGCACGCGGGCCGACAAAATCGGTGAACCTTGCTCACCATAGGTGATGCGTGCCCTTCGCCCGTTCGGCAACTCCACCCGCTCCGGCAGATAATCATCGATCACGGCTAACTGCTCTGCCCGTAACCAGTCTTTCAATACGGGCATCACCGGTTTATCTTTCAGCTCCCGGGCGCCAAAGCTTCCCAGGCAAATCTGCTCCACCAACATCAACCGATCTTCCGGGGTTAGCGGCGATACCTCCAATTCAGGAAAGAAACGAGCGAGACAATTCACCCGCGTGATCCAGCGATCCACCGCTTCCGTCCAGGTCTTAAGTTTGATTTCACCCGACTGCACCCGAATCGCCAATAAACGGGCGGCCGCATCTTCAGGAGGCACTCCAGCCGTCGCCTTGCTTTCTAGCACGAGATCGCGGAACCGCCGTTCTCGGCGCACGATCACCCGACGCGTATCCTCATCATAGATCACCGTATTGGTCTCCCGTAGATCGTCTGGAAACAGTTCGGCTAGCCAGGACTCCTCCACCGCGGTGGCCATGGACAGCAAGACGTTTAACTCCCCTCCCCGTCCTTCGATTTCGCTGATTTCCGCCGCCACCAATAATCCGGCTTCCTGCACCGAACTCTCACGGGCTAAGACCCCGCGACGGTTGTGCACCAATTCACATCGCATCGTTCCCCGATCCAATCGTCGGGCGAGTTGATCGGAAAACCCCGCCAATATGCATTTACAGATCTCCGAATCCGGCACCGCCTCGGCCAACGATAAGCCCTCTTTCTCCGTAATTTTCAATAACTGGGCAAATAGCGGACCGACCTGTCGCGCGCCTTGCGCATGCACGCCCAAGGCCCGGCACGCTTCGACGGAATATCGGTTTTCGTGGGCGTATTCCCACGCTCGCATCAAGCGGAAGAAATCGCTCGATTCTTCATTTCCCCAACGCTCATCCCGCGCCCGGTCGATTGCGCCAGAAACATCCCGTAGCAGGAAGTTACGGCCTTGAGTCAGTGCGGCCATTAACGCGACCACTTTGGCACATCCCCGCTGATCGGCTTCCAACAACATACGGGCATAACGGGGATGCGCCGGGAACTTCAGCATCCGTTTCCCCATCTCGGTAATCGACCGATCTCCGTGGCTCTCGGTTGCACCAAGATCAGCCAATAATTGCTCCGCGCGTTCTCGAGCCGCTGGTTCCGGCGCTTCAAACCAGGGAAACGTATCGATCCGATCAATGCCGCTGGCTTTTAAGGTCAATACACTCTCCGCCAAATCAACCCGATGCACCTCGGGCTTCTCGTAGGCCGGTCGATCGGCGTGGTCGCGCTCCGACCACAATCGTAAACATTGCCCCGCTTGCGTGCGGCCAGCCCGCCCCGCTCGCTGGTCGGCACTCGCTCGCGAAATTTTGTCGATCAGCAACGTATTGATTCCTCGGCGTGAATCGAACCGGGCCATGCGCGCCAATCCCGCATCAATCACGCCCGTCACTCCGGCGATCGTCAGGGAGGTTTCCGCCACATTAGTGGATACGATGATCTTGCGCCCTGTCCCGGGACGCACCGCCGCATCTTGCCGCTCCGGAGCCAGTTCCCCGTGGAGCGGAAACACCTCAAATCCCTTCAATGCCCGATGGGATTCTAAGGCACTGACGGTGCGACCGATTTCGTAGGCCCCCGGCATGAAAACCAAAAGATCGCCATCCGTCTTCGTCGCCAGATCCACCGCTCCTTGAGTCGCGACATCCCACACCCCTTCGCGATCGAAATTCGGCGAACGGGTTAGATAACTGATATCAACCGGATAGCTGCGTCCCACTGATTCGATGTGAGAACACGGCTCCAAATACTTCACCAACGTGTCCGCCGACAACGTCGCCGACATGACCACGATTTTAAGGTCAGGTCGAATCGTAGCCTGAATCTGCTTCGCCCGGGCCAACGTGATATCTCCGTGTAAGTGACGCTCATGAAATTCGTCGAACACCAAAACACTGACTCCTTTAAGCGTCGGATCGAACGACATCTTCCGAAGCAGAATGCCTTCAGTCACATAACGGATCTTGGTCCGCGCCGATACCCGACTCTCGAGCCGAATCTGATACCCGACGATTTCGCCTAACGCGGATCCCTCTTCCTGCGCCACCCGCTGAGCCAGCATGCGGGCGGCCAAGCGGCGCGGCTGCAGCACGATTACTTCACCCGTATTCAGTAATCCATGACGTAACAACATCCGTGGAATCTGAGTGGACTTACCCGACCCCGTCGGCGCTGAAACCACCACGCGCCCTTGCTCCTCCAAGCTCGCCAGCAAGGCGCTCTCGAGTTCGTAAATGGGCAGGTCCGTGGGCGTCATGTAAGAGCGACCTTCCGCAACCAATTTAGGGGTTCAAGCCTAACCGTTTTGGGTCGGTAAAAGTTATTCACCGGTTATTCACTCCGTCCCCCAATTCGGTGAATAACTTGTGCATATCAAAGTCGTGACTTTTCGGGAAAAATTTTGCATGTTTTTCGATGTTCTTTGATGGAACAGTCAGGCGCACGACGTAATGAAAAAAACGTCGAAAGCGAAGACTGGGATACGCCCGGGTAACCGGGGAAAGGAGAATCGGAGCTGGTCCGATTTCTCCCCTCAAGCGAAGCTTAAAAGCCGCGAGAGGCATATATCACCAGTTCCTCTGACCGGGGTCGTGCCCGGCTCAGCTACACGAATCAGGAACTGAGCGATGAGCCGCGAATTAAGAAACCGCGAGCGAATCGAGTCAGGTATGACGCAAGTTTCGAACGTCATATTGATACTGTAACCCAGAGGGTTTCGGCTGCTACAGTAAGCCAGACTGTAGATTGGTCTTGGGTGGGAAACCGCCAAAAGGTCGCTCCCAAGTCAGGGAAGCGAACGCGAAAACAAGACGAAGATGCAGGAGATTGAATGAGCGTGGCAAAGCTCAGCAGATCTCATCAAGGGGGCGGTGCGGAAAACCGCGTCACCCCATTGCAAGGTAGAAAGCAGCCTGAGAGTTAAGAGGTCAGACCCGTCTCACAAGGCAAACGCCCAGCCAAAAGCTGGGGCCGTCCTCGTGACAAAGGTGCCGACGTGAAGATGCGCCCTTGCAGGCACGTCAGCACCAGGTCCGGCGAATCACTCCCGGCAGGGAGAGATCGAACCGGGCGAAGAGGCCTCACTCAATAAACTCAGGTCGGAAACGACAGGAGCGATCCCGCTATGAGATCGAAAACCGCGCATGCCGTGCGGAGTAGCGTCGGGGAGTTTGCAGCCCGCGAAAGCGAGAGCGCCTAATGCAAACATTTGGGAAAGAGTGCGTGGCGCGTGCCCACCCCCCATATTTGGCCCAGAGAACTTCGGTTCTCTGGGCCTTTTTTGTGCCCAACTCCCTCGACCCACCCCAACCAAGCCGATGTTCGTATTACGAACATCGGCTTGGTGACCTAGGAGAGGGGTAAGTTACTGGGAACGCTCTAGTTCCACCGGTGTGCGTCCTTCCGTCTTGCCTTGGACCATTCCGGGAGGCACGTTCTGCCTTTTCGCACGAATCTAAGCCGTATCCGGACATGAACCAGAACATCCGCAACATCGCCATTATCGCTCACGTCGACCACGGGAAAACCACCCTCGTTGACACTCTCCTCCAGCAAGGTGGAGCCTATCGAACCAATCAAAAGGTTGAAGACCGTGCGATGGACTCGATGGACCTCGAAAAGGAAAAGGGCATCACCATTAAGGCGAAGAACACTTCCGTTCACTGGGAAAACAAGATCATCAACATCGTCGATACTCCCGGTCACGCCGACTTCGGCGGTGAGGTGGAGCGCGCTCTGCGCATGGTCGATGGCGTATTGTTGCTCGTCGATGCTTACGACGGCCCCCAGGCGCAGACCCGTTTCGTGCTCCGCAAGGCCCTTTCACTCGGTCTCAAGGTCATCATCGTCCTCAACAAGATCGATCGCGACAACGCGGAACCTAAGGAGATGTATGAGAAGGTGCTCGAACTCCTACTCGAGCTCAACGCCACCGAAGAACAATTTGATGCGCCCGTCGTTTACGGTTCTGGCCGCGATGGCTATATGGTCCGCAATCTCGAGGATGAGAAGAAGGACCTCAAGCCGCTCTTCACCGCCATCCTCGAGCACGTTCCACCTCCCTTTGCCCGTCCGAATCAGCCTTTCCACATGTTGGTCTCCAACGTGGATTGGAGCGACTACGTCGGCCGGATCGCCATCGGCAAGATCCTCGGCGGCGAGGTGAAGATCGGTGACACCGTTCATGTCATCCCGCACGGCGGGGACAAACGCCTGCGCGGCAAGATCACCAAGGTCTTTGAATATTCCGGTCTCGGCACGCAGGAGACCGCGAATGCGGTCGCCGGCAATATCGTGGGACTTTCCGGTTTCGAAGATATCGACATCGGCGACACCCTCACGGCCGACCCCGAAGGTCACGCCCTGCCCTTCACCGATGTTGATCCTCCCACTCTCGAGATGGAACTCGCGGTCAACGATGGCCCGCTTGTCGGAAAAGAGGGTAAGTTCGTCACCTCCCGTCAGCTGCGTGAGCGCCTCTATCGCGAGGTAAAATCCAATATCTCCATCTCCGTGGAAGACGCCGAAGTCGGCAGCGCGTTCAACGTGAAGGCCCGCGGCGCCATGCAGATCGCGGTGCTCGTCGAAACGATGCGTCGCGAAGGATTCGAACTCCTCGTATCCCGCCCGCATGTTATCACTCGGGAAGTCGATGGCCACAAACATGAGCCTTACGAAACCGTTTGGATTGAAGTGCCCGACGAAAATGTCGGAGCGATCATGCAGAACTTGGCTAACCGTAAGGGTCAGCTGACCAACATGGAAAAGCTCAATACCACCACCATGATCGAGGCCACGATCACCACCCGCGGCCTGATCGGCATGGAGGTAGATCTCGTCAACGCCACAAGCGGTCACGGCGTGATGTCCCATCTCTTCAAGGAATACGGCCCTTGGGCCGGAGCCCTGAGCACCCGTATCACCGGAACCATCATCGCCACTGAGGCCGGTGAGACTCGTGCTTACGCCCTCGAAACCATCCAGGAACGCGGAAAACTCTTCGTCGGCGCCCAGGAAATTGTCTACGAAGGCATGATTATTGGTGAAAACCCTCGGGCTGAGGACATCTCCGTCAATGCCGTGAAAGCGAAGCAGTTGACCAATTTCCGGTCCCAAGGTGACGGCAAAAGCACCCAACTCACGCCAGCCGTTAAGATGTCCCTCGAGCGTTGCATCGAATACATCGCCGATGACGAATACGTCGAAGTCACGCCGAAGGAACTGCGTTTGCGCAAACGGATTTTGAACAGCAACGATCGCCGTAAAGCCGATCGTTCGAAGAAGGCCGGCAAATAATCAGTTTGCCGATTAGCCGCCTCTACTAAGCGAGCCAACTTGTTTGAATAGATTTACTGGCCTCTCGGGGGGGCGGGGTTCCTAGGCTGCACTCATCGCTGTCAGCCCCGCATGGAACTCGAGACCGTAATTTACCTCACCAAACACCATCATCTGCGCCCTCATCGCGGTGCTGATGACGGATGCTTGGTCCCAGAGCGACCACCGCGAATCACTCCGTTACTGGATGATCGCCGCGTGGGTGATGCTCGTGGCAAACATCTTATTCGCGGCGCGACCCTTAATGCCTGATATGGTCGGCCGTATCCTCCCGACACTTCTGGTGACGCTGGGACAAGCGGCGCTATTCGTCGGCACGCGCGTTCATGCCGCTCAACCGGCCCCCAAGAAACTGGGCTGGGCTTTGGTAGGCATCCATGCGATCGCCTTAGTCCTGGTCTTCACCTTCGCACCCGAATCGGTCTGGCGCCGCGTGATCAACAGTCTAGTTTGGGCGTCTGTCGCCCTGCTGGCTTATCAAAGTCTGCGCATGTCTCCCCCGGTTTATTGGCGCCCACTCACAGCCCCAGCCAAGGTTTTCTTGGCTCATGCCGGATTCCATATTTTCCGACTGATCGTTTCCCTCGTCACCCACTCATCCGAAAACTCCACGGTCGCTACCATGGTTGATATCATCGGTGACCTGGAGGTCAGTTTCTTCATGGTCGCGCTGTTCGTGGGATTATTGCTCGCCCACCTACAGCAACGTAATCAGCAACTCAGCTCAGCGCTCGCCGAGGTCGAAACCCTCACCGGATTGCTGCCGATTTGCGCATGGTGTAAAAAAGTCCGCGATGACGACGGTTACTGGAAACAGGTTGATGAGTATTTCCGCCGCCGCAGCAAAATCGAATTCACCCATGGCATGTATTCGGATTGTTCCGAGAAATTTGAAGGCGAGGAATCACCGTAATTCCGGTCTGGACCGACGATTTCGAAGCAATCCAATAACTGCGCTACTCGATTGCAGGCCCCCGAATCTCGGCCCATGCTGCAGTCATGAATCGTCCATTGTTTCCCCTCGCGGTCGTGTTCGCCTATCTGTTCGGAGCACTAATCGTTTCGGCCCAGCCCTTTACTGAGCGCCTCCTACACGACGAAGAATTTTGGGGAGACGGCAAGGCGGAGGTCGCCGTATTTAAGGCGACCGAAAAACGTTACGGAACGCTGCGCGAATCCGAGGTGCGACACATTCTGGTGCGCGAAAACTTCGCCAAAAACGAACGAGTCAAAGCCAACAACTGGCAGGCTCCCGGCACCTATCCTGTGATCAAACTAAATCAGGTGATCACGATTCCCACCGGATCGTATCGCTACGATCAGGGACACTCCTCGTTCTGGCGCCAAAACTCCGGCGATCTCGTCAAATTCACTTCGATCACCAACGACTCGTGCGGACTCAGTTACAAACACGGCACCATCGATAGGGTGCGTTGGCACTACCGGGCGTTCACCTATTGGGAGGGCATGAGCGAAATCGAATCGAAGACTCCGGCCCCGCGTGGCGCCCTACTCTACGACGAACTGCCCTTCAAACTGCGCACGATCGATTTTGGCAAAACTACGGACTTTGAAACCCCCTTGATGGACTCCGTGATCGATTCAAAAGATGACAAGCTCGCATGGCCACTAGCCGTATTCGCGGTCGCTGAAACTCCGCAAGGTTGGAGCGTGACCGTGAAACATGCCCGCGGTACCGATCGATTCGTTTTCGATAAAAATTCACCTCACGCGCTCAACCGTTGGGAGCGATGGGATGGCTCGAGCTTGGAGCGCACTCAGCTCATCCGGATACCCTACTGGAAACTCAACCAACCGGGCGACGAACGCTACCTACAACCCGGTGTGACCTACCCGTAGGCCGATTCGATGTCGGGAATAAAAGTGAGACCCGGGGTCAGCGACCCCAACGACAATTTACGCACTCTATGCAAATCCGCTGTAGCCGGGGTCGCTGACCTCGGTTTTTAAGCCGATTCAAGTGCTCAGGCTACCTCAGCGGTGTAGGCTGCGGCATCCATCAGGTCGTGGTGGACCGAGGCATCAGCTACTTTGATCTTCATGATCCAGCCATCGCCGTAGGGCGACTGATTGACGGTCTCGGGCGTAGCTTCAAGCGCTTCATTAACTTCAATCACCTCTCCTCCGATTGGGGCATAGAGATCCGAGGCCGCTTTGACGGACTCGACCACTCCGAACACATCACCAACCGCGAGGTTGTCACCCACTCCGGGCACCTCGACATAAGTGATGTCGCCCAAGCTTTCCTGAGCGTAATCGGAGATACCAATAACGACCACGCCGTCACCGGCATCTTTTACCCATTCATGGGATTTGGCGTAACGAAGATCAGCGGGGATTTCACTCATGAGGATTTCTTTAGTTCGACAAAGGGTGGTTTGACCAGATGCAAAGTGAATTTCTTGCCCCGGATATCAACGTGAAGTGCCGATTTGGCTTCTGTCAGTGGGACAACCGCCGTGCCGATCGCCTCGCCCAACATCGGGGACATCGTGCCTGAGAGCACCTTTCCGACGACTGAGCCCGATTCATTGAGCACTTCTGATCCAGCGCGGACGATGCGCCGATCTCCGGTGCGAAAATACACGACCTTGCGCCGTGTTTCAGAGGCTTTTTCCTCGGCTAGCGCGGCCGAACCCGTGAATCCGTCAGGTTTCTTCAACTTCACCGTCCAGCCCAGACCCGCCGCGATTGGTGAAAGGTCGTCATCCAACTCATGACCGTAGAGCGGATAACCTGCTTCCAGACGTAAGCTGTCCCGCGCACCCAATCCTGCGAGTACGAGGCCATGGGCCTCGCCCGCTGCCATGATAGCCGCCGCCAAGGCCGGAGCATCGGCGCTGGCATGATAGAGTTCAAAACCGTCTTCGCCGGTGTATCCGGTCCGGCTGATCATGCACTGGACGCCGGCAACCGTTCCTTCTTGAAAATGGTAGTAGCGGAGAATCGGTAGTTTTGCCCCGGTCACCACCTGGAGAACGGCCTCGGCCTTGGGCCCTTGCACCGCGATCAGCGCGTAGTCATCCGACCGATCCGTGATCGTCACATCGTGCCCGGCGGACTGCTCACGCATCCAGGCGAGATCCTTCGCGATGTTACTCGCGTTGATGCACAAGAAATACCATTCAGGCTCCCGCATGTATACCAGCAGGTCATCCACCACTCCCCCGTCGGGTCGGCACATCGGGGAATACAGCACGCGGCCGGGATACAGGGTGGTCACGTCATTGCTGACCAATTGATTCAGAAACGCCTCGGCGCCGGTGCCCACCACGTCGACTTCGCCCATGTGGCTCACGTCAAACAACCCCGCCGCCGTGCGCACCGCTTTGTGCTCATCGAGGATGCTTTTATACTGCACGGGCATTTCCCAACCGGCGAAATCCACCATCCGTCCATTATGTGCGGTATGGAAATCGTAGAGAGGGGTTCGCTGCATTTCGGCCATAAGCCAACACAAGCGAAACCACCATGCCTCGCGCAAGCTCAACTCCAGTCCCGATTACTTCCGCACTTTTTATTCGTCTTCCGCGTATCGACCTCCGCTAATCTGTCGCTACGCCATGCTACTGTTCGCCACCGCGATCTTTCTTACCCTCGGGATTTCATTCATCTGTTCGCTGATGGAGGCCATGGTCCTGAGCACCACGGTTTCCGAAGTGGAATCGTTGAAGAAAACGCGCCCACGCCAAGGCGCGATCCTCGAGCAACTCAGAACCAATCTCGAGGAAACGATCTCCTCGATCCTCACGCTCAACACCATCGCCAACACCTTGGGTTCGATCACTATCGGTGCCCTCGCCATTGAACTGTATGGGCAAACCTCCCTTGGCATCATCTCTGCCCTGATGACCCTCGGCATCCTATTCTTCTCCGAGGTCATCCCCAAGAACCTCGGCGTCGTATACCGCCAGTCGCTGCATCCTCATGTCGTGTATCCCTTATTATGGATGCGTAACACGCTGCGGCCTGTAACTTATCTGTGTAATATTTTGGTGCGAATCGTCATCACGGCGCCACCCGAGAAGACCGACTCGGACGAAGAGATTATTCTCCTCGCCGAACGTGGTGCGATGGAAGGCTCCCTCACCAAAAGCGAATCGAGCATTATCACCAACGCGCTCTCCCTCGACGAAGTGCGCGTGCTGGACATCATGACTCCACGCACCGTGGTCACGTCCCTAAAACGAACCGATACGGTCGGCGAAGTCGTCTCGACCTACCCGAACATCCCCTTCGCGCGCATCCCGGTTTTCCAGGAAAGTCTCGATGACGTGGTGGGATTAGTCCGTCGCCGTGATCTCCTCAAGGCCATCGCCGACGACAAGGACAACGATCTCATCGGGGGCCACATGCACGAGATCCACTTCATCCCTGAGACCGCCACGGCCGGACAGGCGTTGCAGGAGTTCCTCAAAACGCATCAACAACTCTTCGTCGCCGTTGACGAATTCGGGTCGACTTCTGGAGTGCTTACGATCGAGGACGTCATGGAACACATCATCGGTCGCGAGATATTTGAAAAGGACGACGTCGCTGTCGACATGCGGGAACTGGCGCGGTCTCGACTCAAAAAATCGACCCGCCCCCGCCGGGACGAACTGCCAGAAGAGACCTCAGCTGATATCCCCAATTCGCCGCCAGCAAATAGCTGATCCACCACCACCATGGATCAACCAACCTCCCATTGGGTTCACGACCTAAGCCCGTTCTTGGTCCAGTTTTCGGATACATTGGGAATCCGCTACTACGGTTTGGCCTACCTGCTGGGATTTGGCCTCGGCGGATGGATTCTTTTTAACGCCGCCAAGCGTCGCCGGCTCGACTTAGCCCCTCCCGCCGTCGCCGATCTCATGACCGCCCTCGTCATCGGAGTCATCGTTGGCGGCCGTTTGGGCTACTTCGTATTCTACGAACCGATGACGATCGTCAGGGACCCGCTCCAGCTCCTGAAGGTTTGGGAAGGCGGCATGGCTTCGCATGGTGGGTTCATCGGCGTGGGCGTCGCCATGGCCTGGTTCGCGCGCAAACATAACACCTCCTTCCGCGGCCTGGCCGACGCGACCATCGCCGTCGCTCCTCTTGGTGTCGGGCTCGGACGCACGGCGAACTTCATCAATGGTGAGCTCTGGGGCCGAGTCACCGACGTCTCATGGGGCGTTATATTTCCCGCCAGCGGAAGAGCCGGAGCCTCGCTCGCCGAGATAGCTCCTCGTCACCCCTCCCAAATCTACGCTGCCGCGCTCGAAGGCTTTCTGCTGTTTGGCTATCTGCAGTGGCGCTACTGGCGCACCGATGCTCAGCCGGGACGCATCACCGGTGAATTTCTGATCATCTACGCCATCGCGCGAATGATCACTGAGATGTTTCGTGAACCTGATGCGGAGTTAATCTTCGGACTCACCCGTGGTTCCTTCTATTCTATCTTCATGATCGTCGCCGGATTGATTATGATCAAACGATCAAACGCACTGAGGAAAACTTCCTAGGGGTTAAGGAATCAACCCTAGCGTTAAAAATTTGGCATTCCAAAATGTGAATTCAGCCTTTGGAACCAATGATTCGCCGCCGCTCCCATCTGCTGACTCTTTGCCTGTTCGTCGGCATCTTCAGCGCGGTAGGAGTTCAGGCCAAATCGGGTGCTAAACCAGTCAAATGGATGCGAGGCATCTATATGGCAGAATCCCCTCAGCCTCAACCGGTGCCCGCCGCGATTGCGGTCTCGATCGCCCAGGCCAAAGCCACCGACGTCGGCGGCTCAGCCATTCGCGGAAACGGTGATTCGATGAAGCCGCTCTACAACGACGGTGTAATCATGGTCGTAGCTCCCACCAAGTTTGATGAGCTCAAACGCGGCCAAACCGTGGTCTACAAAAACCGCGAAGGTCGGCATGTCGCCCACATTCTCATCGCAAAGTGCAAAAGAGGATGGCGCGTAGCGGGACTCAATAACCCGATTCACGACGGCCAAGGCGTGAACGCCGAAAACCTCCACGGCATCGTGGTTGATGCCTACCAACCGGTAGCCAGCACCTCCTTAGCTAGTCGCTAAATTTTCAGTCGATTCGCCCCGCCGGAATCGAGATATCGATTGGCGTCTCCAGCGCGATTCGCACTACGAGTTTCAAGGCTTCACTCAGGTTGGCTGAAGTAATCCGTTCGGAAACGGTCGGCACGTGAACAAAACCACCACGCCTCCCCTCGTGCCGACGTAGCGCGTGCATGAGCGCGTAGAAGACGTGATTACACACGTAGTTTCCGGCCGAACTCGATAGCTCCACCGGAAATCCCTGCTTCGCCAATCCCGCCGCCATCGCTTTAACGGGTAACGTAGTCAAGTAGGCCGTGGGCCCTGATGTCACGACCGGAGTATCAACCGGCCGTTGACCGGCATTATCGGGGATTCTGGCATCGTCCAAATTCACCGCCACCCGCTCAAGTGAGATGGCCGAACGCGACGCCGC
Organism: uncultured Verrucomicrobiota bacterium; assembly: GCA_913058185.1. Lineage (GTDB taxonomy): Bacteria > Verrucomicrobiota > Verrucomicrobiia > Opitutales > Opitutaceae > Actomonas. The sequence goes on from CAJXQX010000028.1 coordinate 20,725, forward strand.
TAGACCGAGGCAGATCACCAGTTCTGGATCAAGTTCACGAATGGCATTCTTTAGCCGTCGCGCCGATTCCTCAAACTCAACGGGCAATACCATGCCTGCAATCGTTCGGCCGGCGACCGTTGTCTCGTCCAGCGCAAGAGCTACGTCGGCCGAGGGATTGGTGCTATCGTTCCCAAACGGTTCAAAACCAGTGATTAGAACGCGCGCATTCATACCGAGTGCCAGAAGCGTTGAACCACAATGTCCGTCGCGGAAAAAGCCTCACGTAAACTTCGCGCAAATTGAAGGGCGTGCGGATTGTCGCCATGAATACAGATCGATTGTGCGTCCACTTCGACCCAATGACCTAACCTACTTTTCACGCGTCTATTTCGGACGATTTCCAATCCTTGCGCGACCGCTTCTTCCTGCGACTCGATCACAGCATCCGGCTCTGTTCGACTGACCAACCGTCCGGGTTCGTCATAGCGTCGATCAGCAAATGCTTCCCCTACCACCGTCAATCCTGCCCGGTCGGCTCCGCGTAATAAAACACTTCCCGCCAGTCCCATCATCCAGAGAGACGGGTCGAAGTCCTTCACGGCCGAGACCACACTCTCCGCGACCGCCTCGTCTCGCGCCGCCATGTTATATAAGGCTCCATGCGGTTTAACGTAACAAAACGCCCCCACCTGGGCCAACGCCACCAACTGTTTCGTTACCAGTGAATGGATCTCCGGCGCCGACAGCGTGAGTTCAAGTCGGCCGAAGTTTTCCCGATCCGAAAATCCCGGATGGGCCCCAGGACACACTCCAAGTTGTTCGGCTAGTCGGAGGACCGAAACCATCGTCTCGTGATCACCAGCATGAGCTCCACAAGCGATATTCGCTGAGCTCACCAGCGGGAGAATCTCGGCCTCCAGTCCGACGCCTTCGCCCACGTCACAATTGAGATCGATGGTCTTCATCCGGCGAATTCCAAACGACTCCGAGCGGCGGCGCGCAACAGCCCGAGCTGACGGCTCTCAGTATGACGCAACGATTCAGCCTCGGCCAAGGTTGTCTCCACAAACTGAATATGTCTCCCTAAAGGAATTTGGGCCATGATCGCCATATCCACTGCAATGATACTGGCGATCCGGGGATAGCCCCCGAGCGTCTGGCGATCCGCCATCAAGGCGATCGGCTGACCATTAGGCGGAATCTGAATCGTTCCGGTCGCAACCGGTTGCGATATCATCTCGACCGGATCGATCGGTAGGATTTTTTCGCCGGCCAGACGGATGCCCATACGATTGGAATCACTTCTAATTTCCCAGGTTCCCTCCAAAAACTGCGTCCAACCTCCAGAACCAAAAATCTCCACTTCCGGACCTTTTAAGACTCGAACCTTGGTGAGGGCGTCGGCCGCCCCGCCCACCCAAGTGGGCTGGATCCACCATCCGCGTGATGCTCCCGTGGCCCGCACGGGTCCAAGTGGCAAGGCGTCCCCTTTACGCAGAGCTCGACCGCGCCACCCCCCAAACCTACCCGACATATGGGTAGAGCGTGAATCGAGCACGACCGGCACATTTAACCCACCGCTGATCGCAAGAATCCCGCGCCCCGGCTCGGTCAGCTTGGTCAAGTCTAGCACTTCCCCCGCTTTGACCACAAACGGTCGCGCGAATGGAACTGAGCGAGCTAAGGTGCCGGTGATCACCACCAATCGCGTATCGTGAAAGCGCAATTTTGGTCCACGCATCGCCCATTCTAAAGCGGCCGCTGCGTCATCGTTGCCAACCAACATGTTGGCAATTCGTAATCCACGTCGATTGACGGCGCCTCCTTCGGTGACGCCCTGAGCCAGATGGGTGGCGCGTCCTAGATCTTGCACCGTCGTTTGGGCCCCGCCATCGAGCACCTCAATCACGCAGCCACTTTCCATCTCAGCCGATTGCCTCGGGAAGGGTGGTGCACTGTAGATTTCAGGCATCTCAATCGAATCGACGGCCTCAAAACGCACTTTATCGCCCACCCGCAACCAGGACGGCTCACTCGCATTCGGCTCAAAAAGGGTCTGAGCCGTGCGCCCAATCAAATTCCAACCACCGGGCAATTCGAGGGGGTAAATACCGGTTTGGGATCCTCCGATCCCCACCGCACCTTTCGGCACCCGCACGCGCGGAGAAGGTAACCGGGGACAATGAAGTTGAGCATCGAGCCCCGCCAAATACGGAAACCCTGGGGCGAATCCCACTGCTAAAACCGTGTAGGCAGCCGCAGTGTGTCGCTCAATCACCTCTTCGGCCGAAAGATTAACCGCCAGCGCGACGCGTTCCAAATCAGGAGCATATTCACCGCGATAACATACGGGAATCACGCGTTCTCGTGGTGGTTCAGGTTCGGAGTCTGTCTGGTTATCCGCATCGAGCAGTTCCTCTAGACGGGACGCGACGGAGAACCAGCTCTCGGGTCTTCGGATATAGACCGCAAACGCCGTGGGCGATGGCACAACCGCCGCAACGCCCGGCCAATTCTCCTCCTGGATTTGCGAGATCAATAACTGCACCTGACGAAGGCCGTCCTGATCGGGTTCTGTCGTAACTTCCACTAAGAGTGCCGTGTCACTCAGGACCTTGATCGTCATCGGACTAGGTTAGGGACGATATTCCAAATGAGACAAGCCCAGTGCTTGCCCCGCTTATCCGGGTGGATGCTCGCGCTGATAGTTGACCGGATTGGGTTGAATTTGGCCCCGAACAAAGGATTAGTGAAGAGATGTCTACACGATTGGTTGCGCTGCCCTTGCTCCTCTTGCTCACCCTGACCGGTTGTAGCCGCGACGAAGTGCGCTCCTACCGCGTGCCTAAGGAAGCCACGCCTGCCATGCCCGGAACGTCAGCGGCGGCCGCTGCACCCACCTCTTCCGCCCAGGCGGGGAGCCTGACTTGGTCGGCTCCTGATCATTGGGAGGAACTCCCGGCCAGCGGCATGCGACGCGGGAGCTTCACGCTCAGCGGAGAAGGCACCACCACCGCAAACCTATCTATCATCGCCTTCCCGGGCGACGCCGGTGGTCTCGCCGCCAATGTGAATCGCTGGCGTGGACAGGTTGGACTACCGTCTCTCTCCCCTGATGCCGTGCAAGCATCCATCGAACATGCTGACACCGCTAGCTTCCACGTCGATTTCGTGAGCATGACAGGGGAAGCCTCCGGAAAAGCCACCCGCATCGACGGCGCGATCTTCAACTTTGGCGGAGAATCTTGGTTCGTAAAACTCATCGGCCCGGCAGATCTCATCGCCACGGAGGCGGAAAACTTCCGCGCATTCGTCGGCACCATCACTCCGGCTAATTTCTAACCCCGATCCTATCGTGAACGAACTTTTCAAAGCATTCGTCAAATTCTTCAGCTCACTGCGTTTGACTGTGGTCCTACTCTCCGTGTCCATGATCCTGATCTTTGTGGCCACCCTTGCGCAGGTCGAATTGGGGATCTACGGCGTGCAGGGTAAGTTTTTCCGCAGCTTTTTTGTGTTAGCCAATATTCCCGGAACCCAGGTTCCGTTTCCCGTTTTCCCCGGAGGCTACCTGGTGGGAGGATTTTTATTAATCAATCTGCTCGCGGCCCACTTCACCCGTTTCAAGGCCAAATGGTCCAAAGCCGGCATCCAGTTCACCCACATCGGCCTGATTGTGCTTTTGGTCGGCGAACTCCTCATCGGCCTCTTGCAGGAGGATTTTTCACTCCGTTTAGCGGAAGGTGAATCACGCGGTTATTCTGAGAGTTTCCGGCGCAACGAACTTGTCCTGATCGACAAGAGCCAACCCGACTTTGACGAGGTTGTGGCGATTCCCGAGTCTACCGTCGCTGATCTCGAACCGGTGCAGAGCGGTAAACTTCCGTTCCGCGTCGTGACCAAAGCATATTACCCGAATGCTAACATCGGCATGCTCAACTCCATGCCGGAAGGCACGGACGTCTCGGGGCTCGCGCCTAATTCCTCCACCGAAGGTATTGGGCCACGTTTAGGCGTTTCGCCTCTTCCTCTTTCCTTCAACGACGAAGAGCGTAATCTACCCACCGCTCTGGTGGAGCTGGTCGGAACCGAAGGCTCCATGGGCACCTGGCTAGTTTCGCCGATGCTGGTCGCGCCCCAGACCTTCAACTATGCTGGTAAAGAGTGGCAGATCTCCTTCCGCTTTCAGCGCGAATACAAGCCTTTCACCGTCGAGCTCAAGGAGCTCAAACACGACGTCTACGCCGGCTCCAACATTCCCAAGAATTTCTCCTCCCTCGTCCAGGTCAGGGCCAATGACGGCAGTGAGGATCGCGAATCGCTCATCTGGATGAATCACCCGCTGCGGTATCAAGGCTACACCTTTTACCAGTATCAAATGGACAGCGCCAACGGCTTCAGTGTTTTGCAAGTCGTGCGTAACCCCGGCCGCGCCCTCCCTTACATCGCCTGTATCCTGATGACCATCGGCCTGCTCTGGCAGTTCATCTCCCACCTCGTCAAGTTCGCTCGCCGCCGCAAGGCCTGATCCTGACCCGCCATGAAACGCTTCATTCCTTACCTCGTTCTCGCGCTCGGGCTCTTTGTCATCCTCAAGAGCCTCCTGCCCTCCCAAGCTGATCCTGACTTCGACCTAGAAGGTTTCAGCAACCTTCCCATTTTGGCCAATGGTCGGATCAAACCACTCGATACCGTAGGCCGCACGACCTTACTCACCATTCAGGGCCGTCAGGCCGTCTATCTGGCCGATGGCTCCAAAATCACGCCGAATCGTTGGCTGCTGGATGCCCTGTTTCGCGCCGAGATCGCAGACACCTATCGCACGTTTAAGATCGAAAATCTCGAGGCACTGGCCCTCGTCGGCCAAACCGATGAGACGCTCAAACGTGAGTATGATAGCATGACCGCTCGCTTCATGGCCGTGCTCGGATTTCTCCCTTCCCGCCATAGCCGATTCAGCTTCGAGCAACTTGACCCTTACTTGGCCGAGATCGACCGTCAGGGCGGTTTGGCCATCGAACTCGAACCGGCGCAACGAAACCCGTTCCAGCGAGCGGTGCTGAAGCTTCGCAACAATCTGGTGCTCTATCAGCAGCTCAAACACAGCATGATCCTGCCGGAAGAGCATGACTTCCTCACTTTGCTGCAAGAACTCCAGGAAAACTATGGTGCTGGTATCGCCGCAGTCCGGGCTCGGGCCAATGAAGAGGAACATGACGAAGCCCTCGCCGCTCAAATGATCGACGCCGGTCAGATCTTCCTGCGCATGGACAATCTAGCGTTCATGTTTCCCTTGCCTCCTTTGGGCGAAGACACCTCCGACCACCTATGGCAGAAAACGGGGAAGGCACTGCTCGAGTCCTTCCAAACCGGCATGGTCAACCCTTACGCCATGGCCTATGCGGGACTGGGACGCGCTTGGCGCGAGCAATCACCCGTGACCTTCAATACCATCGTCGAGCTCTACTCGACCCAACTGAACACCAAGTTCACCGAGCAGATGAGCAAGGCGAACGCTGAGCGCCGTTTTAATGACGCCGCCCCGTTCTATACGTCTCTCTTAATTTACATCTTCGTATTCCTGATCGCCATCACCTCATGGCTCGTCTGGCCAGAAGCGTTGCAGAAATCCGCCTATTGGCTGCTTATTCTGGCGTGGGTCGCCACCACCGTCGGAATTCTGACTCGGATGTGGCTGGAGGGGCGCCCCCCTGTCACCAATCTCTACTCGTCCGCCCTCTTTGTCGGTTGGGGTTGTGTCGGGCTCTGCATCATTCTGGAAAAGATCTTCCCCAATGGCATCGGTTCGACCGCCGGCGGTCTGACTGGATTCGCCACCATGATCGTAGCCCATCAACTGTCCCTCACGGGCGATACGTTGGAGATGATGCGAGCCGTGTTGGACTCCAACTTCTGGTTGGCGACGCATGTGATCATCATCACCATCGGCTACTCCGCGACATTCCTGTCGGGCTTCTTGGCCGTGATCTATCTTTTCCGCGGCATCTTTACCAAGTCATTGGACAAAGACACCGCGAAGTCACTCGAGCGAATGGTCTATGGTATCGTCTGTTTCGCGGCGTTATTCAGTCTCGTTGGCACGATCCTCGGTGGCATTTGGGCTGACCAATCCTGGGGACGCTTTTGGGGCTGGGATCCCAAAGAAAACGGCGCGCTGCTGATCGTCATTTGGAACGCAATTATTCTCCACGCCCGCTGGGGTGGTCTCGCCCGCACTCGTGGGATCATGGCGTTGGCGATCTTCGGCAACATTGTGACGAGCTGGAGCTGGTTCGGCACGAATATGCTCGGCGTCGGTTTGCACAGCTACGGATTCATGGACGAAGCCTTCAAAGCATTGGTCGTCTTCGTAGTCATCAATCTGCTGATCATCGCCCTCGCCTACCTTCCCGCGAACAAGTGGCGCAGCGCTAACCGACTCAAGTCAGCCTAGGGTCTTAGCTGCTGGCAGACAAAGCGCCTTCAACGCGGAGGCGGTAAAGCGTCCGCGTCCGGTGCTACTTCCAGTATATTAGGCGCAATACTCGCATCGCTCTGGCCGGATGCCCAATTGATCCCACCCACCATCATGCGTTGGAAATAGTCTGCGGTCCAAACGTCTTCCCGATGGCCCATGGCGTTGAACCAAACGCGTCCGTTGCCGTGACTCCGAGCCCAAGCCAACGGGTAGTTGGGACGATCATATTCGGATCCTTCCATGCCGGCGGTCTCCATCACCAACAAGACGTGGTTATCAGGAGCAAATTCCTTTAACGAATACCACTCCTCTTTAACGGATAATTCGGACCCAAGTTTCTCGAAACCGGGGAATTGGGAAGTGATGACACGGGCGGTGGCTACTTGTTGTGGGCCGTGATTAGTGAATTCGCCACCCAACATCTTAATGTAGGGGTCGGAGGCTTCGCCATTCAAACGATAGCGAAACCCGCGAGCGTCTTTGGGCGTGTTACCCTCAAACGCTTCGTAGGTATGAAAACAGTCACTCCCGGCATGCACAGCGACAAATCCTCCGCCCTGCGCGACCCACTCCAACAGCGCGGCTTTCCCCTTCGTACTCATCGGTGGATTCCCATCTGTGCCCCGTTTCTGCAGATTCCCACTGGCGTAGAAAAACATGACATCAAATCCGGCTAAATATTTCTCGGAGAACTTGCTGCCGTCCTTACTGAAGATGAACACCATGTTATTCTTCGTGCCCAACTGGGCCAAGACCTTCTCCGCGTGGCTCCGGCTGCCATCCTCTCCCCGCTTGATCACATCGTGTTCCCACCCCGATGACTTGGAAAAGAAGAGGACTTTGATCGGGGTGTCAGCGAAAGCACTGACTACGGTGAGACTTAAAAATCCTACAAACCAAAGCAGACGGGTATTCATAGCCTTCGAAATCAGCCCGTTCCTCGCCGAGGTGCAACGCCGAACGTGAGGTCTTAACTCGCCAACAACTCTTCGGCGTGGGCCCGAGCACTGGCGGCCTGCCGATCACCCAGCATCCGCGCCAACTCGTCGATGCGTTCTTCGCGATTCCCGTGAATCGGTCGAATAGTCACTTCAGCCCGATCTTTCGTCTGATCCTTTTCCACCAGCAAATGAGCTCGGCCGGTGGCAGCAACTTGAGGTAAATGCGTCACACACAATACTTGGTGGCTTTCCCCGATCGCCGCCATTTGTTCACCCACGATCCGACCAATTTCCCCACCGACGTTGGCATCAACTTCATCGAACACGAGGACCGGCACCGCATCGAGCTCGGCCAGCACCGTCTTCAAGGCCAACATCACGCGCGCCAGCTCCCCGCTGGATGCGATTCGACTGAGCGGCATGACCGCTTCGCCCACATTGGGTGAAAACAGAAACTCCACCGCACAATCCCCCAAGGGACCGGGCGTATCCAAAGGATTTATCTCGATCGCAAACTCCGCCCTTTTGAATCCAAGCTGAGCGATGGAATCACAGGCGATTTTGGTGAGCTCCTTGGCCGCTTTTTTGCGACGCTTGCGCAGTTTAGCACCGTGTTCGTGAACCGCTTTCTCGGCCACCGTGATTTGATGGTCCAGCTTGGCCAAGGCACCTTCGATGTCACCTTGGCCATCGAGTTGCTTCCGTAAATCTTCCCGAGCTTTCGCCACCGCTTCGAGGTCGCCCCCATACTTCCGCTTAGACTCTAACCAAGCATTCATCCGTTGATGAAGCGACTCGACCTCGTCGGGCTCAAAATGAAATCCCCCGCCCAAAGCCGCGTATTCTCCGGCGAGATCAGCCACTTCAATACCCACCGCCTCCAAGCGTTCGGTTAAGGCTTCTCCCTCCGTATCCAAATCACCCAACTCGCGCGCTGAACGCAGGAGAAGCGCAAGCTGCGGCCCTACTCCACCTTCGCCGCTCAATCCGGATTCCAGCTCGGTCGCTAAAGTAGCAAGTTCCTGAGCTCGGCTCACTCGATTGAAATCCCGCTCGAGTTCCTCAATGGCCATAGGATCCAGTTCCAATGCATCAAGTCGCGTTAGTTGGTTGCCCAGAAAATCAATCTGATCGGCCGAAAGTCGATCCTGAGTGGTCAGGCGTTCCCGCTCGTTTATCGCATTCCGCCACACCGCATAACGGTCGGTGTAGGCCGTCAGTAATTCGCTCGATTGCCCGAACAGGTCGAGTAGCTCCATTTGGCATGCCCCTTTAAGCAGACGACGAGGTTCACTCGGGCCGTGAAAATCGACCCAAATCTCACCAACCTGCTGTAAAGCTCCCAACGTCGTCATACTTCCATTGACGCTAATCTTAGGCGCCCGGGTTCGAGCCACGCTGCGTTTGAGCAACAAGACACCCTCCTCACACTCCGGCAGATCCAATTGCTCCAGGATGCTATCAATTCGGGCGGGGGCTTCAAACCAGAGAGAGGCCTCCACTTCGCAACGGTCCGCCCCTTGGCGAATGATCGATTTATCCACGCGATCTCCCGCTAGTAAACTGAGTGCGCCTAGCAAAATACTTTTACCCGCCCCCGTCTCACCTGTGACGGCGGTAAACCCCTCCTCAAATTCAAGCGAGACCTCTTCGAGTAACGCTAAATTTCTAATCGTGAGGGTTTGTAGCATGGGCTCGATCAGTGAGCCGACACCTCTCGCAGGATTCAAGCCGATCCGTTACCACTGTTCTCAAAAAGTGCCGAAGGAAGAACCCGGGGCTTCCGTTAACTTTGTTGTTGCCGAGGCGTGGGCCGATTCTGCTTACTCACCGGCTTCCAACATTTTGGACCCTTAGCTCAGTTGGTTAGAGCGCTTCCTTGACATGGAAGAGGTCACAGATTCGAGTTCTGTAGGGTCCACCATGCTTCGTCCCGCCTAGCGGGACTATGGCGCACAAACTGTTCAAAATAATGGGTTTAGCCTTACAATTAAATGGTCCAGTAACTCGTTTTAATTAGCTAACGAGCACCTTTACCGCTTCCGTTCAAACCACTGCTTCGCGCCGCCACGGTCCATCGTGATTTGGTCCCGTAACGTTTCAATGTTGGTGAATTTTTTCTCCGAACGCAGGAATGCCACCCAATCGACCTGCAGATCAGCGCCGGTGGTGAATGAAGGGGTCTCAAATAAATGCACCTCCAATGTCGGCGCGGATTCTTCGGAAGCCTCGACGGTTGGTCTCACCCCATAGTTTGCCACACCTTGCCAGACTCGAGACTCGCCGGCGACTCGGACTTCGACCGCATAGACCCCCAGTTTCGGTTGGCACTCAGGCGCCCACTGTAAATTAAGCGTGGGGAAGCCCATGGTTCGGCCCAATTTTCGCCCATCAACCACCTTGTTTTGGCTACGATACGCATAGCCCAACAATCGGTTCACTTGCTCGATATCGCCTTTTAACAGCGCCGATCGGATACGTGTGCTGCTAATGGGCTTATCGTCCAAACTAACGCGCGGGGCGCTGAACACACTCAGACCCAAGTTTTGGGCCGTTTCGTTCAATAGACTTACATCGCCCACTCTTCCACGTCCAAAGCGCCAATTTTCGCCCACGTAAATTGTGGTTAATCGGGGCAAAGCCCGTTGCAGATTCGCTACAAAATCTTCGGCCGGAATGGCCGCAAACTCTCTCGTGAACTTCTGCATGATCACGGCATCCAAACCGGCCAACAACATGCGGTTTACCTTAGTCGCCACGGGTTGGATGAGCGCGACGGCTTTATCGGGCCGTAATAAACGACTCGGATGCGGGTCAAACGTCAGCGCAGCGGCGACTCCACCCGTGCGACGAGCCGAAAGCACGGCCGCCTCCAATACCGCCCGGTGCCCCAAATGCACGCCGTCAAACATCCCCACCGCGAGGTGTAATTCGCGTTCGGGTAATTTCCCCGCCGCAGCCAAACCATCAATATAGCGAGTCTCGTTCACAACGCGATGCGTGGGATCACTTCGTGGACCGGACGTAGTCGTTGGTGCAATTCGAGTAGCGGCATATCGAGCAAGGTCTCGAGAGGCAAAGCATCGGCCACATTCAGTTCACCCGATGCGGTTCGACGCAGGTTTTTCAAATGAGCCCCACAGCCCAGTTTTTCACCCAGGTCGTGCGCCAAAGTCCGCACATAGGTGCCTTTGCTACTCCGCACTAGAAAATCCAATTCAGGTGATTCCCAACGGGTCATATCGTATTGCATGATGCGAATGAAGCGGGGCTCGCGCACCACGTCCTCACCTTTACGCGCCCGCTTATACAACGGAACGCCATCAATCTTGATGGCGGAAAACATGGGCGGTATTTGGTATTGATCGCCTTTAAAAGATTCGAGAACCGTCTCGATCTGCGCGGCGGTCAACTCCTGCACGGGCCGTGTTTCCACCACCTCGCCATCGGCATCCTGCGTATTGGTCACTTCGCCCAACTTGATCGTGCCCGTGTATTCCTTCTCCACGCTCATGAGGTATTGGGACGCCTTGGTGGCTTTGCCGACCAACATCACCAGTAGACCAGTCGCCGCCGGATCGAGCGTGCCAGCATGCCCAATTCGTTTCATTTGCAGCTTACCGCGCAAACGAGCCACCACATCGTGCGACGTATGATCCGTGGGTTTGTCCACTAAAAGGACTCCCTCTATTTCCTTCTTTTGTCCGAGCATGAATCAGGTCTATTTTTCGGCATCAAGTTCCGCCAATCGCTGCTCTAACGCAGTGATCAACTGATGACGGAATACAACCGCGGCCATCCCCGACATCGTCAAACCTGCCGCGCAGGCATGCCCGCCGCCATTGAACTTAGCGGCAATCCGGTCAACCCGGATGCGAGGATCATTCGAGCGTAAACTGGCTTTAACTCCGTCGGGCCGCTCCTCAATCAGGCCACCAATCTCCACGCCTTCTATCGCCCGAGCGTAATCAACCAAACCCTCGGTGTCTTCCGCACTGGTTTGGGTCGCGGCAAATACGCCATCTTCGATCGTGCCCAAACAGATCCGACCGTTTGCGTGCATTTCAAACGAAGCCAAGAAACGTTGCAGCAACTGCATCTTACCCGCGGGTTCACGTTCATACAGTTCGTAACCCGCCTCCGCTGGGTCAGCACCGTTGGCCATTAATTCGGCCGAAATCTTAAAGGTGGTGAGGCTTGTAGAGCTGAAACGGAATTGCCCCGTGTCGGTAATGATACCCGTGTATAATGCCGTCGCGGTCGGAGCATCGATTGCCATTTTCTCGTCGATAAACAAACCACCTAGAATCTCACAGGTGGCCGCCGCTCCGGATGACACGCAATTGTGTTTGGCGTAACCATTATTGGAGACGTGGTGATCAATATTGCCGAGCACCTGCGGAAAACGTTCGCGCAGACGTTTACCCGGCCGATCCTGATCGGCGCAATCAACATAGATGACCGCGTAGTCTCGATCATCGAGCGAATCCGGCTTAATGAAATTTTCCCCGCGCGCCGCAAATACCAACCGACGCGGCACCGCATCCAAATTAACGCAAATTACTTCATGGCCCAACTCCCGCAACCCGCGAGCCAATCCTACCTGTGATCCAATGCAGTCTCCGTCGGGACGAGCATGACCCACCACCGCGACGGGTCTATCCCCCAAGTCGGCCAAGAGCAGCTTGAAGTTCGCCATCAAAGTCGGATCCGAAAGTCGATCGCTCACGCTGAATCTCCTTCCTCCGGGGTCGTTGGTGCCGTTTTCGCGTCAATTTGATCCATGATCTCGAGCACACGATTCCCGCGACCGATCACTTCATCCATCAGGAAGACCCAATCGGGCGCATGCTTGATTTGAACCCGATACGCCAATTCACGACGGATTTCCTTACGCTTGCGCGACACCCACCGGAAGCGGTCAGTCACCATCTCCTCGTCACCGAGGATGGAGAAAAAGATCTTACCCGTTTTCAGGTCCGGGGCGACCTGGACTCCAGCCACCGTGATCGCCACGGCTTCATGCTGGTATTTGGTGTGCAAATACGCGCCCAGCTCCCGCTGGACGAGTTCAGCAATGCGGATAGTGCGGTTGGACATCAGACGCGGATCGCGACGCGATCAGAGCGATGCGCGAACTTCTTGAATTTCGAAGATTTCGATGACATCGCCCTTTTCGTATCCGTTGAAGTCGTCGATTTGAATACCACATTCCAAGCCGGCCCGAATCTCGTTCGCATCGTCCTTGAATCGTTTGAGGGTATTGACCTTGCCTTCGTAGACAGACTCCTTGCCGCGGTGAATCCGGGCGGAGGCGTTGCGGATGATCTTGCCCTCGGTGACCAAACAACCAGCGACAAATCCCTTGGCCAGCGGAAACACTTCGCGCACTTCGGCTGCACCCTTTTTGACCTCTTTGGAATCTGGATCGAGGAGGTCAGCCATCATCTCGCGAACTCGATCGGAAAGTTCGTAAATGATCTTGAACGACTCAATCCCAACTCCGTGATGCTTAGCCATCGGAATGACGCCGTTCTCGAGTTTCGTATTAAAGGCTAGAATGGTCGCACCGGCTGCACTCGCCCGCTGCACATCGGTCTTGGTGATTAAACCAACTTCATTGGCCACGATTTCGGAGGAAACCTTTTCACTTTGAATACCCTCGATCATACCGCGAACCGCTTCGGACGAACCATAAACGTCGCTCTTGATCACGAGCTTCAAATTCTTGGCCTGCGTTCTCGCAATATTGGCAAATAAAGCCTCGACGGAAACTTCCTTCGGCTCAGCCGCTTTGGTCGAGACGGTCTTCTTCGCGATATCGGCGGCATCTTCAGCAAGCTCTTGGGCCATCCGCGAGTTTTTCACCGCTTTAAAGGTAGCGCCACTTTCCGGCGGACCGGACCAACCGATCACGCGCACTGGCGTGGAGGGAGGAGCGGACTTAATATTCTTACCTTGGTCGTCAAACATGGCGCGGACTTTCGCCCACTCCTTGCCGCAAACAATAGCGTCTCCGACCTTCAAGGTGCCACGTTGGACAATGACGGTGGCGAGTGGACCGCGACCGACTTCCAATTGTGATTCGATAATGATCCCCGAGGCATCGGTCTGGGAGTTGGCTTTGAGCTCCAACACTTCGGCCTGGAGATTGATCATCTCGAGCAAATCATCAATGCCGTCACCCTTGAGCGCCGATACGGGCACTGTGATGGTGGTTCCGCCCCAATCCTCCGAAGCGATGTCATGCTGCTGCATCTGGGTCTTAACCTGATCAAGATTGGCGCCCGGGGCATCCATCTTATTGACCGCAACAATCAGGGTGACTCCGGCATCCTTAATAAATTTCAGAGCTTCGAGCGTCTGGGGCTTAAAGCCGTCATCGGCCGCGATCACCAGGATTGCGACATCAGTGACTTGAGCTCCCCGGGCCCGCATCTTGTTGAAAGCAGCGTGGCCTGGAGTGTCGAGGAACGTGATGAGCCCCTTATTCTGCTTAACCTGATAAGCACCGATGTGCTGAGTGATTCCACCAGCTTCGCCGGAAACCACATTGGCTTTACGAATCGTATCGAGCAACGAGGTCTTGCCGTGATCCACGTGACCCAAGATGCAAACCACCGGTGGGCGCGGTGAAAGATTACGCTCTTCCTCTTCGGCGTCATTGATCTCTTTTTCAACTTCGAGATCTTCCTTGGATTTCGTCTCTACGATCTCCTTTTCGCCGCGATGCTTGATCTCAAGAATGACGTTGTGCTTTTCGCCCAACGCCATCGCGACGTCCTCTTCGATCGTCTGATTCATGGAGGCAAAAATGCCTTGGGCCATGAGCTCGGAGATCAATTTGAAAGGTTTAAGTCCCAAAACCACCGCAAATTCACGCACGATGATCGGCGGCTTGATTTGAACGGTCTGAATCTCGCCCTCAACCGCCACCACTGGAGCCGCAGCCGCTGGGGCCTCGGCAGTGCTCGGTAGCGCTGGCCCTTTGCCGGGTGTAGTAGGGGTAGAAGGTGTGGGCGGTGTGGCAGCTGGACGCGGTGCCGCAGGTGGCGGAATGGGTGACGCGGCTGGACGAGAAACAGGAGGCACGACTACGGGCGCCGGTGACGCGGCTCGAACCGGAGCGGCAGGAGCCGGAGGCGGAGTAGGAGCAGCAGCAACAGGCACAGGTGCCGCAGCTGGATTGGCAGCAGCAGCGGCCGCGGCTTTTTCAGCTGCGATAGCGGCGACCTTCTCGGCCTTCTCTCGCACAATGTCAGCGGAACTTTTCACAAAGACACCGGCCGGGATGTTGACCTTCGGCGGAGTCCCCGGAGCGGGAGGCGGAGCAGGGGCGGGTTTCACCGCAACGGCAGCGACCTCGGCCACGGGAGCTTCGGGCTCGGCCGGCTTGGCGAACTCTTCCTGTAGTGCCTCAGCCGAGATGTTATCGATCGTGCTGGAGACACTCTTGACCTCGAATTTGCGTTCCTTGAGGAGCGCGAGCATGGACTTATTGTCCATGCCTATTTTCTTGGCGAGTTCGTGAATGCGGATGCTCATCAGGCGGTGGTGCGGGAAAAAAGGCGGGCTAGCGGTATCGGTAAAACTTAGGCGGATTCATTGCCGTTGGCGGCAACAACTTTGGAAAGAATATCAGCGGCTTCGTCGGCGGTGAAACCGGAACCCTCGAGGTCATCGGCTTCGACACCTTCAAAAATATCGAGGGAAACAAAACCAGCCGTGATCAAACGACCAGCGAGCTCACCATCAACTTGCAAGGTAGTCGCAAGTTTCTTGGTCGCTTCATCCTGCACGTCGACGGTCTCTTCTCTCCACTCCTCGATATCGATCTTCCAACCGATGAGTCGCGAAGTGAGGCGAGCGTTCTGTCCCTTACGGCCGATGGCGATGGCAAGATCATCTTCCGCCACCATCAGTCGGATGCGGCGATTGCGCTCATCAATGATGATTTCGCGGGGAACGGCCGGCTTGAGGGCCTCGTAAACCATCTGCTCCGGATCTTCGAAGTGGTTGATGATATCGATCTTCTCACCATTGAGTTCACGAACGATGGACTTCACTCGAGCACCACGGGCGCCGACGCAGGCGCCGACCGGGTCGACCTTGGGATCATTTGAGATGACCGCCATTTTGGTGCGATAGCCTGGCTCACGGGCGAAGGCTTCGACGGTAACGGTGCCGTCGGCAATCTCGGTGACTTCCAGTTCGAAGAGTCGACGCACAAATCGCGGACTGGCCCGGGTAAGTATCAGTTCAGGCCCACGAGGGGTGCTGGCGATATCAGAAAGTAAGCAGCGGATGCGATCACCAGGTTGATATTCTTCACCTGGAACCTGTTCGCGACCCATCAGTAGGGCCTCGGCTTTACCGATATCCACGTAGATATCGTTACGCTCCCGGCGACGGACGGTGCCGGTGACGATGTTTCCGACCATGTCCTTGAAGTCATCGTAGATCCGATCCTTCTCGAACTGGCGCAGCTTCTGCATAACTGCCTGACGGGCGGTTTGAGCCGCAATCCGTCCGAGGGAAGCCGGATCAATTTCCTTTTCAACGATCTCGCCCAACGCAACGCCGGGTTGAAGGATGCCCGCCTTCTCGATGTGGATCTCCGTTTTCGGATCACTCACGGAGTCAACTACCTTAAGTAGCGACCAGGCTTGGAGTTTACCGTTCTTGGGATCGATCTCAATCTTGAGCTCTTGCCCTGAACTTACCCCCTTTAGGGCGGCGGTTTTGATGGCATTGACGATCGCCGAAATCATATCGGCGCGATCAATGCCCTTCTCCTTCTCCATGTATTCAAGGACGGTAAGAATTTCGCTGCTCATAGGTGTGGGACGGTGCGGGAAGAATGTAGGTAAAAAAAAGGGCGGGCCAGAGGCCCACCTTCAGAAACTCGGACTGAAAATGTGAAGGAAGAACTTATTCGCTCGTAAAATCTGATGTCAAGTCCCCCTCCGCGCCGGTTTCGGGGGAGCGCAACTGTTGCCCTATCAGTCCTTGGACGTGTCCCCATGCTAGTGGGTTCCTTTTACCATCGGCCACCCCGATCAATCGAGCCGCGGCGGTAAGATTGGCGGCTTGGTCCCCCGGCCAGCTCATAAACCACCATAAATAGCCGATTTCGTCCGTCAATTGGCCGGAGGCCACCAACAATGGCAGAAAACCATCACCCCACAAATTATCTGCCCGAGGTTGGGTCACATTGCCTCCTACACCCACTGCGGTCATGATTCTGGCCCACTGCCGCTTCAGCCCCAAATTCCGGCGTAAGTCGGCGACATCGGAGGTCGGTGACGCATCGGCGGGGGCGTCGAGCCCTACTTTTGCCTGCTCCACCAACTGATCAGGCCAATCAGGCACCTGTTTCGTCCAGCGGGCATAAGCCTGAAGTCGCCGGCGCGGATGATTGGCCGGGCGCACCGCTCCCAGCTTCCAGACGTCGATCATCTCGTCGAACACCTCATCGGGGGCCACGTCCCCGATGCCCCATTCTTCTAGTGGCCAACGCGATGCCACCGTCAGCATGGTAGCTCGGTTAAACCGGTAGCCGAGAATCTCGAGCGCCGTATGATGACACGCATCAGTCCAGCCCAACCTCGTAATACGGATCTGCGCGTAATGCACTTTACTCAACCAACGCTGCTTAGCTTCCGCCACGATCTTCACCCGACATTCTTGGGCCGAAAGCTCGAGCCATGCCTGCGCCAACCGCTCCGCCGGTCGGTCCGCGATCGCCGATACCGCCGCATCAGCCGCGTATTCCTCCAAGTCGTGCCACAACAGGGGCAACAACACGAGAATGGGGATGGGGCCGTTCGCTCCCGCCGTGGTCGGGCGTTTTGGCGGAAACAATACCACGTGCAGCACCACGTTATCATAGTTGCGATCCACGGCGTGGGCATGAGCTTGCCAGTCCGGTTCCCGCAAATGCATCTCGACCTCTCCATGAACGGGCCGGCCATCGATCTGAATCTCCGCCTGTTTGAAATCCGGTCCCTGTTGCCGATTCCAGCGCCCCGGGCGGATGATTTTGACCGTCTCCCCGCTTTCAGTGCGGGCATCTTTGGCGCGAAACGATCGCTCGGCCCAAATACGTTGCAGCAAAAGTTCCGGGAATTGGA
Organism: uncultured Verrucomicrobiota bacterium; assembly: GCA_913058185.1. Lineage (GTDB taxonomy): Bacteria > Verrucomicrobiota > Verrucomicrobiia > Opitutales > Opitutaceae > Actomonas. The sequence goes on from CAJXQX010000028.1 coordinate 38,259, forward strand.
ACGGACCATAAAGCCCCTGCACCTCCTCCACTGAACTGCCGCTGGAGTCACTCACCGATTCGTCCACCAAATGGTTGTCGCATTCGAGCGATGCGACGCTGCGCACCGTCCTCCGCCCGATCGATCCATTCGCGTAATTCACGAGACCCTATTGTCTCCGCCCCCATCGCCGACACGGTGTCCCGCAAAGCGCGATCAGCCGTTACCACCACACAAGACTCGCTGTCGCGCGAATTACTCACCCATTGCTCTATTATGGTGTCCGCGGTGACGCCGCTGGGTGAATACGCGACCACAAACGTTGCCTCATCGGTGGGTGATTCGACATCGAGCTCAGATCCCCGGCCGTCAAATATCACGGAAACCCGCCACGACATCGCATCGTGCCAGGTCTTCACCGCCTCGACCACCAACGCACGCGCGGCGTTGGGATCTTTTCGCCAGAGCTTACCGGTGTATCCCCAGGCCCGGCCCACGTTATTTCCGTCCACCAATAAATGCCGTAATTCTTGAGCCACCCACATATCGAGGAGTGGAACGCAGGAAACCGGCAAACTCTTTCAACTAAATTTGAGATTTGCCCCTAAGCGGAGGATGCCGAAAAGACGATTCGGCCAAATGTGATCAGGTTGTTTAAAGGATGGGATGCTGGATCAGCTCGTCAGCGCCCCCCTTTTCCATCTAGAAGTCAGATGAGCCCCCCCAAAAAACTCACTCTTACCTCACCCAGAAATTTATTTCACCGTCTATGACACGTTATTTAACGACTTCGACCGAACCTCCGCAGGAATACGAGCGCGAGCGTGTGCCTGACCAAGCCCTTAAGGGACCGGGTTCATTCTGGGGCATGTATGCGGGTGAACACACCGCCGGCACCGAATTCATGATTGGCCCCCTGTTCATCGCTTGGGGCGTGAGCGCGATGAATCTCATTATCGGCCTACTCGTCGGTAATCTCATCGCCGTGCTAGCCTGGCGCTTCATCACCGCGCCCGTCGCCACCGGTCTGCGGCAAACACTCTACTTCAAACTCGAACAAATCTGCGGGCGCCGTCTCGTCACCGGCTACAATCTGGCCAACGGTCTACTGTTTTGTTTTCTGGCCGGCGCGATGGTCACAGTTTCAGCCACCGCCGTCGGCGTGCCATTTCCGAACATGCAGATGCCGGGCTTCAATGATCTACTGCCCACCGGCATCGCCTGGACCGTCACCTGTGTGGTGATCGGCACCATGATGACGCTCGTCGCGATCAAGGGCTACGCGTTCGTCGCTCGCATGAGCAACATCGCCGCCCCGTGGATGTTCCTCATCTTCGTCGCCTGCGGTGTCGTCACCTTAAAGCGTCTCGGCAGCACGGATCTGACCGAGCTGCTCAAACCCGCACCCGGCACGCCGGAGCGCATCGGCTTCTGGGGTGTCGTGTTCTTCTCCGCCTTCTGCAACGCCGCCATGCACATCGGCATGGCCGACATGTCGATTCTGCGCTACGCCCGCAAAACGTCCTCCGGTTGGGCCGCTGCCGCTGGCATGTATCTCGGCCACTACGTCGCGTGGATCTGCGCTGCGCTGTTGTTGATCTACTGGACCCGCGCGCATGGCGCCGACCCCACCGTCGGCGTGCCCCCCGGGATCATGGTTTATGATGCCGTCGGCTGGGCCGGTATCGTCTGCGTGATCATTGCCGGTTGGACCACCGCCAACCCCACCATCTATCGGGCTGGTTTGGCGCTCCAAGGCGCCCTGCCCAAACTGTCCAGCGCTCAGGCTACATTACTTGCCGGTTCCATCTGCACGATCGCCGGAGTCTTCCCGGCCTTCGCGATGAACCTGCTCGGTTTCGTTGGCATCTACGGCACGATCCTAGCGCCCGTCGGCGCGGTCATCGTCGTTGATTATTTCTTCGCGGAAAAGTGGGGGCTCGCCACCAATCCCGCCGCCCGCTTCGGCCGCACATTTAATCTCAACGTGCTCATCGCATGGTGGCTGCCGGTGGGCATCGGGCTTTGGCTGAGCTTCGGCCACGGCGTTCCCGCCCACTTCCTGCCGTTACCGTGCTGGATCGCCTGCGGGTTGATCTACACCGTCCTCACCAAACGGGAGTCCAGCTCCCTCGCTTCCGCCACCTCAGCCTAACCCTTTTCGACTATGCGACTCGCACTCTCCCTCATCAGTGGCCTGGCCCTGCTCATCACCGCCGTGGCACCGCTCCTCTTCTTCTTCGATCAACTCTCCGAAGCTGGCCTACGCAATCTCTTGCTCATCGCCATGCTCGGCTGGTTCGGCACCGCCGTGATCCGCGAACGCGTACCCGCCGAGTAGTCTCTCCCATTTCTATGTCCAACCGTTCCATTCTGGGCCTTTGCCTCTTCGGACTTGGGCTGACCTGTTCGTCGTTTCTTTTCGCTGCGACATCGCCTCAAATCGCGACCGAACTTGTCTATTTCGACGATGCCTAACTGGAGCGATCCAAGGCTGCCATCGCCGCCGGAAACCCCGAATTCGTCGCCGCCTACCGACAACTGATCGCCGAAGGCGATACGTTGCTGGCAGTGTCGCCTGATCCCGTCGTCAACAAGTCGCAAATCCCGCCCAGCGGCGACAAACAGGACTACTTGTCCTACGCCCCCTACCGCTGGACCACGTTTTGAGCGCAACGATATCGGACCAATTCCTAATATTTGATAGAATACGGGTTCATATCATTCGGCCTGCACCATCCTTAGGCTCAATATTTTCCATACAGTATGGATTGACGCCTGCTATGGGCCGCCTTAATTCATGGGATTCAAGGAGTGAGGTCTCGAACTTCACCCATTGAATACAACACAATATAATAAAGAAAGAAATATAATGCCTACAGGAAGTATCAAGTGGTTCGACTCAGAAAAAGGATATGGATTCATCCAACAAGATCAGGGGGGCAACGATTTGTTTGTCCACCACACCGAGACCGGTGGCCACACGCTCAACGAAGGCGATAAAGTAGAATTCGAAATTGGTGACGGTCAAAAAGGACCGTGCGCGACTCAAGTTAAGCAGATCTAAGGGAAACCTTAGAACTAACGGTAGATCGCGAAAGCGATTTTCCGTTAGATGCAAAAAGAGAGGTCTGGTTTCAATACTCCGGTGGTTCGTCTTGTTTGGCGGGCCAGCGACGGAGGCCTCCTACGCTACGGCAACGATCGTTTGCCGTAGCTTTTTTGTGTCCGCCGGTGAGCTACAACACAGCGGAATCGACCTGAGTGCAGCACGAAGCGTTTTCTCAGAAAGCGACCAACACGCTTAGGGGAATTCGCCCGATCCGTTTAGGCGGTCGGTTTCCAGCCCGGTTCATACTCCCGCCCCCATGAGGCCATGGCTTCGGGGTCGTTAAGGATGTGTCCGTTTGCCGGATCGAGCTGAAGGGTCCGGCCCAAAAACTGAGATATATTGCCATAGTGACACAGGAGCGTCGTCCGGTGGCCCATGAGGGCAGTCGTATTCGCTTTCACATTGCCCCGAACCGCCTCCATGAAATTTGAGATATGAGCGGGAATCGGATCGGCGGCCACCGATTCTTCGAGTCGCTCGGTTCTGACTTCCTTACCTCTGAGGTCGAAGAGCGTGTAGTGATCGGGTTCGATCTGGATGCTACCTGCGGATCCTTGGATGACCACCCCGCGTCCGGCGCCTTCTAGATGAAATCGGTTACAGCTGCGGCCGGACCAATTGATCATGGCTCCGCCGGGGAATTCCCAATTGACCTCCTGGGTATCAAAGAACTCCCAATCATCGTTATAGTGGAAGCGTCCTCCCGATGAGGATACGCGTTGAGGGAGCTCCAGCCCCATCATCCAACGAGCGACATCCACCTCGTGAATCGCATTGTTGGTGACCTCACCGGTGCCCCAGTTCCGGAACCAGTGCCAATTGTAGTGAATC
>CAJXQX010000029.1 GCA_913058185.1 uncultured Verrucomicrobiota bacterium
AGATCAGCCTCGGTCTCGTGGGCTCGGAGATGTGTATAAGAGACAGCTCCATCTCCATCGCCTCAAACCTTTTCTTCGCTTCGCGATAAATCGGAAGTAGCTCAGGCGCGATTTGCTTCAATCTCGCGATGCGATTATCCGGCGACGGGTGGGTGGATAGAAATTCTGGTGGTTGGCCTTCGTCTCCGCTGGCGGCTTTCATCTTCTGCCAGAAAGTCACGGCTGCTCTGGGATCGTATCCGGCTCCGGCCGCAAATTTTAAACCGATCACATCCGCTTCGGATTCGTGTAAACGGGAGAATGGCAGCATGACACCGACCGTGGTTCCCACCCCCAGCGCCCCTCGAACAATCGCTCGGTTCTTATGATCTACATCTTGCGACTTCATGTAGACCTCAGCTCCGGCGGTGGTCAGGCCCGCGACCATTTGTTGGCTCATGCGTTCCGCGGAATGGCGCGAGGACAAGTGAGCAATCTCATGTCCCATCACCGCTGCGAGTTCGTCATCGGATTCAGCGAGAGCTAATAACCCCGTATACACGCCGACTTTCCCGCCGGGTAAGGCAAACGCGTTCAGATCATCAGAATCGAATACCACGAATTCCCATTTCGCATCTGGTAGGCTGCGGCCGACTGACGCAGCAATCCGGCGTCCCACCGTTTCAACGCGATCGATAGCCATCACGTTGGTGGAGATTTTCTCCTCATTCTTAATTTGTTTGAAAGCAGCCAGTCCCATTTGAACCTCGTCCTTGGAGCTCACCATAATCAGCTGACTTCGCCCGGTCTCAGGAACGGTCGTGCAACCGACAAACGCCAACATCAAGCCGGTGAGTATTAGTGCGATTGAGCTTCTTTTGTTCATGGTAACGAATGTTACGGGATACGGTGCTTTCGGCAATCTCTGGAATCGAATTAGTGCCTAAAATGGCGAATGCCGGTGAGGACCATGGCCATGCCCCGCTCGTCCGCGGCAGCGATGACTTCTTCGTCTCGAATTGAACCACCGGGTTGGATGGCACAGGTCGCTCCGGCGTCTGCAGCCGCGATCAATCCGTCAGCAAACGGGAATAACGCTTCACTGGCTACGATTGACCCTCCGAGTTCTAGTTTAGCCTCCCCTGCCTTCCATACAGCGATGCGGGAACTATCTACTCGGGCCATTTGACCGGCCCCGACGCCGAGGGTGCGTTCGCCGTCGCAATACACGATGGCGTTAGATTTGACGTGTTTGCAGATTTTCCAACCAAAGACCATGGCCGCCCATTCCGCCTCGGTCGGTTGTCGTTTTGTGACCACCTTGAAGTCGGCAACCTTGCCCAGGGTGCGGTCGCGATCCTGCAATAGCACGCCACCGATCACGGAACGCACTTCCTGCAGCGAATCCGCGCCCAAGCCTTCTTTGGCGATCATCAAGCGCAGATTCTTCTTCTTCCCGAGAATCGCTAGGGCCTCGTCGCTGAAGCGCGGGGCAATAATCACCTCGGTGAATATTCCTTTGATCGTCTCAGCCAATGCCGGTCCGAGGGTTTGATTCACAATAATGATCCCGCCAAACGGAGCTTGCCGATCCGTTGCAAAAGCGTCCTCCCACGCCTCTTCCAAGGTGTCGGCACTGGCTACTCCACAGGGATTCGTGTGTTTGAGAATTGCTACCGTTGGTCGCTCGAATTCGCCGATCAGGTAAGTCGCCGAAGTGATATCCAGAATATTGTTATAGCTGAGCGCCTTACCTTGGAGCTGCTCGAAGTGGTCGTGGAAGGTGCCGTAGAGTGCCGCCTTCTGATGTGGGTTCTCGCCGTAACGCAGATCCTGTGCCTTCGATAGATCCATCATGAAGTCATTGGGGAAACCGCCCAAAGCATCGAGATCTGGCTCTATGGCATCTTCTTCAAGGTAAGCGGCAATCGCGGCATCGTAGGAGGCCGTGCGTTGAAACACCTTCAGCGCCAGTTGACGTCGCAAGTCCATCATGGCGGTAGAATCGCCCAGCGTTTCCAAGATGACCCCATAATCGGCCGGATCGCAGACCACGGCGACAGATTCGTGATTCTTGGCGGCGCTACGCAACATGGAGGGCCCTCCAATATCAATATTCTCGATGGCCAGCTCTCGTGTGACGTCAGGCCGAGCCACTGTTTCTTCAAACGGGTAGAGATTCACCACCACCAGATCGATCATCGCGATGTCATTGGCCTGGGCTGCGGCCATGTGGTCGGGTTTGTCGCGCCGGCAGAGTAATCCTCCGTGGATTTTGGGATGTAGGGTCTTTACGCGTCCTTCCATCATCTCGGGAAATCCGGTGTGCTCGCTCACCTCGGTGACGGGCAGTCCAGCCTCGGCCAGCATTTTCGCCGTGCCGCCGGTCGAAAGCAGACCGTAGCCGTGCACATTTACGAGGATTGTGGCAAACTCCACCAAACCGCTTTTATCACTGACTGAGAGCAGGGCCAATTTATCCATGGAACTCGCTTTTTGCAGCCCCGGAAAAGCACTGGCAAGATTGGATTCTTTTTTGACGCATTTGGAGGCCATTTATCGATCAATCCATTTGCGTCTCAAGGTGGGACTGAATCTGGTAAAATGTGCCTGCTTCAATCGAACTTCCCGGCCTGGAGGCCCGTTTGGACCGCCTGGTCTATCATCACGGCGGCTCAAACCTGCCGGTGGACAAGCCGCATGCGTTCGTATATTTCATCACGATAGAAAATGGTTCAGCTCAACGCGTCCAGTTGATGGGACGCAAATGGGTCGTGGAACTGGCGGACGGCGAGCGTCAGGTGATCGAAGGTGACAAGATCGTCGGCGAAAGTCCGCAGCTAGAGCCGGGTGAGTCGTTTTCCTACAATAGCTTCCATGTTACTGGCTCCGATTCTCGCGTGATCGGTAGTTTTCATGGCACCGACGAGACCGGCTCTCGCGTGCATGTGCTCCTGCCACCGTTCGATATGATCATCCCGGCCGACTCAGACTGATCCCATTAGACTGAAACTTGGTCTTGCTCCCGAACGGCGCATGTTGCTCGCTGATCCTTTACCTGATGAAGTTGCTTGATCTTAACCGCGCTGGCGGTATTGGTGCTAACGCACTATTCGTTCAAATTGGTGGAGTTAACCTGCTTATAGACAGTGGCTTGCATCCTAAAATGATTGGTCGTGACGCTGTGCCCGACTTCAAAAACATCCGAAATGAGCGCGTCGACCTTATCGTAATCACGCACTGCCATCTCGATCATATCGGCAGTTTGCCGGTCGCGATGCGGGAATTCCCCAACGCTCCGGTTATCATGAGCACGTCGAGTCGCCTCATTATTGAGCGGATGTTGCACAATTCATCCAACGTCATGACGCGGCAAAAGGCAGAGCGCGATCTACCGGAGTATCCGTTGTTCACCCACGACGAGATCGATCGCTGCGGGAAGCGCATGATTGGCCTGAACTACGGCATGCCCAAAAAGTTCTCCGGAATTCGAGCTTCTGACGAGATTGAGATCATACTGCATCCCGCCGGACACGTGGCTGGTGCCGCTGCCTTGGAAGTGCGGCACAAACATCGGGGTATCTTTTTCACCGGCGACGTGCTTTTCGACGATCTTCGCACCCTCCCCGGCGCTCACTTCCCCATGGGCGAATTCGATACCATCGTCACTGAGACCACCCGTGGCCTCACGGAGCGCCCCGCCGGGAAAGAACGTGTTCATGAAGTCGACCGACTCATTCGCTCCATCAACGATACCATCAAGAGCGGCGGTTCATTCCTCCTCCCCATCTTCGCGCTGGGACGGATGCAGGAAATCCTGACAATCCTCTACGATGCCCGCCGATTCGGCCAACTGGTGGACTGTCCGATTATCGCTTCAGGTCTGGGGCTCGATCTGTGTAACTATTTTGACGAAATCCGGCGTAAGACCCAGCACGTCCGATTCAACCGTTCGATCCTCAAACAACTCGGACTCAAATCCCTGCCCCGTAAATTGACTCCGGGAAAAGACCCCCAACGGAATGCACTGTATTTGGTAAGCTCAGGCATGTTGGTCGAAAACACCCCGAGCTACACCCTCGCCTCAGGCCTTCTAGGCCATAGCCACAACACCCTCGGTTTTGTCGGTTACTGCGACCCATCCACCCCGGGTGGTAAACTGATGGAGATCAAACAGGGCGAAGACTTCATCTTTGAAGCCATTCATGTGCGCACCAAATTGAAAGCCCGGATCGATCGATTCGAGCTCAGTGGCCATGCTGAACGTGAAGAGCTCTTGGAGTTTGCGCTGCAGGCAAAGCCTCGGGCCATTGTGCTCACGCATGGTGATCCGGAAGCGCGGAAATGGTTTGAGCAGGAAATCAACGCCCGCGCGGAGGGCACCAAGGTGGTCGACCCCGTTCCGGGCGAGACTTACCTGGTATAGACTCGGTGGCGCTGTCGGGCATAAAGGGCCAGATGACAGATGATGCGGAACAGTCTGAGTGACAGGTGATGCAGAACGGTGGGCACCGTCGAGGCTGGGAAAGTATGCGCAGCCTTGTAGATGAGATTGAGCTAGCCTGGCCTGTGAGGTAGGGCGTGCTTGCCGAGCGCGCCGTTCCATCTATCCCACCGCAACCGGCGGTTTCGGCGAAACCGCGCTACCATAAACCGACGCGCCGAACGCCCCCTGTCGCGGTGAGTTTCCGTGCTGCCGGAGGGCGAATCGGCCTGCGGCAACAGACCGCTCGCTGACATTCAGTCAGCCTAAAAGTGTTCTGCATGTCCTGTCATCTGGCCCATAAAGCCCGACCCACCTGGTCCGCCATGTGGGATGTTTTGTCGGTAAGGCGGTTTCGCCGACGGCGTCCCGTTCTGCGGGACGGAGATGGCGTAGCAAACCGCCGGTTCTATGCACTAGAACCATTCCGACTCAGACATTCCACCGACGGCGCGCTCGACGAGCACGCCCTACCGGCTCGATCCACCGAGCCCACCTACCATCGAAGCTTCTGCACATCCGCGGGCGAATCGATGGGAACGCTCAATGATTCCGGAGCGAAGAGCTGGGGGGGAAAGTCCAGGTCTAGCGCCGCACCGGTGACTTTGAACCTAACCTTATCGCGCGTCTTCTCATCCCGCACATCGATCGATTTAATGATCCACTGCTTCCCTAATTTCTTCAGGTCCATAACCGTCAGCTTTCGCGAAGGCTCTTCCGCTTTACCCAATATCACCGCCTGCATGAGCGCGTGAAAACTTGCGTCGAGATGTAATCGCACTCCGGCGATGTGGGGATGGACGGCGGCGAATGACTCGGGTGGATACATCAAAAATGCGTGCACGGCCCTCCCCCTCACTTCGGTCGTTCCTTCGTAAATATAATCGGCCCAGTAGACGAATGGCATCTGCAGCTCAAACATCGTTAGTCCGGTGCCTCCGATCGAATCCATGATGGTGGCATCATCGAATTCGATGACTCCCGCACCGGCTTCTCCGATAACGTAGCGCCACGAACGTGGGTTCCGACCGTTTTGAGCCAACACCCTTTCGGAGTTAGCGTCATCGAGGGTGCCTAGATCGGCGCGAAACGTCGGTCCGAATTCATTCCGTGATCCCCACATCTTTCCTGGTAGGACGGAGCGAGCACCGCGACGGGGCAGCACCTCAAGGTCGAATTCAAAGAAATAGTCTCCCGGCAAACCGATGCTGCGGGCATTTGCCAGGATCTCACGACCCCGTTCGGGATCGGGCGGTGAATTGGAAAGATAGCGGGGCCGTAGCCGGTTGGATTTATGCTGAGCGGTCAGCACGGTTTGACTCAGGAGCACAGTCGCACAAAAAAAGCAGACCGCGCGAGCGACCTGCTTTGGGAAAATATGCGGGAAGCGCTTCATGCGCATCCAGACTCGCGAATCACGAGTTGGGTTCCGTCTCGACTGCCGCTGGGGCATCGAGTGGGGGCGCGATCACGGATGGAGCAGGCTCCGTCGAGAATGCGCCCTGAGTGGCAGGTGCGATGCCCGCAGGTGCCGCGATATCAGGGAGGGCTGAACCCGCCTCCGCTACAGCGTTGTTGCGAACGTAGATGTTACCCAGATAGAGAAACAAACTGAGCACGAAGAACGCGACGGCTGAATTGATGGTCGCCTTAGTCAGCACATTGCCGGTGTCAGCTCCGAACGTGGCTTCGGTGGCTCCGCCGCCGAGGGCAGCGCCCATGCCGCCATCGTTTTTGGCCTTCTGCATCAAGACGAGCAGCACCAAAAATAGTGATACAAGGATTAGGACGAACGTGAAAATCGTGATGAGGAGATCCATGGAAGCGGTTAGAAGTGCCAAGCGGCACGGCGCTTGTCAATGCCGCGAAACCCTCTTCTGATCAGAGGCGCTCTTTCCTTGATTACTCCTCACTACTACTCTTACCCAACTTTTTATACTCCATGAACTACCAGCGTTTAACTCGTCTCTGTATTGCTTGCTGCGGACTCTTGCTGGAATCGATTTCGGCCCAGACATCTTCCGCCAAAGCCGACTCACGACCAAACATCATCGTTATTATGAGCGATGATCATGCCTATCAGGCGATTAGTGCCTACGGACATGGGCTCAATGAAACCCCTCATATCGATCGTTTAGCGCAGGAAGGTGCGCTGTTTACCCGCGCTTCGGTGACAAACTCCATTTGCGCGCCCAGCCGCGCCGTGATGCTCACGGGCAAGCACAGTTTCCGGAACGGTAAGGTCGATAATATCCAAGCGTTTGATTGGGATCAGGAGAACTTCGCCAAAATACTCCAAGGGGTGGGCTACAACACGGCCCTGATTGGTAAGATTCACCTCAATGGTCTCCCGCAGGGCTTCGACTACTCGAATGTCCTTCCTGGCCAAGGCCAATACTACAACCCGGACTTCATCGTAAACGGTGAGACTCAACAGTTTCCCGGCTACGTGACGACACTGACAACGGAGTTTGCTTTAGACTGGCTGCGGGATGGGCGAGACGAAGAGAAACCGTTCTTGCTGCTCTATCACCAAAAGGCGCCCCATCGAGCGTGGTTGCCGGAGGAAAAGTATTTCGATCTGTTTGCCGACCGTTCTTTCGAACTCCCGGAGAATTTCTTCGACGACTACGAAGGCCGGCCCGCTGCAGCCAATCATGAGATGGGCGTCTGGCGGGATCTCGATCTCGTCTACGATTTGAAGATGCTAGACAAGGCGGGTGATTTTCAGACGAAGTATCGTAAGGCTTTCGAAGGCCAAGGGCACTACGGTCGGATGGACGAAAAACAGAAGGCAGTTTGGGATGCCCACTACGACCCCATCATTGCCTCATTTAAGGCCAACCCTCCGGAAGGCCGAGAATTGGCGCAGTGGAAGTTCGACCGCTACATGCAGGACTATTTAAGCTGTGTTCAGTCGGTCGATGATGGCGTCGGAGACCTCCTCGACTACCTCGACGACAGCGGACTGAGCGAAAATACCATTGTAGTCTACACCTCTGATCAGGGTTTTTACCTGGGAGAGCATGGCTGGTTCGACAAGCGGTTCATGTATGAGGAATCATTTCGCACACCGCTGCTGGTTCGCTATCCCGCCGAGATTCCCGCCGGTCATCGATCAGACGCCTTGGTCCAGAACTTGGACCTAGCTTCGACCTTTCTCGACTACGCTGGCGTCGAGGCTCCCGGCGACATGCAGGGTGAGACCTTCCGCAACGTCGCCCGAGGCAACGATTCAACGTTTCGTGATTTCGCCTACTACACCTACTACGAATATCCCGCAGAACACCGTGTGATGCGGCACTACGGCGTGCGCACAGATCGCTACAAACTTATCCATTTTTACCACGATCAGGACTATTGGGAGCTCTACGATCTGGAGATCGATCCGACGGAAATGAACAACGTTTACGACGATCCAGATTATACTGAAACGCAGACCGCGTTGCACGTAAAGTTGGCCGACGTTAGAGCGCACTACGGCGATAATGATGCCCAAGACCAAGAGCATCTCGATCGTTACCTAAAATTCCGCGAAAGCCGGAGATAAGCTGAAGCACTTTTCGTGAGAACCTCAATCCGTCGGGCGTAAAACCCGACCCACAAAAAATTGATACGTCACGCTGGGTGGGTCGGGCTTTATGCCCGACAGCGAATCCACCAGGCGGACCGTAGCCACTCGATCGTCTCGAACCCGACAGCGCCTGTCCCCCTCCCGGGACGGACGACATCCGTGCCGTCCCCCGATAATCAGGCCTCTATTCCGAGGACTTCCAGAATGCGTTGAAGGTCGTCGTTGCTGACATATGGAATCACGATTTGTCCCTTTTCCCCGGAGTGCTTGAGGGAGACGCGAGCGCCGAGGTGGGTGGTGAGCTTTTTTTCAATTCCCGCGATGGCAGCTCCGGCGGGGGTGTGACGACTCTTGGAGCCCTTCTTTCCTGACCCACCAGCTTTCTTAGTCTGAACCAATTTTTCGGTCCCTCGAACACTGAGACCCTCTTCAATCACCCGACGGGCGAGAATGGCGCGCTCCTCCGGCGATTCGATACCGAGCAGCACCTTGGCGCTCCCCACACTGAGAATGCCCTTGGTAACGTAGGCCTGCAACTCGCCGTCGAGTGAGAGTAACCGGAGCGTATTTGCGACTGAGGCTCGACTCTTCCCTACCCGATCCGCCGCTTGCTCCTGGGTGAGATCAAAGTCGCGGATCAAGCTAGCGAAACCATAGGCTTCTTCGATCGCATTGAGACCCTCGCGTTGGAGATTCTCGATGAGCCCTAGTGCGGCTGCAGATGCGTTGCTGGCATCCACCACACGGGCGGGGATCGTCTTGATTTTGAGAGTTTGAAAAGCACGCCAGCGTCGTTCACCGGCGATGAGTTCAAAACCTTTGGCGAGACGGCGCACCACGATTGGCTGGAGCAAGCCTTCTGATTTAATGCTCTCGGCCAGTTCTTCGAGTTGCACGGCCTCGATCTCACGGCGGGCCTGATACGGACTAGGCTCAACTTTGTTGACCGCTATTTCCTCGAAACCAGGAGCGCTGGTTGGCGCAGTTTTCGAGGGTGGTTTTCCTCCGGCGCCACTAGGAAGCGTGCCCGCTTTTTTGGCGGCAGCGCTGGTGGGTGGTTTTTTTGAAGCAGATGAAGCAGCGGCGATTAAACCGCCGAGACCGCGACCGAGACGTGATTTTGATGCAGCCATGATTATTCGCCTCCGGGTATGAATAGGGTTTGGCCGATCTGAACCTTGGTCGCATCCGTAATCTGGTTCGCGTTCATGATGTCCTTCACCGACGAGTTGAAACGGGCCGCAACTCTCGAAATCGTATCACCACTTTGCATGGTGTAAGTCACCCCGGTCTTTTCAAAATCGTCGTTGAAAGTTGGCGTGGTGATCGCTCGCGCTTGTGAAACGCCCTTTGCCACGGAAGCGACGGATTCATTGGTGGCTTTGGCCAGCTGCTGAATGGCCTTGGCGGCTTTAGCCTGCGTCGTAGAATCACCTAAAGCGACGGCCTGATTCAACTCGGCGACAGCTTCGTTGAGTTGGGCGACGGTGGCGTAGGTCCGGTCCATGCCCTCGGTGGAACGGAGTAAGGCTGCGTTCTCACGCTCGAGTTGCTCGACCCGCAAATTGAGTGAGCCCACGCGCTGAACTAAGATCCGCACGTCCTCCCGCATGCCCGCCACCTGAGCGCCAAGATTTGATTGGTTGGTTTGTGCCCCTCCGTGAGTTGCAATCGTTAGCGCGATCAGCGCCATCAATCCAGAATACTTCATTGCCCCTAACTTGAAAAAAAGCGCCGAGGAAAACAAGGGGCTTGTGCGACGAAGTGACTACTTTGCTTTCGTAATCAGTTCCGGCATGGCCTGGGAGGGAATCTCCGTGCCTCGCTCGACCGGAAAACCGCGCAGGAATTCGGCCGTAGGCAACATGCGGCCTCCGGGCCGCTGCAAACGTAACATCCGGAGCAAACCACTCCCGGTGCCTACGATCAGAGCCTCATCATCGTGGCCCACCACGTGACCTGCCGCGCCTTCTCCCTCCGCCGTCTCAGCTAACGCAATGCGCACGATTTGTCCGTTAATTTGGACTCTGCAACCAGGCCAAGGGTGCAGGCCGTTGATGCGATCCACGAGGATTTGAGCCGAAGCGGTGAAATCCAGGACACCATCGGACTTGGTGAGTTTTCGACAAAATGTGGCGGCGGCGTGCTCTTGTTCGGCAAACTCGAGCGTCTCATTCGCGAGGGCCGTAAGATTTCGCGCGACCAAAGGCGTGCAAGCTCCCGCCAGTTTCGCTTCGAGTTCCAAGGCGGTATCACGTGGGTCAATCGAAACTCTTTCAATATCGGCGACCGGCCCGGCATCGAGTTCGCGCACGATTCGCATCAATGATATACCGGTTTCCGCGTCGCCGCTGAGCACGGCACTTTGAATAGGTGATGCTCCGCGAAAGTGCGGCAAAATCGAAGCGTGCAAATTTAATGTGCCCAGCCGTGGGGTCTCGATGAAGGCGTCGCGGAGAATGTGACCATAAGCCATGACCAATGAGACATCCGGCTCCATTGCGGCCATCTCCAGCCGAACTTCCTCGTTTAATTTCGCCGGCTGCTGCACGGGAATTTCGTGATTAATCGCCCACGTTTTAATGGCGTTGGGCACCACCTTCTGGCCTCGGCCGACGGCGCGATCGGGCTGAGTGAAGACACTGATTACCTCAACCTGCTTTCGGCCATCCGCGCCGATCAACCATTCGAGTAATGGCAGCGCGATGGGGTCGGACCCCATGAAAACCAATCTGAGTCGCTCAGTCTTCAAGCGTTTCGATATCGGATTCATCACCCTCCTCCACCGCAGGACGCTTGGTTCGTAACGGGACACCTCTCCCGCGATCCTTGTGCTTTTCCTTGCCCACGAGGTGGAACATCACCGGGCAACCCTCGAGTCCGAATTCGCGCACGATATTATTTTCGAGGTAGCGACGGTAGTTCTCCGGAAGCTTCTCTTCACGATTGCAGAAAATCCGAATCCGCAAGGGGCGATTTCCGGTCTGGGTTGCGTAGAAGATTTTGAAGCGACGGCCCCCAATAATGGGAGGCGGATTTCGTTCGGCAATTTTTGTGATCAGCGCATTCAAACGCGCCGTAGGAATCTTGGTATCTAACAGACGATTTATCTTCACCGCCGCATTTAGCATGCGATCAATTTCGAAGTTTCGCGTCGCCGATACAAATATAACCGGCGAACCGGCCGTAAAGAAGAGGCGATCGAAAAGAGCCTTTTCATACTTCGTGCGGTAGTCGCGTTCGTTTTTGTAGATCTCCGTTTCAGGATCATCATCTTCGAAAGCTTTCAGCACGAGGTCCCACTTGTTCACCAAAACGATGATGGGCTTGTGCTCCTTGACCGCTTCACCCGCGATCGCCTTGTCCTGGGTGGTCACCCCATCATGCGCGTCGACCACCATGAAAATGATGTCGGCGCGTGGAATGGCGTCTATAGAACGCAAGCGGGAGAAGTATTCCACCGGCGATGCGAGCTTAGTCTGAGCCTTAATTCCTGCGGTATCGATTAACTTAAAACTGACATGTTTTCCGTGCCGCGTTTTGAAACGAAACGGCAGCTCTACCGCGTCACGGGTGGTCCCGGGGGTGGCACTGACAATCAATCGTTCGTTTTTAAGCAGGCGATTACCGAGAGATGATTTACCGACATTGGGGCGTCCAATGAAACAGACACAAAGCGGATCATCTGCGGTTTTAAGGTCTTCTTCCGCGAAAGGAGCCGGACCGAGCCGCTTAATGATTTCCTCCCGCAACTCCCCTTCTCCGCGGCCGTGTTCAGCCGACACCCGGGCCGGTTCGCCGAGTCCAAGACGATAGACCTCAGCGAGGTCGACCTTTTCGTCATCGAAATCGGCTTTATTGACCACGAGCAGCACGTCTTTTTTTGAACGACGCAACATCTGCGCGATCCGCGTATCCAGTGAATTGATACCCTCAATTCCGTCGAGGATGAACAGGATAAGATCGGCCGCCGCGATGGCGAAATCCACCTGCTTTTCGGATGCCTCAATGAGTTCGGCCGTGCTTTCGCCACCGACCAAACCTAGTCCTCCCGTATCCATTAGGGTGAAGGCCCCAGGGTCCACTTCGGCGGAAACGACATCGCGCGTGATGCCGGGCTGATCGTGCACGATCGAAACGCGCCTTTTGACCAAACGGTTAAAAAGACGGCTCTTACCCACATTGGGACGACCGACAATGGCAACGGAACGAGGCATAATTAAGATTTCTTTTTAGAGATGAACCGCTCCATGCGATCACAGGCCGTAATCAGGTCTTCGTATCCTGTAGCAAAACAGGCACGGAAGTGTCCCTGGCCACCAGGGCCAAAAGCGGTCCCCGGCACGACGGCCACTTTTTCGGCATCAAGGAGTCCGACGGCAAACTCGCCTTCGGTCATGCCAACGTTTTTCACACTGGGAAATGCGTAGAAGGATCCACGCGGAGAATGACACGTGAGACCCATTTCATTGAACCGACGCACCACGAGATCGCGGCGGCGGTGATATTGATCACGCATGTGCGCAACGGCATCGGCGCCATTCCGCAACGCTTCCACGGCGGCATCTTGAGCAATGATTGAAGCGCACATCATGGAATACTGATGCACTTTCATCATCGCGTCGATGAGTTCTACCGGACCGCAAGCGTAGCCGATGCGCCAGCCGGTCATGGCAAATGCCTTGGAGAACCCATGCAAAAAGATCGTGCGATCCGCCATTCCGGGGAAGGTGGCGATGCTGGTGTGCTCGCCGTCGAAAGTGAGTTCGGAGTAGATCTCGTCACTCAATACCAGGAGGTCTTTCTCTCGCGCAAAATTGGCAATTTGGGCCAATTGCTCACGCGAACAGGTTCCACCGGTCGGATTGCAGGGAAGATTGAGAATCAGGATCTTGGTTCCGGGCTGCCAAGCGGCCTCAAGCGCCTCGGCCGTGAGCGCGAAGTTGTCTTTGGCGTAAGTTGGCACGGGGACGGGCTCACCGTGGGCCAGTTCGATGCTCGGATGGTATGAAACGTAGCAAGGTTGATGATACATCACCTTGTCACCGGGATTGAGGAAGGCCCGGAACGCCAAATCGAGTGCTTCGGAAACACCCACCGTTACGATCACCTGGTCTTCAGGGCGATAATCGACGCTGAAATTCTTGCTGACATAGCGGGAAATCTCCTGCCGCAGTTCGAGTAAGCCGAGGTTGGAGGTGTAGTAGGTCCGGCCTTTTTCGAGGCCATAAATCGCGGCTTCCCGGATATGCCACGGTGTGGCGAAGTCGGGTTCACCGACACCTAAGGAAATGACATTCTGGCCTTCCATCTTGGCCACGAGTTCGAAAAAGTCGCGGATGCCGCTTTTGGGTAACGAAGCAACGTGGCTCGCTACCCATTGGGAAGGATTAGTTTGCATGATCGTGGAAAGTTACGGCGCGACTTGGAGTCGGCTTTCTGACGAGTCCTTACGATTCAGCATGAACCCCTGGTCCTTGTAGTATCGCAGCAAAAAATGAGTGGCGGTAGAAAGGACGCCTTCGATCGTCGAAAGTCTCTCCGAGACGAATCCAGCGACCTTTTGGAGGGATTTACCGCGGACGATGACCAACAGATCATAGCCTCCCGACACGAGCATACAGGTGTGCACCTCATCGAATCGGCTGATTCGCTCCGCCAACCGATCGAAACCACCGTCACGTTCGGGTGTGATACGCACTTCGATAATCGCTTCGACCGCTGCTTCTGCTGCTGCCTCTTGGGAGAGATCGAGCACAGGACGCCAGCCGAGGAAGATTTTATCTTTTTTCAGCTGCTCCAAGTGCTGTTCAACATCGGACTCCGAAAGACCCGCAACGTGCGCCATATGCGCAGTTGTGAGGCTACCGCCTTCGAGTAACAGCTTAAGAACAGGGTTCATAGTTGGACACTTTCACAGTCCCCACCCCGACAAATCGACTAAAATCTTTGAAGGACCGTTCCAAACCACCCCGCGGACAAACCCTTTTAACAACCAACAGGTGTGCCACTTCACCGCATTTTTGCCACGAATGGACCCGAATTAGTCGTGACGCACCCCGACCTCGCGTCGCCTAGCCAAAGCAGCAATCCCATTCTAAGAGTTCGTATTTAAGGTGGTTTCTTCGCGGAGCGGTAGCGAAGTCCTCCGTGTCCAATCGTGGTTGAAACACCCTGCGTGGCTTCAAATAGTCTGTTGTCTCCAAAAAAAAGCTGTCCGGTGGCAGGCAGCCCCGTTCAAATCATCCCTTACGCATGTTCGAGTCACTCAGCGATAAACTCTCCTCCACCCTCCGCAACCTGCGCGGCGTGGGCAAACTGTCCGAAGAAAACATGGCGGATGCGCTCAAAGAGGTGCGCACCTCCTTGTTAGCTGCTGACGTGCACTTCAAGGTCGCCCGCCAATTCGTCGATCGCATCCGCGAAAAAGTCGTCGGCGAGGATGTGCTGAAAGGCGTCACGCCCGGTCAGCAGATCATCAAAATCATTTCGGACGAGCTGGAGTCCTTACTCGGCGAAGGCGAAACCCAGCTCAATCCCAAGAAACCACTCAAAGTATTGATGGTGGGTTTGCATGGGTCGGGTAAAACCACGTCCACCGCCAAGCTGGCTACCCTCCTCAAGAAAAAGGACTACGCCAACCCGCACGTTGTTGCCTGTGATATTTATCGTCCGGCAGCAATCGATCAGCTCGAGATTTTAGCCCAAGCCAACGGCCTCGGCTTCACCTGTGACCGTGACTCCAAGAACGTTCCCGCTATCGGCCGCCAAGGCCTCGCCGCCGGAAAGTCAGCTGCCGCCGACCTGATCATATTCGATACCGCCGGTCGTCTACAGATCGATGAGGACCTCATTGAAGAGGTGAAGAAACTGCGCGACGTCGTGCAGCCTGATGAAGTGTTCCTCGTGGCGGACGGTGCCTTGGGCCAAGAGGCGGTCAATGTGGCCAAGGCGTTCCACGAAGCGCTCAACCTGACCGGACTGATCCTGACGAAGATGGATGGTGATGCCCGTGGCGGCGCGGCCCTTTCGATCAAGACCATCACCGGAGTCCCGATTAAGTTCATCGGTCTCGGTGAGAAGGTTGAAGATTTTGAACCGTTCCATCCTGATCGCCTCGCGTCGCGGATTCTCGGTATGGGCGACGTGGTTTCTCTGGTCGAGAAAGCGCAGGAGAATGTTGATCAAGGCGAAGCTGAACGCATGGCCGAGAAATTGGCCAAAGGAGACTTCAATCTCGAGGACTTCATGTCCCAGATGCAGCAGGTCAAAAAGATGGGCAGCGTATCCAGTCTGGCCTCGATGTTGCCCGGCATGAACAACGTCAAACTCGACGATAATGCCGACAAAGGCATGGCTCGCAACGAAGCGATCCTGCAATCGATGACCAAACAAGAACGACAAAAGCCGATGATATTGAATGGCAGCCGTCGTATGCGCATTGCCAAAGGCTCCGGCGTTAAAGTGGTCGAAGTGAATCAATTACTGAAACAGTTCCAGCAGATGCAGAAGATGATGAAGATGATGAAGGGCTCCAAGGGCCGAAAGATGATGAAGAAGATGCAAGCCATGGGCGGCCCTGGTGGAGGTATGCCAGGCGGCGGAATGCCCATGGGCGGCGGCGGAGGCATGCCCAGTCTCGGTAAATGGTAAATGGAGCTTCTTAACTGAACGGCTTCCCGTTCTTCCGTCAGATTAATCGGCTAGCCGCAGGTTGCGGTGTCCGGTTGTCACGGGAACTAACAAAGCTGAGCTCACGTTTCCGCCACTAGTCCCTCTTCTTTTTCTATATCGGATTGAAAAGCTGACCATAAATCGACCGTGAAACGATTCGTTCGGTCGTAATCCGACAGGGATACTAGGAATTGTTACGCAAGGATGATATATTGGGTTCACACGTTTAATTCGATTGTGTTAATAAATATTAACCCTAGCAGTCCTTTGGCCTCCAATTTAACAACAGAGTTTTGATCTGTCCTGAATAGTCGTATTGATGAAGAAGCTCTTATCTCAGAACCTGATCTTGTGGATCACGCTGATCCTTTCACCCGTGGCGGTTAGCCCATTGGAGGCCCAGAATCCTCTATTGGTTCCTCCCGCGCTGACTGGACCGACCTTCAACCTTACGATGGAGCGTGGGACGATGGATTTCGGCTTTGGTGGTCTCACGCCTACTGCCGGCTACAACGGTTCTTTTCTCGGTCCCACTTTGATCATGGAACGCGATGAGGATGTTGTGCTCAACGTCACCAACGAACTCGGGGAAATCACCACCACTCACTGGCATGGGATGCACGTTTCCTCTGAAAATGACGGCGGCCCGCACACCAAGATCAATCCCGGAGAGACCTGGTCTCCGGCGTTCACGGTGATGGATGGAGGGGCGACCATGTGGTATCACCCCCATTTGCACATGTTGACCAATCGGCATATCACCTTGGGGCTGGCGGGTATGATTCTGGTGCGGGACGAGATTGAAACTTCCGCGAATTTACCCCGAACCTACGGCGTAGATGAATTTCCGCTGTTTCTGATGGATCGATTGGTGGGAATTGAGAACCAGTTTATCGTCGCTGGTCTCGGCGAGACGTTGTTGGTAAACGGCACGCCGGACGCTTACCTGGAAGTCCCCGCTCAAATGGTGCGATTCCGAGTTGTCAACGCTTCGGCAGAACGGGGTTATTATTTCGGTTTAGCGGATGGTAAATCGTTCCAACTCATCGGCACGGATGGGGGGCTGCAGGAAGCGCCTCTGAGCATGGGGCGAATGTTGGTAACACCTGGTGAGCGACTCGACGTCGTCGTGGATTTGGGAGGAATGGAGGGAATGACTTTGGATGTGATGGCGTTCAATTCGGAGCTCACGGGTATCGATATCCCAGGGTCTCCCAACGGACCGGGAGGAGGCAATGTGCTCGACGGGTTGGATCTGCGCCTCGTGCAACTACGAGTCGGCGCGCCGACGGCCGAACCGGTCATGGAATTAGCGAACACGCTGCAAGCCGTGGCTCGACTGACCGAGGCGCAAGCGACCCGCACGCGCCGAATCGTGATGACGGGGTCTCCGCCGGCACCTTTCTTTTTGGATGATCAGCCGTTTGATCACGAAGTGATCAATCAGAGGGTTGATTTGAACGCGGTTGAGATTTGGGAGATCGAAAATGATACGAGCTACGCCCACCCCTTTCATATCCATGATGTGCAGTTTTTCATCCTAGATATCGACGGGGAACCTCCCCCTCCGGAATTTTCTGGTCGAAAAGACACCATCCTGGTGCGACGACGATCGACGGTGCGCTTCATCGCGATTTTTGATGACCATTCGAGTTCGGCCGTTCCCTACATGTATCATTGCCATGTATTTACGCACGAAGATGAGGGCATGATGGCCCAGTTTATAGTTCAAGGTAACCAGCGGGCACCGGTAATCTTTGAGGGGCCGGCCCGGGTGGTAAACCTGTCAACTCGCGCGCAGGTCGGTGGCAGTGCAGGCTCCCCCATCGCCGGTTTCGTGATCGAAGGTGCGGGTGCCAAAAAAATGGTGGTGCGCGCGGTAGGACCGACCTTGAGATCATATGGAGTGACCACGGGATTGTCTGATCCTGATTTGTTTTTATCGCACTCGAATCAGCGGATAGCAGCCAACGATCGTTGGGGGCAGAATCACGATGATCTATTTGAGGCCTTGGGCGCATTCGCTTTGGATACGCAAAGTGAAGATGCCGCCTTGGTGGGTTCTTTGGGCCCGGGCATTTACACCATGCCCGTTGGTGACGGTGGCGAATCTGGCGTAGTTCTACTGGAAATCTATGATGCCGTGGGAGGCGCTGAAGGTCCCGAATTGACCAATGCCAGCACCTTGGCGGAAGCCGGATCCGGAGACGCTACGTTGATTTCGGGTGTGGTGGTCGGTGGAGAAGGCACGGTTAAGCTATTGATTCGAGCTATTGGACCAACGTTGGCATCTGACTATAATGTGCCCGGCGCACTGGCAGATGTGTCGATCAAGATCATCCGCGAGAATACCCAGATTGCCGCCAATAACAATTGGGGCACGTCCTCAAACGTTGCAGAAATCGAACAGGCTGCTGCCACCGTGGGGGCATTTGCTATCTCTCGCACGAGTCTTGATGCGGCCGTGCTGATCGAACTTGCCCCAGGACCTTATTCCATCATTTCGGAGGCAATTGGTGGAACGCCCGGCAAAGTGCTGATGGAAATCTATCGGGTTCCTTAATTTCGAAATGACACCAGACCCAGCCAGTCCGCCCTCATCGCCGATCTAGAGATCGTCCTTGGGGCGACCGAAGAGCAACTTGCTGGTGTCATCGTCGAGCTCTCCGATGTCTGACCGCATTTGAGACAGCTCTGGCTGACTGCTTTGGCCCTGATTTCGAACGTATTGGTGACAACCCACCGATGAAAAATTTCTGCCCTTGGTAACCGCGTTTAATGCCCTCAATTGAGGCCAACAGAAAGCGCTCTTCGGAAACTCACCTATCCCGGCAAAGGCAGAAAGATTCAGAAATCTGCCAAGAGTGAAAAGAAGGCCAAGAGCGAGAAAAAGGGCTCCACCGCAAAATCTCCCCAGTAAACGCAGCACTGCGCAAAGATACCTTGACGCGAAAATTTGGTCGGCAATCCGACTGGACTTTTGTGTTATAACATCCGTTATACCTTTTATGTCGCAGCACACCAAAATTCGAAAAATCGGAAACTCCCTCGGTGTTATTCTGCCAAAGGAAACCTTGGCCGAAATGAACGTCGAGGAAGGTCAGGCTCTGTATATAACCAAAGCGGATGACGGCAGTCTCCGATTGGCGCCGAGCGACGAAGACTTCGAAAAATCCATGAAGGTGTTCGAAGGCCTTAATCGTCGGTATCGCAACGCCCTGAACGAACTCGCCAAGTGAAAACGCTCTATTGGTTCAATCGTCGCGAAGCGATCGCGGCGCACGAACTCATGCTCGCTTGCTATGGCGGCGGTTCGGGTGTGCGTGATGATTCAATGTTGGAGTCCGCGTTGGCCAAACCAAAGCAACTGTCCCATTACGGTAGCCCAAGTCTCTGCGAACTCGCGGCGTCTTATGCCGTGGGGATTGTGAAAAACCATCCCTTCGTGGATGGAAATAAAAGAACTGGGTTCATGTTGGGCGTCGCGTTTCTAGAACGTAACGGTTGGCAGTTTTCTGGCGACGAGGCTGAGGCCGTGTTGAATACTTTGGCTCTGGCCGCGGGTGAACTCGATGAGGCCGGATTCGCCGCTTGGCTTGAGGCCAATTCTGCTCCTGCTTCCTAAGCACCCTTCATGGCCGGTTCTTCTTACAAACCTTCTTTGGCTACGGCCGTAATCATTGCCAATATGATCGGGACGGGAGTCTTCACGTCTCTCGGTTATCAACTGCTCGATATCAAATCGGGCTTTGTGCTGATCATGCTCTGGGTTGTCGGAGGCATCACCGCGTTGTGCGGTGCCCTCACCTACGCCGAACTCGGTGCCGCCCTGCCTCGGTCGGGTGGAGAGTATAACTTCCTAACCCGTATCTATCACCCGTTGGTTGGGTTTATCTCGGGGTGGATTTCTGCGACCATTGGTTTTGCGGCTCCGGTGGCGCTCGCTGCCATTACGTTTGGAAGCTATCTCGGTGCCGCTTTCCCCTCGTTTGATAAAACGTGGCTGGCCATCGGTTTGATCATCGCGGTCACGGCAGCTCACGTCGGAGGCCGTCAGCGCAGCAGTAATTTCCAAAGTGTTTTCACGGCGGCCAAAATCAGCCTCATCGTCGCGTTCTGTCTACTTTGCGGGTTCATGGTCGATGAAGTTCAACCGATAAGTTTTCTGCCCCAGTCTGGTGACGGGGCCTTAATGATCAGCAGCGCCTTTGCCGTTTCGTTGATTTACGTCAATTACGCCTACACCGGCTGGAACTCGGTCACCTACCTGATCAACGAAGTGGATGATGCCCAAAGAAACTTACCGAAAATCCTGATCACGAGCACGGTGACTGTGCTGATCCTCTACGTGGCCCTGAATTTCACTTTCCTGTTAGTCGCTCCCATGGAGGCAATGGAAGGCCGCGTTGAAGTGGGCTATATCGCGGCCCAACATGTGTTCGGCGAAACCGGTGCTTCCGCCATTAGTTTTGTTTTGTCGCTGCTACTGATATCCACCGTCAGTGCCATGACCATTGCCGGACCCCGCGTGCTTCAAGTGATTGGTGAGGACTATTCCGTTTTTGGGCGGTTGGCGCGTAAGAATGCCGATGGCATTCCGTCACTCGCGATTTTGGTGCAGTCCACCATCGCGATAATTTTCGTCCTCACTTCATCGTTCGAAAGCATTCTGCTTTTTTCGGGATTTATCTTGGGGCTCAATACGGTCTTCGCCGTAGGCGGAATCTTTATTCTGCGTTGGCGGCAACCTGACTTAGTGCGTCCGTATCGCACGTGGCTTTATCCTCTGCCCCCCTTGATTTATCTGGGCCTGATGTTCTGGACCTTGTTCTACATCACCAAATCCCAGCCCAAAGAAGCCATCATCGCTATCGCCATTATCATTGGTGGAACCGTGGCCTACTGCTTGGCCCGAAAGTTCGACCGTAAAGCACGGTAGAATGAGGGGACATCTAAAGTTTGAAACGGCGAGCACGGCCCTACCTTCATGGCCCAAGTAACCCGAATTGTTGGGTGGGCGGTTTCGCCAAAACCGCCGTTTCATTGATTCCGCTGCGGCTTTGCCAATGAACGTTTTTGGCCGGCAACCTTGGCTTCGAGCGGGGCCATAGGCCGGTGCACCCAGGCACCGAGTAATGATGCAATCCTAGCGGCCGGAAATCGGCTTCGGGTTAACGCCGGGAATCAAACGCATCGCGTTTTTGTAATACACCTTTTGCAGCACCTCATCGGAGAGATCCAAACCGTAGAGTCGCCAAAAAGCATGGCGTTTACGGTAGTAAGGGAAATACTCGTCGGCGGTCTCCAGCACGCGGAAATAAGTGTAATACTCCTCCGGAGCCCAGGTGTCTTTACCCATCAAAATTCGGTCCTGATATTTATCAAAGAAGGCCCGAGCATGACGCGGTTGCCGGCCCGGGTCATAGATAATGGCGCCCATTTCAACCACGGTGTTCGGTAGTGCATCGAGATAACCACCCAGTCGGTCCAGGTCATTCGCCATCCACATAAAGTGAGCGATAATAAAAGTGGTATTAGGATGCCGCTGGTAGACATTAACCTGCTCTTTAATGAGCTGATCAAAACTGGGCTCACCCGTGCGTATGCGACGGGGTTTTTGTTTCAGCTCCAACCAACGTTCGTTGTTCCCGTCGTGTGGTAGCCAGAACTGTGCGGGATCACCAACGTGAATCAAAACCGGCACGCCAAGCTCTCCCGCTTTGGCCCAGAGCGGATCCAACCGCGAATCGTCCACCCGCACGCGGCCGAGCGGATCGAAGACATACATACCGAGGCTTTTGAAAATCTTCAGGCCCTGGGCCCCTGCCTTCACATCCGCCTCGAATTGAGCGGCGGTTTTCTCCGCGTAGCCGGGGTCGTTGATGCCATCATAAGATGGATTGGCGAAAACGGCAAAACGGTCCGGATGTCGGGCTTTCGATTTGGCCAGAATATGCTTCAGCCTATCGCCACTGCCACCGGAAAGGTTCACCATCACCGCCATGTTGAGTTTGTCCATTTCGGCCACCACGGCGTCGACACTTTGATTGGTCATCCGGCTGCCACCCGATTGGTGGTTGTGGACATCCACAAACGGGAACCGAGCGCTGGTTACCGGGTTTTCCGGCACCACAAGTGTGGACTCGGGTTCATACTCTTCGAAACCCATTTCCTGGGCGCTGACCACACCGGCCGATGCTAACAATAAAACGGAGGCGCTGAACGCGATGCGATTGTTCATAATGAGGAAACCAGGGTTTAATGATGCCAGCTCAGACGAGCTTGGATTGGATGATTTCACTCGCGGCTCCAAAATCGATCAGGCCGGCCTCAGGATGAGATTTAAGCAGGCCCATGACCTTGCCCATCTCTCGCTTGGTTTGAGCACCGGATTTTGCCAACGCATCGACGACGATCGCTTCCAATTTGTCGCCGGTAATTTGCGCGGGTAAATATGCCTCGAGCCATACGATCTCCTTGTCGTTGTTGTCGACGAGATCTTGTCGGCCAGCTTTAGCGAACTCCACATTCGCATCAGTCATGTTTTTCACTGCCTTGCGCATCGTCGAGATGACCAAGGCATCATCAATGGCAGCTTCGGTATCCATTGATGCCCGCTGAATGCCGGCATCCGCGGTGCGCAGCCCAGTGGCTTTCTCGCTTTCGCGGGCCTTCAAGGCGGTAATAATGTCTGCTCGGAGTTGATTGTAGAGAGATGACATAACTAAAATAAGAACAGGAGTTGAGCAAAGCGCGACGTGTAACTTGAATGAGACGCACAAAGAATGCCCTCTTCCTCCAAGATCCACTATTTATCCGCCACCCTACTGGCTTTCCTGTCGCTCGCGGGCCAAGTAATCGCGGCCGAGTCAGCTCAGTTGGCTGACCCTACGCCGCTGCAAGACGCGATCGAGACCTACAGCGACGCCGAACGGCACTGGGCTTACGAACAGACGGTAACTGAGTATAATCGTAAAGGTCAGCCCCGGGACGTGCTCATTACCCAAGTGGACCCATCTCTACCCTGGGACCAACGAGACGTGTTGATTGCCACTGTCAAGGGGCCAGCCACCGAACGCGAAAAACGTCGCTATCAAAAGGATCGTGAAAAGGACCGGCGCAAGCGCGAACGTGGGCTCGAAGACCGTCAGCGGCTGCGCGACCGCATGGACTTCCCGATGAGCCGGATCGTATCTGAAACCACCGAAACACGCACCTATGCCGTGCCTTTATTGCCGGACTCGAAATCGGGATTTCCGATGGAGAAAATTAAAATGAAAGCGTGGATCCACCCTGAGTCTGGAGAGCTACAAGGCATCGAGGCTAAACTCCAAGAGGCGGTGCGCCTGAAAGCAGTCGCGAAGGTCAAGAACCTGCACCTCAAAATCGCCTTCACCAGACCACTGCCAGAAAAAGACGCGGTCGCACTCACCCATTTGCGTGGAACGGCTGCCGCTTCGGTTTTATTTTTCCCGGTTGGCGGCGAAGTCCTGGTCGAGCGGAAAAGTCACCGCTGGGTGACGCCTTACGACGATCGATTCAATGTGGAGCTCGGCACTCCGACCGCCGTCGGATTCTAACGCATCCCTACGGCAGCCAGGGGAATCGGCGGGCGTCGGGTTTACGTTTCTCCCGTTGCGCGGAGTGAAACTCCTTCGCTTCATCACTCATGTAGTATAGTAAAGTCGCGTTGCCCGCTAGTTCCTGTAATCCGGCTTGGCCATCGACATCAGCATTGAAGGCAGCCTTGAGGCAACGGATGGCCAACGGACTGTGACCGAGAATTTCCTGGGCCCATTTCACGCCTTCCGACTCAAGTTCCGCAATCGGAACCACGGTATTCACCAGGCCCATCTCGAGTGCCTCAGTGGAATTATACTGGCGGCAAAGATACCAGATCTCGCGGGCCTTCTTTTGGCCCACGATTCGAGCCAAATAGCTCGCACCAAAGCCACCGTCAAAACTCCCCATGGCCGGACCGACCTGACCGCAGATTGCATTGTCCGCGGCAATGGAAAGATCGCAGACCAAGTGTAACACATGGCCTCCGCCGATGGCATAACCCGCGATCAACGCGATCACGACCTTGGGCATCGAACGAATCAATTTCTGCACATCCAAAATATTCAGCCGAGGGATGCCGTCCGCGCCCACGTAACCCGCGGGGCCTCGAACACTTTGGTCACCGCCCGCACAGAACGCGTATTTCCCGTCGGTATGCGGACCAGCGCCCGTGAGAAGCACCACGCCGATAGTGGTATCGTCGCGAGCGTCAGCTAGTGCCTCGTAAAGTTCGAAAACCGTCTCAGGCCGAAACGCATTTCGTTTCTCTGGCCGATTGAGAGTGATCTTAGCGATCCCATCGGTCTTCTGATAAATGATGTCTTCGTAGGGTTTAACGATCTGCCAATCGGGTAGGCTCATGGCGGAATAGTTGGGTGCCCATTGCTGAACAGTCAACTGAGCGCATCGGCTTTCCTTCTCGTCACAATTGTTCGGAAATGATCCCGTCATCGTATGCGCTCCCACCGTCCCCAGCTCGCCACCCTACTCCTTTCCTTTGCTCTCCTAGCTACCCCGAATGCCCAGGCCGCCGAACCGGTGCTCCAATGGGAAACCTCCGGGTTTATGGCTCCCGAATCGGTGGCTTACGATGCGCAACGTGACTGCTACTACGTTTCCAACCTAGGCACGCGGGGAGAAGACCGTACGCCGAATGACGGATTCATCAGCAAAGTGGATCGATCGGGGAAAATTATAGAACTCAAGTGGGCAACCGGCTTGGAAGACCCCAAGGGATTGGCGGTCGCCAACGGTCGGCTCTATGTCGGTGATACTCCCGCCATGTGGGAGGTTGATTTGGAGTCGGGGAAAGTGCTCAACCGCTATGCACCCGCTGACGGCCAGAATGGCGGCTTTAACGACTGCACTGTCGACCCCGACGGAAACGTCTACGTTTACAGCAGCCGATTGAGCACGGTCTACCGGCTGCACGCGGGACGATTTGAAGCGTGGCGTGAAATTGATACATCGGTGACCGGTGGACTCAATGGCCTT
Organism: uncultured Verrucomicrobiota bacterium; assembly: GCA_913058185.1. Lineage (GTDB taxonomy): Bacteria > Verrucomicrobiota > Verrucomicrobiia > Opitutales > Opitutaceae > Actomonas. The sequence goes on from CAJXQX010000029.1 coordinate 24,768, forward strand.
CGCGCTGAAACCGATCGACTCTTGCTGGGCGGATGGACCATTCGCGACTCCAACGGTGAGGAACAACTTGGACACCTATCAGTCATCCGTTTCGTCGATAAGTCGCTTTCGCGCATCGGCGATTCACCCGTGGCCCATATTGACGGAATCGAACCCGATGGTGCGGGTGGTTACATCGTAACCGACTGGCCAACGGGGGATGTCAAACACGTCACCGCCGATGGTGCCGTCACCACAATCATGCTGCTGGCAAAGGGCACCGCTGATCTCGAATACTTGATTGAGGACAGACTCATGGTGATCCCCTCTATGCTCGAAGATACCGTAAGAGCCTTCGTATGGTCCCCGGCAGCTAACTAGCTCGAGCCAAACTCCGGAGCAATTTCTTGCGGGTAGCTGCGTCTTTTTTTCGATCAGTCTTATACTCAAAGACACGTAACACCATCGATGGAGCACTTATCTTTTCGGCTAAACCCGTTAGGTCTGCTAGGATGATATGATCAACGCCGTGCGCGTGGCAAAGGTCGCCGAAATCCACCGTGGGGGGCGTGCCGAAATATCGCTCAAATGGTGGTTCGAACTTCGCGACCGGGAGATGTTCAAAAATCCCGCCACCCGAATTATTGATCAAGAGAACGGTTAAACTACCTTTAAATTCGCGGGCCACGAGCAGACCATTTGAATCATGTAAGAATGCGAGATCACCGGTGAGTAAAAACACGGGCCTCTCAGACTCATGAGCGACGCCGAGTGCGGTGGATAATGTTCCGTCGATCCCGTTGGCGCCCCGACTGGAGTATATCCTAAGTCCGCGATCAGTCTTTGGCCAAAAACACTCTACATCGCGCACCGGCATGCTGCTGGCCACGACCAGGTCTGCGTTGTCCGGGATGACGCCAGCCAACGCGTAGGTGAGACTCCCCTCAAAACCAACAGCGACGCTAGTTTGCATCCATCCATTCATGTTTTTCGTAACTTGAGCATCAGCTTCTAGCCAAGAATTCGCAAAGCTCCCGAGATTCGAAGTATGGCCATCAATCTGCAGCGCCATGGGCGAGGCGGTGATTTCTCGAGTGCGACCGTGGACCGCATCGCGACTCCCTTCCCGTTCGGACACCATGACCATTTCGGCCTGAGAACTTTCCAGCCAATTGCGGAGCGCTTTACTGGTCGGCCAACTCTCCAACGCGACGACATAACGTGGATTCAAGTCACGAGCGAGAGCTTCATTTCGTAGGATGATATCGTAACCCGCGATCACGTTGGATGAAACCGCCGCTCCCTGCCGCAGGGGTGAAAGCGCATCGGCTAGGATCGGCCATCCGGTGGTCGCCGACAACGACAATATATGGGCGACGTAGGCAGCGGGATCGGCCGGCATGGCTGGACCGGCAATAATTAATCCGCGTTGCGTCGTGATTCGTTGAACGAAACGAACTGCTCCAGTCTGAATTTCCGGCAGGTCGGGAATCGCGAAGAAACCTTCATCGAGCTGCTCCGAGAACTTCTTCGCGGCACCCTCGTCGGCCACCGGTGGTAGTGGGTCACGGAATGGCGTATTGAGATGAACTGGACCATTCGTGTTCGCCCGCGTCCACGCCTGTCGTGTCGTTTGACGCAGGTAAGCGAAGAGTTTCCCGTCAAGTTCTGGCACCGCCATCTCGTGATACCAGTTGGCATACTTCCCAAATAAACGGTGCTGATCGATGGTCTGACCCGAAGCACAGTCCCTCAATTCAGGGGGACGGTCAGCCGTGATTACAATCAGCGGCACGCCGGTTTCATGCGCCTCGATTAAAGCCGGCAGATAATGAGCCCCGGCACTGCCACTGGTGCAAAGAAGCACGACTGGTCGATGGGTGCGACGGGCGATTCCCAGGGCAAAGAAAGCGGCTGACCTTTCGTCGACCACGGGCGTTGTATTAACCGCGACGGCTGCGGCCAAGGCGAGCGTTAGCGGCGTGGACCGTGAACCCGGTGAGATCACCGCATGCTGCAATCCCTCACGAACCAACGTTTCGACAAATACAGAAGCCCACAGGCTGTTGAGATTACGGGTATCCAGATTGCTCATGGTTAGGGTAATAAGCCTTCCAACAATGCGCGAAATTTCAAATCGGTTTCGTCGAACTCTTTTTCCGGAGTTGAGCCAGCCACAATACCAGCTCCAGCGTAGACTCGGGCTCGATTTTCTCGAACCAAAGCGGATCGGATTCCGACCATAAACTCTCCGCCGCTACGTGCGTTTATCCAACCGATCGCTCCGGCATACAGTCCTCTCGAAAATCCTTCGAGTTCGCCAATCGATGCCACCGCGCTCTCGCGGGGAGATCCTCCGACCGCCGGGGTGGGATGTAGCGCGGTCAATGCGTCCAGAAGATTAACCTCCGCTGGGAGGGTTGCTCGAACCGGGGTATGCAGGTGCTGAAGATTCGCCAGCTTCCGCATCCCTGGATTCTCCGGAAACTCGGGGTTTAATCCTAGCTCGCGGAGGTGGCTCAACACGGAATCCAACACGAGTTGATGTTCGTGGCGGTCCTTGGTGCTCGATTGCAATTCTGCTGCCATCGCCGCATCGGCCGCCGCGCCTCGGCCTCGACTGATGGTCCCGGCTAGAACGTCTGCTTCCAAGACCCCTTGGCTCACCCGCACCAGGCGCTCCGGACTCGCTCCGATAAAGCTATCGCCTGATCCGTTCGCGATCGAGAAAGAGAAACAATCGGGGAATTTCTCCCGCAATCCGGCCAATGCCTCCAAGGGGTGTAACGGTGCGTCGGCCGTGAGGTCGATAGCTCGAGCCAAAACGATTTTGGCAAAATCACCGCGATCGATTGCCTCAACGGCGGTGGCCACGCTCGCCCTGAAATCGTTATCTTCGTTTTGGGAAAACCGCGAAGGGATCTCTCGGGTCGGTGCCGGATCACCCGAACCGTATCCAAACCCGGTAAAACGCGCATGAGCACGGAGTATCCGTTCGGCGAGATCAGTTAGATTCGACTGTTGATCGATCACAAAATTGGCCACGGCGGTGGTCACGGCTCCAGCGCGGGCCACCTGCCAGCGCGGGACAAAAGCGGTCAGCGCCGGAAAGGGTTCTTCGGGCGACATGGTCTCCTCAAACGTGGCGGCGACAAATACGTGAGGTCCGCCAAACGGAGCCCTCACTTCTCCCACTGCGATGGAATGGGCAAACGTAGTGTCGGCAAACTCCTGCAATCGAGCGAAGCGATCTTTCCCGTCAAACTTCAACTCGAGAGCAACTTCCGCGCCTGCTATCGCGGTCCCATCCGCGGGATGTTCAGCGTAAAAATGCGGGTGACCGGGTTCATAAATAGCCTCAAGCACCGCCAATGGATCCAGGGCATCGACCGTGATGGTGATACTCACCAGTTGGGCGTGTTTTTTCGCTACGGCTACCGACTGACACCGCAACAGAAACGCCCGCAATGCTGAGGGAGAAGCGTTTTCAATGGGGTTTATCGGCAGGACTTTCATAACGGGCAGCCCCACATCATCGTGGTTCCGGTGTCGGACGCGAGCCGCTCAGCTCTTTTTCTCGGGCCGGGGGAACAGGATGCAAGTCTTCTCGACGGCGTTACCCGTGAGACGGTTGTCCCATACCAGTTCGTCCTTCCAGACCGGACCCGCCTCGTAAGAGAGAACCCCACGAATCTTCGCGACCGAACTCGGGGTCACGGCGAGGAATAAGCTGGAACCCAACCGGAGCGCTTCGGCCATCGTGGCGAGCGCGGTGCGGAGGAGTGCTTGATCAGCTGGATCCTCGGATTTGCCCAATTTCCAGGGCTCGCGTTGTTGGATGTAGGTATTGGTCGCGGTGATGAATGACATCGCCCGCTCCAAGCCCACGTTGAATTGGAATTGCTCGAAGAGCGGAATGGACTCGTCGCGGGCCTTCGTCCAGGCGGCCTGCAAGATCGCCTCGGGTTCACCTAATTCGGCCGGAGCCGGCACGATGGAGTCGGCGAACCGAGTCGTCATATTGAGCGTGCGGTTCACGAGGTTACCAAGATTGTTGGCGAGCTCGCTATTGTAGCGCACCAGAAACTGTTCCATCGAGAAGTCGCTGTCCTGCCCCACGCTCATCTCACGGATCAAAAAGTAGCGCAACGCATCGACTCCGAACTGATCAACAAACTGAGCAGGTTCGACGAAGTTTCCCGTGCTCTTGGACATCTTTGCCCCGTTGATCGACCACCAGCCGTGGGCCAAAATAGACTGAGGCAACGCGAGCCCACAGGCCTGCAGAATGATCGGCCAATAAACGGCGTGCGGCGGCACCAGGATGTCTTTGCCAATGACATGGAAAGAGGCGGGCCACATATCAGGTTGATCAGCTACCGCCGAGTAATAGTTGGTCAACGCATCAAACCAAACGTAAGTCACGAAATCGGGATCAAACGGCAACGGGATACCCCATTCGAGCCGTTCCTTGGGCCGAGATATACAAAGATCGTTGAGCGGTTCGGCCAAGAATTCGAGAACCTGCTTGGCCCGATAACGCGGGATGATGAATTCCGGGTGGGTTTTGATGTGTTCGATCAGCCATTCTTGGTAGCCCGCCAGTTTGAAGAAATAGTTGGATTCGGTGATCTGGGTGACCTCTCCGTAAATCTCGGGCCAACTGCCATCCTCGTTACGATCTTTGTCCTGTAAGAACTGCTCTTGGCGCGTGGAGTAGTAACCTTCGTATTCAGCTTTATAGATCTCACCTTTATCAAACAGCTGCAGCAGCAGCGCACAGACCACCTTCTTGTGGCGTGTTTCGGTGGTGCGAATGAAGTCGTCGTTGGAGATTTCCAGCTTCTCACACATTGCCTTAAATTCGGGTGCAATACCGTCTACATAGTCCTGTGGTTCTATGCCCTGAGCCCGGGCACTCTGCTGGATCTTTTGACCGTGTTCGTCGGTTCCAGTGAGGAAATAAACCTTCTCTCCCATCATCCGGCGAAAACGGGCAATGACGTCCGTCAGCACTTTTTCGTAGGCGTGGCCCAAGTGTGGCGAACCGTTCACGTAGTCGATCGCGGTGGTGATATAAAAGGTCTTCATGGGTTTAGCGTGATACCGAAAGCCACCCTCGCCTGCTTGTCGAAGGTTTTGACGTCTTTGCCGCGGCGGTCATCAATAGGATTTCAGATGACCCCGATCATTCGGCTATTGTCCTTCATCCTCGTGTTCTTGCTGGCGCTTATATTGGCCGCCACGGCCACGCGTTTTTTCAGTCGGGCAAACCACTACGACTGCCCGCACCGAATCGTTCGAGCCCGGCGAATCGAGTTCGGCTCGGAGCAATTGGGGCGTCTTTTCATTACTCGATCGAAGTGTCCTAGCCCTCAGCGTCTCGGCCCTGATTGTCGCAATCGTGCTGGTATTCCTACTGGGAGGTCGAGCGCGCCGTCCCAGTGGAACGCGAGCGCCGTTCAGCTCGCGAGAACGAGAACGCAGGAGTCTCGATCTTCTGGCCACCACGTCCGCTCGCGCCCAATAAGAGATCGATCGCGAGCGAGATGAGCGAGGAAAGGCTCAAGCTGATGCTCAACAAAGACTGCAATTACTGAATCGAGCACTCGAAGAGAAGATCCGATTTGGTCGCGATTTACACGATGGCGTCATTCAATCCCTCTATGCCACGGGACTCACCCTCGAGTCGGCCAAGCTCCAAGTTTCGACCAAACCAGCGGCTGCGGTGAATCAGTTGGAGCAGAGTATTTCGCTGATAAATCGGATTATCACTGATATCCGTGGTTATATTTCCGATTTATCTCCCCGTTCGGTTCGACGCGATTCACTCGCCACCACGTCACCAAATTGGCCCAAGCCAAGGCGCGGTGGCTGAGTAGTCGTTTTGTATCAGCAGGCAACACGCCGAAAGTCTCATTGGAACCGTTCGGAATAAACAACGGATCATACCCGAAGCCGCCGCTTCCTTGAGGTTGATGGGCGAGAACCCCATGGCACTCACCTCTGAATGCGTGCTCATCCTCATCGCTACATTGCAGATGGAGCACGCATACGTAATAAGCTGAACGTTTCGCCAGCGGAACGTCCGTCATCTCAGTGACTAGCTTGGCTAGGTTCAGGTCATCATCCGCTTGAGGTCCCGCAAAGTATGCGGATTCAACGCCCGGGGCACCATCCAAAGCATCCACGCAAATTCCACTATCGTCGGAAACAATCCAGGCTCCGTCGGGAACAAGAGACTTAAGTGCTAACGCCTTTTTCCTAGCATTACCTTCAAATGTTCCGGTGTCTTCCACCACCTCGGGCATGCCACCTAAGGTTGCCGCCGAATGAAACTTCATCGGCAATTCGGCTTCATCGGCAAGCTCCTGAAGCTCACGCACTTTGTGGGAATTTCCCGAAGCAAGGTAAAGGGACTGCGGTTGAATCATGTTCGGGAAAAAATGGTTTCGTCCACCTGCACTCGATCAGGATACTGCACGTGTCCTCTCATCAGCTGATCGTCACCGAATGATTCATGTTTCACCTCAGACAACTGAACCGCATCGGCTAACTTTTCTGTTCTTAATCCGGTGAATCCATTTTTCCCCTTTTCATCCGCGAACAAAATCGGAGCCCGGTAGTTGAAAAGATAATCGAGCTCTCGAGAACGCAGCAAATTACCGATCAACCGCGCGCCACCCTCCACGTAAACTCCACTGATTTTATGTTCAGCACATTTCTGCCTAAAATCAGCAAATGCCACCCGCTGCGTATCGGAGGGAATCACCCATACGGTAATACCGAGTTCTCGCAATTTTCGCACGTAACCCAAGCCACCATGCGGTGTGGTAACCACAATGGTTTTGTCCCGAAACTCGTCCGTGTAGACGTTCGGCATGTTCCGGTCTACGACGGTCCGTAGTAATCCATCGAAAACGAATCGGATCGGACACCATTCCTCCGCCCCTTCCATTCTGGCGGTGAGTCTCGGGTTGTCGTCCAAGACGGTCATGGCACCAACTGCGATTGCGGGGAAAAGGCGTCGCCAGCGATGAACGTCTTCTCGTGATTTTTCGTTAGTGATCCATTTCGATTCGCCGGAACGGGTCGCGATTTGTCCGTCGATGGTCACGGCCGTTTTTCCGGCAATCAGAGGCTGCCCGGTGGCGATCCAGTGATTGAAGATCAAATTTAGATCGAGGCACTCCGATTCCAAGATTCCCGTAGAAACCGATATTCCAGCCGCTTCCAGAATCGGGATAGCTGCCCCGGCGTGATCCGGATTCGGGTCTAATGCTCCAATCACCACATTTTTAATTTTGGCTGCAATGATCGCCTCGCAGCATGAGCCGGTGCGGCCAGCGGTTGAGCACGGCTCAAGTGTTACGTAGAGTGTGGCATTGCGAGCTGTCTTCCGGCCAAGATCAGTAAGGGCTTCGCGTTCAGCGTGGGGGCCACCATCACTGCGATGCCATCCCTCAGCCACGATCTTACCACGCTCGACGATAACCGCTCCGACTAAGGGATTGGGGGCGGTCTCGCCCCACCCTTGCTTCGCGAGCTCGATGGCCCGTTCCATAAATTTGTGAGCTTCAGGCTGGGACATGGGGATTGCTTTCTTTTTCGGTGGCCACGGTGGTCGTGGGCCCGTGCCCGGGATAAAGTTTCGTTTGACAAGGAAGACTGTAAATCTGACTACGGATGGCGGTCTCGAGCTGGGTAAACGAGCCACCTGGTAAATCAGTGCGCCCGATACTGCCGGCGAAAATTACATCTCCAACGAATGCGATTTCCGCTTCGCCGAATACAAACATGACATTCCCTGGGCAGTGGCCCGGCACGTGTCTGACTGCGACACTCTGCCCCAGAGCCTCAAGACTGTCTCCGGCCGAAATCCAGCGGTCTACCGCGATTCCTTCGAGCCCCAGTTTCTCCCCCATAAAGTCGTCCATAACCTCAGGGGTCTCGATCAAGATTTGGTCGGCCCGATGCGCCAGAACGTTGGCTCCCGTTTGCCGCACCACCTCAGCACCTCCCTGAGTGTGATCCCAATGACCATGCGTGATCCAGAGCTCAGTCAGGGCGAGACCTCCTGCTTTCAGGATCGGTTCGATCTTGGGCCAAATATCACCAGGAGCATCGATCAGGATCGCTTCTTTCCGGGCAGAGTCGGTTAGCAGATAGGCGTTGGTCTGAATCAGACCCGAGGGAATCGTTTGCACGTTCATTCGCAGCGAAGAGATCGGAAAATGGACCCAGTCTGCAACGATCAATTCACTCTTTGCATTGGCGGCTTGCCTAGAACGGTCTGCGCCACTCACGATTTCTAGTTAATCATGTCGACACTCAAGTTTGCCGTTCTTCCAGGAGACTACATTGGCCCCGAGGTTATGACCGAGGCGCTCCGCGTTTTGGAGACCGCTGCGGCTGGCGCAGGCCTTTCGCTGCAATATGCCACCGCCGACGTCGGCGGAGCTGGCATCGATAATCACGGGAAGGCTCTGCCAGACAGCACTCTAGAAGTGTGCCAGAACGCGGATGCCATTTTGTTTGGATCTGTCGGAGGACCAAAATGGGAAACGCTCCCCCCTAAGGAACAGCCCGAACGCGCTGCCCTGCTCCCTCTGCGCAAGGCATTTAGCCTATTTGCGAATATTCGCCCGGGATTACTTTACTCGGAACTGACCGACGCTTCTCCCCTCAAACTTGAACGAATTCCTGAAGGAATTGATATCGTTTGTATTCGGGAATTGACCGGGGGCATTTACTTCGGCCAACCCAAATCCACCGTGCAATTGGAGAATGGAGAATTTCAGGCGATTGATACGATGGTTTACCAAACCAGCGAAATTGAGCGGATCGCTGAAGTTGCAGCCGTAACCGCCAAGGCTCGCGATGGTCGGGTGTGCTCCGTGGACAAGGCCAATGTGCTCGAGACATCCGTATTGTGGCGCAAGACCGTCATCGAATACTTCGCCAAGAACCATCCGGACCTCGAGTTATCTCACATGTATGTGGACAATGCCGCCATGCAGTTGGCTCGTGATCCCAACCAGTTCGACGTGCTTTTCACCGAGAATATGTTCGGTGATATTTTGTCGGATGAGATGGCCGTCATTTGCGGTTCTCTGGGGATGATGAGCAGTGCCTCCCTCGGCACCCAACAGAACTCCCATGATCTGCCATTTGGGTTATTTGAGCCCGCAGGAGGCACTGCACCCGATATCGCGGGCAAAGGGGTCGCCAATCCCTGCGCTCAAATCCTCTCGGGAGCGATGATGCTTCGCTACAGTTTCGGGCAGCTGCAACTCGCTAGTGAAATCGAAAATGCCGTGCGGAAGACCGTAACCATTGACGGCCTTCGCACCGGCGATATCGCCTTTGGCTGTGAGCCGGTCGGCACCGTTGCGATGGCTGATGCCATTATCGCTAATCTCTGAATTTAGTAATACCGAAATGCACGGACATCTCCCCACCACCCCAGCGCAGGTTATACCTTACTGTGTTTGGGTGATTCGGCTATTTCGTGATAACATTCTCATCTTATGACCAGCGCTGAAATTCGTCAGTCGTTCCTCGATTTTTTCGCCTCGAAACAGCACACCATCGTGCCGTCGGCCTCCTTGATGCCTGATTCTCCCGGATTGTTGTTCACCAACGCCGGCATGAATCAGTTCGTGCCGATTTTCCTCGGCGAACAAGCTCCCGCCGTCACCAGTTGGGCCGGAGCCATTCCTGCCGTTGATACCCGTGCGGCCGATACCCAGAAATGTATTCGAGCTGGCGGCAAACACAACGACCTCGAGGACGTCGGCTACGACACCTACCACCACACGCTCTTCGAGATGCTGGGGAATTGGTCGTTCGGCGATTACTTCAAGGAGGAGTCGATCACTTGGGGCTGGGAACTTTTGACCAAGGTATGGGGCATTCCGGCCAAGCGTCTCTTCGCGACCGTTTATTCGCCTGATCAAGCCGCCGGAGATCCCTCCGAATTCGACACTGAGGCCCACGCCATCTGGAAGGCCATCTTCGAAGCCGAAGGGCTCGATCCCGCCGTGCACATCCTCAACGGCAATAAGAAGGACAATTTTTGGATGATGGGCGAAACGGGCCCCTGTGGTCCATGTTCTGAGCTTCACTTCAATCTCCGCCTTTCCGACGACGAAGCCGAAGGTCGTTCCCGCGTTAACGCGGACGACCCTCGCTGCATCGAGATCTGGAATCACGTTTTCATCCAATTTAACGCCAATGCGGACGGCACATTTTCTCCTCTTGCCGCCAAACACGTCGACACCGGCATGGGCTTCGAGCGCGTCGCGGGGATTCACGCCTGCACCCATGGGTTCACCGACTTCACCGCTGAACCGTCCAACTACGCTGCCGACGTATTTGCCCCACTCTTTGCTAAAGTCACCGAACTCTCGGGTAAAAGCTATGCATCGACGGTTCCCACAAAGCGCGAAGGTCTGACCGAGCAGGAGAATACCGACATCGCGTTTCGCGTATTGGCTGACCATGCCCGAACTATCAGTTGCGCGATCGCCGACAATATCATGCCCGGCAATGAGGGCCGTAACTACGTCATCCGTCGCATTCTCCGACGAGGTATACTCTACGGAAAAAAACTCGGACTCGAAACCGGCTTCTTCACTCAACTCGTCCCTGCCGTGGTCGAGTCCCTCGGCCCCGTCTTTCCCGAACTCGTCGAAAAGCAGACCCTCATCAGCAAGGTCATCAAGGGCGAAGAAGAGAGCTTTGGCCGGACGCTGGATCGGGGACTGGCAGAATTCAATCAAGCGCTCACCGACAGCCGGGTAAACGATGCGAAGGAATTAGGCGGTAACATAGCTTTTAAGCTCTACGATACTTTCGGCTTCCCACTCGACATGACCCAGCTGCTTGCCACGGAGCGTGGCCTCACCGTCGATGTGGATGGCTTCAAAACCTTCATGGAGCAACAACGTGATCGTGCGCGTGCGGCCCAGAAGAAAGAAGTCATCGTCGCTACGACCAAAGATGATGATCAGGTCGATCATGTCGCCACGAATTTTACGGGCTACGACCTCGTAAACCTCACGGAATACGAAACTGAGTTGGTCGATGTTGTCGCGGCTAAGGATGCGACCTATCTTGTTTTCGAATCTTCCCCTTTCTACGCCGAGATGGGTGGGCAAGCGGGGGATGCGGGCATCGCTATCATCGGCGAATCAACCGTTTCTATCGTCGACACGATCAAAGACAAAGCCGGTCGTTTCCTGCATAAGATTGGTGGCAAGGTCGACGTCGAGGCGGGTGCACCCGCGACTCTGAGTGTCGACCTCACTCGCCGCCGTGCGATTTCCCGTCACCACAGTGCAACGCATCTGATCCATGGGGCATTGCGCGAGGTATTGGGCACCCATGTGCACCAAGCCGGGACGCATAAGACACCAGAGCGTCTGCGCTTTGACTTCGCCCATTTTGAGGCCATGACGCCTGAGCAAATTTCGGAAGTAGAGCAGATCGTTAATGCGCAGGTTATCGACAACGCCATCGTTAAAAACTACGAGACCGAGTTTGATAATAAACCGGAAGGCACTCTGGCCTTCTTCGGCGAAAAATACGGTCGCATCGTGCGGGTCGTTGATATTGGTGGCTACAGCGTTGAACTCTGCGGCGGCACTCATGTGCAAACTGCAGGTGAAATTGGCCTGATCAAGATTGTCAGTGAATCTGCTATTGCCGCTGGCACCCGTCGGATCGAGGCGGTGGCTGGCGCCGCGGCATACACTTTTGTTACCGAACACGAAGCCGTGCTACGTGCCGTCAGTGGCAAACTCAACGCCGGTCCCCTAGACGTAAACACGAAGCTCGACGCTCTGCTCGCTCAAAAGGCCGCAATTGACCTCAAGCTGAAGGCGTTCGAGCAAAAGGCTGCCGCTAACCAAGCGGAGGATCTGATCGCTAACGCCGTGGAACGTGATGGCCTGCGTTGGATTTCGAGTAAAGTTGTGGCGGCCAATCCCAACGCCCTACGGGCCTTGGGGTCGCAAATTATCGGTCAACTTGAAGATGGTGTGGTCATCCTCGGTGCGGCTTTCGGCGAGAAAGTATCGGTCGTCGCATTCTGTAGCCCGGCGGCCATCGCGGCGGGACATCAGGCGGGTAAGTTAGTCTCAGAACGTTCGATCGCCCTTGGCGGTAAAGGTGGAGGTAAGCCCGACTTCGCTATGGGGGGCGGCCGCGATTCCAGCAAACTCGATGATGTGTTAACTTTGGGTTAGTGCTAGGCCCGCTTCATTCGTTAAGATCCCTACCGAACCCTGCTATCTGACGCTGTGCCTGAATCGGATTCATTCAAAGAGTGGTTCAACGCGGATCGCTACCATTCGATTGCAAACGCTTTGGCCAAGGCTTGCCGGACGTTTGATAAAAAAATGTTTCTCCAGATGACCCTGAATGGTCTGAAGAAACGTGAGCTCATGACGCGATTGCGGCAGACCTCAATCGCCGCAGCGGCGAGCGTGCCGGGAGACTATCCGCAGCAACTCAAAGTGATTCGTAAAATCGCCGGCCCCGAAGCCAACGGGATGATCGGAGATTGGTATTCTGATTTCGTCGGCCAGTTTGGAGTGAATTATCCAGAATTGTCCCTGCCGGCATTAAGCTATTTTACCCAATTCGGCTCCGCAGAATTCGCGATCCGGGAGTTTTTGATTCGATCCCCCAAGCAAACTCTCAAAGTAATGCTGCAATGGTCGAAGGACGATGATGAACACGTGCGCCGCCTGGCCAGCGAAGGTTCCCGCCCCCGATTACCTTGGGGCAAGCGATTGGGTCTCCTAGTGATCGATCCCAAGCCAACCCGCCGAATCCTGGAGAATCTTCGCAACGACGAGTCGCTCTACGTGCGCAAGTCTGTAGCCAATCACTTGAACGACATTGCGAAAGACCATCCCGACTATGTCATGGATCTCGTTGAGAGCTGGGACCAGGGGCAGCCCCATGTCTCGTGGATTACGCGGCATGGGTTGCGCACGTTGATAAAGAAAGCGCACCCCCGAACCTTGAAGTTTCTCGGAGTGGGTGACCCTCCAAAACTTGCCCAACTCGACTTCGCTGTTTCACCCGGGCGAATCAAATTGGGCGAACGGATTGAACTTCGTCTATCAATAACCTCGGCGAGTCGAACCCCGCAAACCCTACTCATCGATTACGTGATTCATTACGTGAAAGCCAATGGCTCCACGAGTGCCAAGGTCTTCAAGTGGAAACAAATCATGCTAGCCGCCGGCAGCTCCCTTTCGTTGCTTAAAAGACAAACAATTAGGGGTTTCAGCACGCGAAAGCACTACCCCGGTCTCCATCCGGTCGAAATTCAAATCAATGGCCGCAGATTGACCGCTGACGCATTTCAGCTTCGTCTCTAATTAGATTCCTTTCACTCTCCTCGGGTTGACGCTTACGCGCCAGACTTCCGACTCTGATTCTCCGATATGATCTCATACGCCACTCCCAACTTGGCTGCCCACCCACCCCGCAGTCCTCGGATGCGATTGGGTGGATTTGTGCACCTCCCCCGCCTTTTGGATAAAACGCGTGCCTCGATTGTGAAACAATTGGGGGACTACTCTTTCCCGTGCGCCCTTGATCAACGTGTTTTGAGTTTCATGGGCATTGAAGCCGAGGAGTTTATCTCGGCGGTGCGCAGCGGAAAGTCTGACTCCGAAATGCTGGAATGGATCTTGGGTCGTCTCACTCCGGCACGACGCCCCCACGAGATCGTAGCATGGTCCGATTGGTTAGAAAACGTCGCTCCCGGAGATGCGCAACGACACGAGAATTTTGCGAATGAAATTCGTCGATTGGCCCCAGCTCGCAATGACATCGTCACGACCTTTGATCGATTGGAATTGGATGACTATGTGTCATTCGGCGGGCGCGGGTAATCAGAATTTCGTAATTCGATGAATTCAGGGCCAACTCAAACCGTCATTCTGGCGTTCAACCGTAATAATCAATTGGCTGTGCGCCGATTGGGTTCGCAAGCTGGCCTCGCTTTCTTGGGAGCCGATTCTGCGATGGCATTAAGTCGACTCGAAGAATCATTTCCCGGATCTCCGGAACCACGGCCACTAATGGAAACAAAATGTGCTGCCGGAAATTTCACCGTATCCGCTGTTCAAGTATCATCCGAAACCCGGGATCGGGAAATTCGCTTTGAATCGATTGAGAGTCTCGACAGCGCGACATTCCGCTCTTCGCCCGTGCTGACGGCCATTACGTCGGATTTAGAACAACATCTGGTCCGGATTCCGTATCTTCACTTAGGCGAAAACGATTTCATCTATAAGTTCCGACCAGGGAAGGAGCGAAACCCCGCGATCTATGCGAATGATCACGTTTCGAGCGCACTTTACCAATCCAAGCTTTGTGCCGCAATTAAAGCGCTCGCTCGCCAACACGAACGCACCGCCACCGCTCCAGTTTCTCTGAATTTTGGTGCAATTGAGTATATTATACCCAGTCACTTCGGGTTTTGTCTCGGGGTAAAGAACGCGATCGAACGCGCCTATGAAACGCTAGCGGCCAATCCGGATCGACGGGTATTCATGCTCTCGGAGCTCATTCACAATCCCTTCGTGAACGAAGATCTTTGGCGGCGTGGATTACGTTATTTGCAATCAGATAAAGGCGTCCCCCACACGACCCAGGGGGCTGCCGGCACAGGAGATCCCACCGAAGAACTCATTTGGGACACCCTCACACCCGCAGATATCGTAATCATACCGGCCTTTGGTGCCACCAACGAAGACAAAGCTCGTTTGGTGCGCAAGGGCCTCGAGGTCTACGCCCACGATGCCACTTGCATGCTCGTCGAGAAAGTCTGGAAAGCTGCCCGGAGTTACGGCCGGGAAGGTTATACCGTGATAATCCACGGCAAGGCTGAGCATGAAGAAACCAAGGCCACGTATTCAAACACGCGTCGTTATGCTCCAGCGGTGATCGTGAGGAATCTCGAGGAAGGGAAAAAGCTGGCCGCGATCATCACGAGCCAAAATCCCGTCGAGCGGCAGCGTTTTTATACTGAATTCGAGGGTAAACACACACCAGGTTTTGATGTGGATCGCGATTTGCAGCGCGTGGCGGTGGTCAACCAAACCACGCTGCTCATGAATGAGACCCTATCCATAACCGAGAGTCTGCGCGCGGCGTTCACAGCGCGCTACGGTTCGGAAGATATTTCCCGAGTCGGCGGAGGTGGTCGACGAGACACCCTTTGTTACGCCACTCAAGTCAATCAAGATGCGCTCGGCCGCGCCCTCACCGAACCTCTTGATGCGGCCTTCGTCATCGGAGGAAAGAACTCCTCCAACACGTATCAGCTCTACCGACTTTGCGCTGAAAAATTAGATGAAAAAGCGTTCTTCGTGCAGAGTGAACAAAACATCCTCTCCCGAGATTTGAGCGAGCATTTCGTATTTCCAGCTCAGGACCCTGGGAAAGGCGGCGAGGTCATTGAACGGCCACTCTGGCCTCGTGATAAATCCATCAAGCGCGTGCTGCTCACCGGAGGTGCCTCATGTCCCGACGGCCTTATTCAGGCTTTGATTACCCGCCTGAACAGCTTGGAGCCAGAAACCGAATTACGCAGTATCGATGAAGTCCTCGGCGATCTTGAAGCAACCGATTGACCTGGTTTCAAGCCACGCCGCTATCAGAAGCGGTGAATGATACCAAACCGAACAACGGTTGCGTCGCCCAAAAGAACTGAAGCAGTTCGACCGGCAAGGGCTTGGGAATAATCGTCGATCGATTCGAACGTTGCACCAATGAAGAATCCTGTGCGCTGAGTAAACCAAAGCTCAATCATCGCTTCGGCGTAGAAACCGGCGATGAGATCCGACATGTTCTGAGTCTCCCTTATGCCAATGGTCGCAAAGGTATTATAACCATCGAGGTCAAGGATCTCCGAAACCGTGAAGTCACTACCAACGTAGGCTCCCAAGAATCCAGCGCCGGCGGTTACCGCGAGTCTTTCAGAGAAATGATGCCGAATTTCGGGCCCGATGCGAATCGAGTAGTAAGCTCCATCAATCGCCCATTCCCCTTGAATATTTGCTCCATTGGGGATCGTCGTGATGCGACGGTCAGGCGTGACCTGCTGAAGGGGAACCGTGGTCTCTGTCCCGTTCGTGTTCACCACATTACCAATACTATCGAAGAGAACATCGAAGTCGGGGGCGATGTAAGACGCGGCAGGGGCCGTCCCAAATACGTTATAGACATCGGTCAAAGTGATCAGATTTGCCGTAATCCGATCGGCGGTCCGTGCTTTGAAATCCGTAATTCCGACACTAGCCGATAACGAAACCTCAGTCTTGCGGCCGAATTTCAATATCCGACGGGAAACGGCCAACTCCATCCCAATCCCACTGCCATCAGCATCCTTCGAAAAACTGGTCCCGTTTGATTCCGTCGAGAACGTGTTGAAGGCCATCTGACCGTTTACGAGCTGCGAATCATTAATATAGGCCCAATCGCGAGACTGACCTGGGGTGTAGGAAAGAAAATTACCGATCACATCGCCATCGTCATTGGTGACCTCATAGCGACCACCGGGCGTCGATGTCTGGTTCCCATCGGCATCGGCTTCATCAGTCCGCACGATGTCCAGACCTACTCCACCATCATCATATTGGCGGATGACTATGTCCGTTTGATCCGCACCAGGAACATTGCGAATGCTCGTAATACCACCAAGCCCGCCGAAGGACACTGACGATTCGGTTTTGCTGTAACGCACGTTGGCATGCAGAACCCAAGGATTGGCATCCCGGTAATCGACTTGGCGCAGTTGGGGAGGCAATCTGAACCCCTGGGCCTCGGCCTTAGCCTTAGCCACAGGATCTGGTTCCTCAGGAACTTGTTGCGCCGATAGCGGAGCGATAACCAATACGCTCAGGCTGAGCGCTAAAATACGGGAAGAATAGAAAGATAACATGGACGAAGTCGTTTCAGACGCGAACTAATAGATAAAGTTGCGGGGAAAATGCCCAAGGCCAGCCCTTTCTGGCGGAATTTTCTCTGGCATGGTCAAAAAAGGCCAAAAAATAGGAATTTACTCTGAAAACTCATCGAAGTTTTTGGCTTTCTCTTTCTCATCCGCAAGCTGGGCCGCGAGCTCCGGGTCGTTTTCGGCTTCTTTTTCCCTCAACTTCCGTTCCTGATCGGGCCTGAGAAAAATGGACACGGGAGTCTCTTAGAAAGAGAAACCCAAAG
>CAJXQX010000030.1 GCA_913058185.1 uncultured Verrucomicrobiota bacterium
TTGAATTAAGAGATCTCCCGAAAGGGAAAGCGGCTCATTCGGCCAGTAATCTACCATCGACCAAACCAGTGAACCCAAAATCATAAACACGCCACTTAGCGCGACGACAATCACCCCGGGGAAGAAAAGCAGCTCGACGATTACCAGCACCACCCCGAGCACAAAAAACAGCATCGGTTCACTACCAGACAAGCCGGCGACGTTGTGGCCGAGAAACACGACTAGCAGCAGCAACCCACCACCGATGCCAAATATCCCGAACCCCGGGGTCTTAAACTCAACAAAAAGACCTAACAACCCTAGCCCCATCAGGATCGGTGCAATAACATTGAGAGACGCGGCCAAATCTTCCGACCACGTGGTTTCGAGCTTCGTGACTTCGTAAGCCCCGGGACCAAAACGCGCATCCAGGATGTCTTCCACCGATTCCGCGATACCGGCCGCGAGCAGCGGTTCCGCGGGATCGCCATAAGTCTGCGAAGCTTCGGTGGCGGTGAGCGAAAGCAGTTCCCCCTTCTCCTTCAAGATCTCGCCCTCCACCTCTAAAACATATTCAGAGTCAATCATCGCCGAAATCACCGCTCCGCGATAGGCATGCCCCTCCGAGATAGCCCGAACCCGGGCCCGCAGGTAACTGACGATCTTCTGCTTCATCGAAGCATCGATTTCACCTCCGGTCGACATCACCGGAGCCGCCGCGCCGATTACCCCAGTTGGAGCAAAATAAATATCATCGGTCATGGCTGAGATGAACGCCCCAGCCGAAATCGCCTCTTTATTTACGAATGTCGCCGTCTGGCCGTCGAATTTGTCCAGCGCCTCCATGATCTCGAAGGTCACTCCGAGGCTTCCGCCCGGCGTCTCCATATCGAGCACCACCAGATCGGCTTCCGCCTCGATCGCGTCCTTCAATCCTCGGCGGATGACATAGAGAATGGGTTGAGCGATTTGATCGCGCACCGGGATCACCACGACTTTGACAGGCCCTTCACGCTCCGAATCGACTTCGCGTTCGATCGAAATTGGCGCACTCTTTTCCGACTTTTCGACGGAACGAGGTGGCACTTCCTCCAGCGCGGAGGCTACGCCCCACGACACCAGCCAGCCCGCTAAACAGGCTACAGAAAATCGAATAGGGCGGGATAACTTCATCGGGATGAACGCCAAACCTGCATCAACCGCCTGAACACCGCAAGCACCCGTGCCTTACATTTACGACGATTGTTTCGAATCGTTCCGGCCCTAACTGCGATTCCGGATTGAAAATTCCGTAAGGACCGCTCGCTTTAAGGCAGACCCAATCGCCATGGAAACCATCAACTATCTCGGCCAATCCATCCGTCGCTGGCAAATCGGCGGATCAACCTTCCTCGCGTGGCCCGAAGTAGGAGCTCGCCTCATGCACTGGAACCACGCCCGCATCGACGGCTCCATCCGGGAAGTGATCCATTGGCCAGAACTCATGGAGCTCGACCAACCTCTCGCCCATGTCCGGGGCGGCAATCCCGTGCTCTTCCCTTTCAACGCCCGTTCCTACGAGGCTGGCGAAATCCATTTCTGGCGCGACCTGCAAGGGAAACGTCGGGCCATGCCTATGCACGGCATCGCTCGCCAAGGCGCTTTCACCCTCGATCACATCGACGACAACGGTTTCCGGGCCATCTTTCAGCCGACGGAATCTGATCAGGAAATTTACCCCTACGACTATGAGTTTCGAGTCACCTACCGATTTGAAGCCCGTAGGCTGATCTGCGAATTCGCCCTGCTGAATCGCGGAACGACGCCAATTCCTTGGTCCGCTGGCCATCATTTCTATTTCGCCGCCCCGTGGACCGAGGGCGAAACCCGCGACGATTATTTCATCAAGTTGCCGCCGGCCGATGCCGTGCGCCAAACCGCAACCGGCGCCCTCGAGCCGGGCCCCACTCTCTCGCGCCTCGCCACCCTCTCGAATCCCGGCCTGGTGGACACAATCCACGTCGGCCTCGCCGACAATACCGTGAAATTCGGGCCAAAGGACGATTCGGAACACGTAACCGTGAGCCTGGGCACCACCGCCAAACCCGATCCCGACGCCGCATTCGTCACCTGGACCGCCAATCCCGAGACCCCCTATTACTGCGTTGAACCCTGGATGGGACCACCAAACGCCGCCCAACACGGCCGGGGCCTACAGCTCGTGGCGGCGGGCGACACGGGACGATTCACCGTCAGTGTGGCGATCGGCTGAAACAGAGTAAACCAGCCTCACCGTAAAAATGTTCGTGTCTATTCGGGACGATTCATGGTTAAAAGACCGACCCACATCCCTGCTTGAACCAAAAACTTTCCTGACTCGTGAATAGTTACTCCCAGATTTTCGCTTTATTCGACGGCCTCGGCGGCCTCGAGATGTTGGTGATTTTCGTGCTCTCGCTGATGTTATTTGGCGGAAAACGGCTCCCAGAAGTAGCCAAAGGTCTCGGCAAGTCCGTGCGCGAATTCAAACGCGCCGCCTCCGGAGTTGAGGACGAAATCCGCCGCGCCATGGATCTGGATGCCTCACCTCATCGACGCCCTCCGATCCGACGCGCCCGTTCAACGGTCTCGCATACCAATCCCGGCGCAACTCCCACTCCCGAAGCTTTACCCGCCGCTGCTGCTGCGGCGGCCGCCAGTGAGGTTTCCGAAACCGGCGAACCTCTGGATCAAGCCGAGTACGATCATCATCACGATGAATACGACTACGATGAAGATCACCGGAATCTCGAAAGCTCGTCCGAAACTGAGCCGAAAGTAGACGAAACATTCGAAGCCGGCACCGATGCCGAACCAGAAGATACGACTCCTCCGGAATCTCCCGATTCCCCGGATGTTCCCGACTCTCCCGAGAAAAAGGCTTAAAGCCTAGTTCATTTCATCGGCACACCTCCCCCGATTATAGATCGCCATGGAGACGTCACCGCACGAAGACGAACCGGTTGAATTCCTCATCACCGACGAACTCGATCTGCACACGTTTCGTCCGTCAGATCTCGGCGAATTGATTCCCGCCTATCTCGATGCCGCAAAAGCCAAAGGCATCAAGGAGGTTCGCATCATCCACGGGAAAGGCACCGGGACGCTAAGGACGACGGTCCACACCTTACTCGATCGAATGCCTCAGCTCGTGGAGGGTTACCGCCTCGGCAACGAAAAGACCGGTGGCTGGGGTGCGACGTTGGTCAATCTTAAATAGCGAGCCGGTCACACCCGTTTTTTATATCATGCTAAATGATTGCGATTGGTGGGTCCACAAATGAGCGTCACGTTCTTGAATTGACCTGAAATCTAAATATTGGGAACACGCTGAGAAACGACCGCACACGTAAAACAACACCTATGAACTCCAAACTATACATCGGCAATCTGTCATTCAACACCACCGAAGATGGCATCCGCCAAGCCTTCGGCGCTCACGGTGACATCACTGACATCTACGTCGCAATGGACCGCGAAACCGGCCGCCCACGTGGCTTCGCTTTCGTGACTTTCAGCAAAGCTGAAGAAGCCCAAGCTGCTATCGAAGCCCTCAATGGTTCCGACCTCGACGGTCGCTCCCTTAAGGTCAACGAAGCCAAGCCCCGCGAATAAGCGACTCGGTTAATCACCACTTTCGGCGGGTCACACCAGTGACCCGCCTTTTTTGTGCCCGGACGGAATTCACGATCGAGGCCAAACTCCTTGAGTTCCCTTTCACTGACGGACTTGATCTACAATTTCCGATCCCGCTGGACTTATCCTCGCCTCCTTCACCGCCTGTCGCGTGGTGAGGGTTGCGACCGTCATCAACGTAACCAACGCGGCAGCAACCGACCAGTTGGCCCACTTCCATGACGTCCACGAGGTGGTGGTCGTGTAGCGACGACGGCTGCGAGACGGCGCCGGGCCAGGCTCGGAATTCAAGGATTTGGCCAAACGCTCAGCCAGTTGAGCACTGGGTAGCGTGGCTCGGAGCTGGAGCAGCTCCGCTTCGATTTCGGCAAATTCGTTATCCATGATTTTCCACAGGGTTGAGGGCTTCGCGCAGTTTCGTGAGCGCGTATCTATAGCGGGACGCCGCCGTGTTGGCGGACAGATCAAGTTGTTCGGCGATTTGGGCGAAGGTAAGTCCGCCCCATACCTTAAGCACGACCACCTCGCGCTGTTCGGAAGGTAACTGCACCACCGCTTCTTCGAGCCGGTTGGCGCGTTCATTACCCTCGATCTTGGGATCAAACCAAGACTCCGCGTGCAGATCGACATGGGCTTGCCCACGCTTTTCGCGCCGATCTCGACTGCGCAACAGATCGAGCGCCGACCTACGAACCGAGGTAATGAGCAGCGGCAAGGGGTCGCCGCCCAGATGACGTTACTGACGCCAGAAGCGCACAAAAGCCTCCTGCACCACATCCTCGGCATCAGCCCCCGATCGGGTCCATTGTCGGGCCACCAAAAGCAACCGCGCCCCGTAGGTATCAAACCACGGGCGCCAATCAGAAGCGGATGAAGAGGAGGCGGACATCAGAAGCAGTAGCCATAAAGCTAATGCCTAATAAGCGCCGCCGTTACCAATATTCGTCTCTCTTCCTCGTGTTTTCCTCTAAAAAAGTCAGCCCAAAGTAACCAATATGGTTACTTTGGAAGACAAGTGCCTTGGGGCGAATCGGTTATACTCACTTCAAAACGAGTATTGAAGGAGTAAATTAAAACGGCCCGGGTTACCCCGGGCCGCATTGGAAACTAACTGAAAGTTAAAAAGAGCCGCTTAGAGCAGGCTCTTGCTGTTGTGATCGTAGTCTTGGAAGGCTACGAGGAGGGTCGCGATTACCGCGTAAACACTCAATCCCACCATGAAGGTGTGAGCGGTTAGGGAGACCGATGCGATGGCCCAAACTGAGGCCACTGCGAGGCCGCCGATGATGGCGAAGAGGATGTTCCCGTTGTTCATGTTTGTTATGCTTTCTATTTTTTGCCGCCCACTGATTTGGTCGACGGGCAGACTATACCGCATAACTAACAATAGTTGAAATATTTGATTACTATGACTTCCATAGTCTACTCCTATGGAATTACATCAACTCCGATACGTTCTCGCGATCGCGGACACCGGAAACTTCACCCGAGCCGCAGAAGCTTCGTTCGTATCACAACCTTCACTAAGCCAACAGGTTGCTAAACTAGAGTCTGAATTGGATCACAAACTATTCCATCGTCTCGGTCGTCGCGCGGTGCCGACCGACGCCGGAGAGATCCTAATCGAACGAGCCCGCCGGATCCTCTTCGAGGTAGATAATGTTACCAACGAGATCCACGACGACCCCGCATTAGGGGGGCAGGTGACGGTCGGAATGATTCAAACCGTTGCTCCCTACGTTTTGCCCAAACTCATTCGACGCTGCCATGAGGAGTATCCCCATATGAAGATCAACAGCTTCGAGGGTTTTCGAGGCGACCTGGTAGACGGAGTTCTCGAGGGACAAGTGGACTTGGCCCTCATCCCGCTTCCCTTTCACGAACCAAGAGTATCAACCGAACCCCTTTTTCGGGAACCATTGATGTTGGCGGTGGGCCGCAACCACCCCCTGGCGTCCAAGCGTCGATTCACCGCCCAGGATCTAAAGGACGAAACCTTCATCATGCTCGGCCGGGGCAGCTCTTTGACCGCTCAAATCTACGAATACTGCGGAGAACACGATTTTGAACCCTCGATCGGACATCGCTGCGCCCAGGTTTCCACCCTCAAAGCCCTCGTTGGTCTGGGCCGAGGCATCGCAATCTTACCCAAACTCGCCCAACACCCCAATGACCACGACCACCTCGTCTACCGGCAGATAGTCGGCCGCACCCCGGAACGCGAGATCGCCATGGTCCGCCACCTTCAGCGCTATCAAAGTCAGGGCACACGGCAGTTTCTCAAAGTATTACGGGAGGTCTTACGCGGCCATGGCGCTACGCGGGCGCCGATACCGATAAACGGCGAATGATTCCGTTTGCCGATCGCACGAACAGGGACTTATATTTCCACCACTATGATCGACTTGCTGAAGAAAACTCTCCTCGCGGGCGTAGGCGCCGCAGTCATCACCAAGGATAAGATCGAGGGTGCCCTCGACGACTTTGTGCGCCAAGGTAAGGTCAACTCCTCCGACGCCCGAATCATAGCCGAAAAGATTGCGGAGCAAGGTCGCCGAGAATTCGACGAACTCGCCGGAGACCTAAACGAGAGCATTTCCAGTTTACTCGATCGCAAAACCTCTGAGAACAACGACCGCATTGCCGCGTTAGAAGAACGCGTGCGCGCGCTCGAAGCGGCACTCGCCGAACCGCCGACCCGAAACGGCGAGCCGTGAAACCATTCGACCTGCTCGGCAACGCCGTTCGGGCGAAAGAGATTTTTGCTGTCTTCGCCCGGCACGGATTTGCCGACTTCATCAATCAACTGGATTTACCCGCCACGCTCGCGCGGCGCTTCCAGAATCCGGACAAACCCCGGAGATCAAAATGGGAACGCATCCGCCTCGCGGCCGAAGAGCTCGGTCCCGCTTGGGTGAAGTTTGGTCAGTTGCTGAGTATGCGGCCGGACCTGATTCCCCAGCCGCTTATCCTCGAACTGCGCAAACTGCAAAACGCCGTTCCGCCCGTTGATTTCAAAGATATTCGCAAAGTTCTCGTCGAAGAATTGGACGGCGACCCCCAACACGTCTTCGCTTCGTTTGACGAGACTCCGATCGCCGCTGCTTCTCTCGCTCAAGTCCATCGTGCCCGGCTCCATGAATCCGATACGGTGGTCGCAGTCAAAGTCCAGCGGCCCGACATCTCCAAAACCATCATCGCCGATCTGGATCTCGTTGAGTGGTTGGCCAACCAACTCCATCAACGCAGCTCCAACTTAAAGCCTTACGATTTGCCGTCCGTCGTCGAAGCGGTTCGCGAAGGGGTAGAACGCGAAATCGACTTCCGCCACGAGGCACGTAACCAATCTTACTTCAGCACCAAGAACCCGTCCCCCGAGGACGTGTTCGCCCCGCAAGTTTATAATAAATACACGACGGATCGGGTGTTGGTCATGGACTTCATCGAAGGTGTCCCGGTTGGCCCCGAGGCGGTCAGCGCCGAACGCGCCAAGGAGCTGGCTGCCGGTGGCGCCACTTCGATCGTGCGGCAGGTGTTGATCGATGGGTTCTTCCATGCCGACCCCCATGCCGGCAACGTGTTGATCACTCCGGACGGACGTCTCTGTTTTCTGGATTGGGGTCTCGCGGGACACCTGACAAGAAGACTGCGCTATGCGCTCGCCGACTTTTGGGTAGCAGCCGTCGAAGGTGACGCTGAAAGCGTGGTGCGCATCGCCGCCGAATTAGCGCCACCCGGATCACGCACTGATCTGCGGGAGATGGAAAAGGACGTCACTCTGACGCTCCGCGAGGAACTGAATTTCACCATCGGCCGTCAAGAAATTGGCCGAGCGATGCTCAAACTGCTCTTCATCTTTGGCGATCACGGCATCCCGCTTTCCCGTGACTACGCTCTCATGGCGAAGGCCGTGCTCGCGATTGAAGAAATCGGTCGAGCCCTTGATCCGGAATTCGATTTACGTGATCACGCCGCACCGGTGTTGAAGCAACTTTATCGCGAGCGCACGGGGCCACGTTCGATGGGGCGCCGTTCTCGCGAGTTCTTGCGCGGAACGCTCGCCAGCCTGCAGGAACTCCCGTCCAGCGTGCAGCGCTTGGTCCGCCGATTTGAGCACGATGACATCACCGTAAACTTGGAGCACAAAGGCCTCGATGATTTGGACGATGCCATCGAGACCGCGGCCAATCGCATTACGCTCGGACTCGTCTCCGGGGCGCTTGTGATCGGATCTTCCATGATTGTGACAACGGGTATCCGCCCCCTGTTGTTCGGCTATCCCGCCCTCGGCATCGTTGGATATCTATTGTCCGGTATGATGGGCGTTTACATCGCCTGGGACATATTTCGGCACAGCCGAAACCGGTGACCTCCCTATTCTGACACCAAGACGGGGCCGCCCATAGGCGACCCCGTCAGGTCCAGCTTCAACTAACTCCCGAAGAAAAATCCTCCGCGATGCCTTTCGGCTCCTTGATAGACCTAACGCGCAACAAGAGGTTCCCTAATGAGTTGAATTACACGCATGGCTGCGCTGGACATTCGGGCGGCATCCCCCTCCGCTAGATATGTCGCTATGCACGCCGAAAAAGAACCCTCCTCGCCGCCTTCTCCCGCTGCCACCGAGCAGCCCGATCACTCACACGATCTCGAGATTAAGGATTCGGCCTTAATTTTTAAAAATGTCTGGCATACCCTCGAAGCCGAATTCCCCCGCAGCCGGCTTCGTTTCCCCAAAGAAATCATCCTGCTCGGTGGTGCCCCGGGTTCCGGTAAGGGCACCAATACCGAATTTATTTTGGAGGCGCGCGGCCTCACCTGCCCACCGATTGTGGTGAGTGCGCTCCTCGATACGCCTGAGGCCAAACGGATCAAGGATGCCGGCATGATGGTCGGCGATCGTGAGGTCCTCGCCATCCTACTGCGGGAGCTGCTGAAACCGGAATATGCCGATGGCTGCATACTCGACGGATTTCCTCGCACCGGGGTTCAAGTCGATGCGCTCAAACAACTCGTCACCAAGATGCAGGGACTGCGCCAGGAGTTTTTGCACACCCCACTTGGGATGCATTTTCGGCAGCCAACTGTGCACATCATGGTTCTGTTCGTCGAAGAACGCGTCTCCATCGATCGCCAACTCGGCCGCGGTAAACTCACCAATGAGCACAACGACGAGGTCCGCCGCACCGGCGACGGTGAACTTTGGGAGGAACGCGCAACCGACTACGACCCGGAGCTCGCCCGTAAGCGTTACCGCGTCTTCAAAGAGAAGACTTGGGACGCGCTGCAGTCTCTCAAGTCGATCTTCCACTACCACTTCATCAACGCTCAGGGTGAAATTCACCAAGTGGAGCAAAACATCGTCAACGAGCTCCAATACCAGAGCACGCTCGAACTTGACCCGGTTACTTACGACGCATTGCGTTCGATTCCAGTGGCACGGGAACTCATCGTGCACGCCCGCCAGGAAATGGTGAAGCGACTGGACGCCTATCAATTCGAACACGGCGAGCTACTGCGCAAAGTCGTCGATTTTATCAGCCGCAAATTAATGCCCATCATCGAGCGGCACGCAATTTCAGGAGGGGCTCACATCAACACCGAAGATACGTTGCTCCACGATCCGTTGGCGCCCGCCATCCTCATCGATGTCTTCTCCGAACGGGGCTACCATGCGGTGGTCGATCAGCACCGGATTGAAGTTCCCGAAACGTTTGATCAAGCAACGGGCAAAATCCACTGCCGCACCAAGAAAGTATTCCGCCTTTCGATCCGCTTCATCGGCTCCGAGATTCGTCGCGGACATTAGTTGGAATTACCATTTCAAATTTACGAATTTGGATTTAACCGACCAACCGCTGGGCCTATCAATTCGTAATTCGCAAATCATTCGTAGCGCAGCGCTTCGATCGGATCCAGGGATACGGCTTTCCAGGCCGGATAAAGGCCGAACGTTATTCCGATACCACAGCACACGACCAGACCGGCCGTCGCCCACCCTACCGGGAATACCACTGAGGCGCTGAGTAATTGCCCTGCCAGGTTTCCGCCTCCGATACCCAACAACACGCCGGCCACGCCGCCGAACAGGGATAATGCCACCGCCTCCAACAGAAATTGATAAAGGATGGCTCGCTTGCGGGCACCCAAACTTTTGCGAATACCGATCTCGCGGGTTCGTTCGGTCACACTGACCAACATGATATTCATCACGCCCACCCCGGCCGCGAGTAATGCGATCGCACTGATCACGAATGCGCCAATCGCTACGGTATCGAGGGCCTGATCAAATGTCTTAACGAGGGAGTCATTGGTCGTGATTTCGAAATCGTTGCGGTCTTCCGGCAACAGGCCACGCACGATACGCATGGCGCCAATCGCCATCTCCTGCAATTCGTCCAAATCCTCCGGGGACTCTCACTGAACGTTGCAACTAATAGAGCGACCGGTGCGTCCGTAAGCGTTGAAAAACCGGGTAATCGGAGTGATCACGATATTGTCCTGACTCTGGCCGAACGAAGACCCTTTAGATTCAAGTAGACCCACGACGGTAAACGAATTCCCGTCGATCCGAATGACCTCGCCGATGGAGTCCTGAATACGAAACAATCGCTTACGCAGGTCCTCGCCGATCAAACAAACTGACCGAGCGAAATCGACGTCGTCGGCTGAGATCGGACGTCCCGCGGCAACCTCAAAACTGTAACTCGTGAGATAGTTTTCCTCGGTGCCGATCAAATTGATATTGGGGTTGGTATTCTCCTGTTCGAAGAACACCCGTCGACCACCACGACTGGTGATCATGCTGACGCGGGCATAGCTCGACATCAGGTCTTTGAACCGCACCCCGTCCCGTAAAAGAATATTAGGCCGGTTACCAAACCGCTCGCGCGGATCACTGAAATTCACGATCGGGAATTTCGAGACCTGAAAACTGTTTGCTCCGAGAAAATTGAGGCCATCCTGGATCGTGGACTTCACCCCACTGACCGCGGTCATCACGCCGATGACCGTAAAAATACCAATCGTTATCCCCAACATCGTCAGAGACGAACGCAGCTTGTTCGACTTCAGCGAAGAAAACGCCAACCGCACGGTTTCCCACATATTCATTTGGATTTCGGATTTCGGATTGGCGATTTCAGATTTTTGGCCGCCTGACGAGCGGTCTTGATCGATGCGACCACGATGGCGGTCAGTTCGTCCGCTTCATCGCGAAGGGACTGGAGTTTCGCCTCTCGCATCAACTCCGCTTCCACCAACATCTCCAACCAGAAACACGATTCATCAGCTTCCTCTTCTACGATTCCCAATTTGGCTGAGAATTCAGCATTTGAACGTGCACGGCATGCCGCCCGGTAATTCGCCGCGACCGACGTCGAGCAACGCAAGAGCGGTCGGCCGATCACCTCTGCCGACTTCGTTTCGGGCAACGCATCGACCAGTTTAATCGCCCGCAAAGCGAACTGCTTGGTCCGAGATTTCATTTGTGTGGGTGTCATACTAAAAAATCCGCATTCCGAAATCCAAAATCCTCAATCGAATCATTCATATCTCAATGCCTCCACGGGATCGAGGGAGCTGGCGGAGAGTGCGGGCAGGAAGCCACTGGTGACGCCGACGAGGGTTGAGAGGCCCATCGCTACGAGCACAACGGATGGGGAGAAGACGATCGGGAACGAGGGAGCCGCAAAAACGATGATTGCTGCTAACCCCCAGGTGAGCCCCAACCCGATGAGTCCGCCGACTAAGCAGATACACACCGCCTCAATGAGGAACTGCATGAGAATGGTGCGACGACGCGCGCCCATCGCTTTGCGTGTGCCAATCTCGCGAGTGCGTTCTTTCACACTCACATAGGTGATGTTCATGATGCCGATCGCACCGACGAATAGCGCGAGTCCGGTGATCACCAAACCGGCGGTCGCGATACCATTTTTAATCGGATCAAGTTGTTCGCGAATCACGGTCGATTCATTGAGTTCAAAATCGTCACGATCCTCGGGAGCCAGTTGTCGGATGCGACGCATCAATCCGCGTAATTCGTCGCGGGCTTGATCGCCACGAGTCACATCATACTGCACCCGCACTTCGCCTTCGTCGCGACCAGAAATATTGTGCCGATACGCTCGGATCGGAATAATCAAACTCGAATCCCAGCTAAACGCTCCGAGAAAACTTCCCTGCCGTTCGGCGATACCGACGACTCGAAACGGTGCGCCGCGCACGAGCACCGTTTAACCCATCGGTGATTCATGAGGGAAAAGTGCATCTGCTACGTCATAACCAATCACGGCAACCTTGGAGCCGCGTTGGTCTTCGAATTCACTAAAGAATCGTCCTTCGGCCATATCCGATTTTGAGGTCAATGCCATCTCGTGGGACGTGCCCGTGAGGGACATTCCACTGACCTTTAATTCGCCCCGCACCACATCGGTGCGCGTATTGTCCGCCGGCACCGCTCGAATGAGCGCGCTATCGGGGTTACTCTTAATCCAATCGTTGATGGGTTCTGAATAGGTCGTGCGGATATCGCGCCGGTTGCGATAAATCCACCACTCTTGCGTGCCTGCCCAGGGCCACTTGCCCACATAAAGCATATCATCGCCGAACCCCGAAAAGCTGTCATCAATACCTTTGTCGATACCCTTGATCGCCGTCACCATGAGCGTAACCGCCACAATGCCGATCACCACCCCGAGGGCGGTGAGTCCGGACCGCATTTTGTTGGCCCGAATCTGCGTCACCGCGATTCGAACCGACTCAATGAATTCTAATATGACACGACGCATAAAGGTTTACGACAGGGCCTGGTTGATTGCCCGCAGGTTGAGGGTGTCGGGCATAAAGCCCGACAGCGCCCCGCTGGTTCGAATCGCGAACCGAACCAGCACCGAGTTGTTTACCATATCACGCATTGGCCGTATCCGATTCGATTAACCCGTCCCGCAAGCGCACAATGCGACGAGCGTGTCGGGCGACATCCTCTTCGTGCGTAACCATGATGATAGTATTCCCGCGATCGTAGAGGTCTTCAAACAGGTCCATGATTTCAATCCCTGTCTTGGTATCGAGCGTACCGGTCGGTTCGTCGGCGAGGATAATGGAAGGACGGTTCACCAAGGCACGAGCAATGGCGACGCGCTGGCGCTGACCGCCAGAAAGTTCGTTGGGTTGGTGATGCATGCGATCACCGAGGCCGACATTCTCCAGTGCATCCTCGGCCCGCTCGAGACGTTCGGTCTTGGATAATCCCGCGTAGATGAGCGAAAACTCGACGTTGTGCAGCGCATCGGAACGCGGCAGTAGATTGAAACTTTGAAAGACAAATCCAATCTCACGATTACGGATATCTGCGAGCTCGTCATCGGTCATGTCGGCCACGTCTTCACCGGCAAATTCGTAGCGGCCCGCGGTCGGCGTATCGAGACAGCCGAGCATGTTCATGAGCGTGGATTTGCCCGAGCCGGAAGGACCCATCACCGCGAGGTATTCTCCGAGATGAATCTGCATCTGCACGCCGCGAAGGGCATACACGACTTCCGTGCCCATGCGGTAGAGTTTGGTCACCCCTTCGATATCGATCACCAGCTCACCCGGCGAATGCAGGGTGCGCGATGATGCGGGGGATTCAATAGATTCAGACATCGTGATTTGAGTTGGACCGGTCTATTCGTCTTCGGCTTTTTCGCCCGCCTTACGGCGTTTCTCGATCTTCACGGCCATGTCGTCTTTGAGCACCCGAGTGATCGTGGCATAACTGCCACTCACGACTTTCTGGCCTTCTTCGAGGCCTGAAGTGATCTCCATATAGGACGTGTCGGCGATGCCCGTCTCGACGTCGACCAGCTTGGCTTTTCCATCTTCGACAACGAAAACGACCCGACGGAGAGATTCTTTGTTTTCGCGTTCACGTTCGCGTTGGGCGGACTCGTTTTCAGCGGTCGCGGCGCCGTCGCCTTCGCGCTCTTTCTTCGCCTTCTCTTGATCCTTGCCCAATTGATCAACCGTCTTGCCACCCTCGCGACTCCGCACGGTGACGGACTGGATGGGAACCACGATAACATTGGTCACCGTCGCCGTCTCAATATCTGAGAGCGCACTCATACCAGGACGCAGTTTTTCGCCATCCGCATCGACTCGAATCTTTACCTCAAAGTTGGTGACTTCCGCTTGGGAGTTGGCGCCGGAGGTGACCGCGGTGGAGGCAATTTCCGTTACGCTACCTTCAAATTCGCGATCGGGAAATGCATCGACGTTGATCCGGGCGTTGTCGCCGATCTTCACGTTGAACACGTCATTTTCGTTCACTTTGACGACCACCTCAATGTTAGAGAGATCAGCGACACGCATGACTTCGGCCGCATTAAATTGGCCGGTGCCGGTGACGCGCTCGCCGACTTCCACCGGTAGGCGGCTGATCGTGCTGTCCATGGGGGCGTAAATGATGGTCTTGCTCAATTGGTCCTCGGCTTGCTTGAGGAATCCTTCGGCCCGACGGACCTGAGCTTTTGCGCTTTCTTGATTAGCCTCGCCAACCTCGACGCTCGTCTGCGCGGCGATGAAGCCTGCTTCGGAGAGGAGATTCTTCTTATAGATATCTTCACTGCGTCCAGCGGAAACCGGCCAGAACCTCAATCGAAGCGCGTCACCGTCACCTCTGGTTCCAGTTCCGTCCCCGCCAACCCATCCGCAACCCACTGCCGAGCCAACGCAGGAGCCCACAACGCGCCCTTCGCAGCCAGCCCAGCGAAGACCCCAATCGAATGAGAATCGTCTGTCCATCCGGCCACTGGACGGTGATCTGGCACCGTCACCCGCAGGCCCGCATCGCCCCGCACATGGGCGATTGGCCGACCGGCCAATCGTGCCGCCGCCTCAGTCAATTCACGTATCCCCTCTTCCGTGCAACGCACCTCCAAATTCTTCCGATCAAACGTAGAACCAACTCGCACGCGCCCACCCGGAATGGGTAACAACCATTTGCCATCGTTGAGGATCACATCCTCCGCCAACCTTGGGAGTTCACCCGTAATCAACTCTCCGCGGGACGGCTGCCACGGGATTCCATCGATCGGCATCGCATTCGCCCCCAGGCACCAAATTACGGGGCCTTCGGTCGTCGCCTCAAACGATCCCTCCACCAGTTGACCCGTCACCAACCAACGTTCCCGCAACGCAGCGATCAAGGTCCCCGTTTCAACCTGCAGCGCACCATGCAGCCACAAACCTTCGTAATCGAACGACTCCACCCAGCGCGCCACCTCAGGTTTCTCGCGGCGTTTTTCAAACAACTCACGCTGCGTCTGATCACGAAAGTAACGTCGAATTCTCATCTCGCGCACCAACGGCACGTTAAGCTCCGACTCAAGTTCTCGGTAGATGGCCAAAACCTCATCGCGCCAATCGGAAAAACGCCACGTCGGCACCAAACGTTTTCCAGTCAGCGGGCTCACCAAGCCCGCCCCCACTCGAGAAGCCGACGTCGCATGGCCGCGATCAACAACCCGGAAATCAACTCCCTCTCGTTCGCATTGCCACGCCAACATCGAGCCCGCGATCCCCTGTCCGACAATCTGGATGCGTTGGTTCATTAAAGACGTAATGGGACCTAGTCCACCACAGGCAGTGGTTTGCCCTGTTTCAGTTCATCAGCGGTCGCGGGCCGCTCTTGTAGAACTTCGACCTCAAACGATAGATCCACCCCGGCCATGGAATGATTGGCATCAAGCATCACCTGATCTCCATCAATTCCCACCACGGTCACCACCGGTGCTCCCGCGTCAGGCGCAGTCTGAAACTGGTCGCCGATCTTCAAGTCACCTTCGACCGGGATTCGATCACGGGTCACCGGCTGAACCTGGCTGGGGTCATGCGCGCCGTAGCCTTTCGCCGCGGGCACTTCGACCGTCGTTTTCGTTCCAGCCGATAACGCCTGCACGGCTTCATCAAGGCCATCGATGATCATCCCGGCCTGCTCCAAGAATACGATGGGATCGCCTCCCGCCGAGGAATCAAGAATGCGCCCCTCGGGGTTGCGTAAAGTATAGTGAAAGGAAACAACGCGGCGATTTTCGCTCATAAGCAGAAACGATCGTCGGGCGGCATCCGTCGCGGAGCAATCCTGCAAACGAGTCGTCTAGCTGCTTTCGTTTTCTTCAACCCAGAATCGACTGAGGACTCCGGCGTGGAACTCGAAGAACACCGTTCGACTCACTTCCTTGCGGGAACTCGTATCGATCACGAAGAGGAGCTCTGAATTTATTTTAGTGAATTGGCGGGAACTGTATTTAAGCAAACGCCCTCCTTCAATCTCACGCTCCGATGCCGGATGTCCCAATGTCGCAACCACCCATTCTGCTGTGGTTCGGCCCACCTCGACCTGATCGAGCGTCGATTCGGAAACATGCGTGCCGGACGTTCTGGTTTCCGAGTGGGAATTAATTACGGCGCAACCCGTAAAAACAGGCTCGTGAACGCTAAACAAAGAACAAGGTAGGAAGGTGTTTTCATGACTGGATAGGTTGAGTGGGGTTTCTTCGGACAAGAAGCATCACCCACTGCGACGTTCGAAGTTTCAGGTTTATTCAAAAATCGTCATCGCACGCCCCTCACCCTTTCTGTTTCAACTCTTCCCTTCATTAACCTCATGACTCGTTCCCCACTCCGCCTCTTGGTAGCTACTAGCACGCTGGCCGCCGCGGCCACCGCCCTCTTCGCCGACTCCTTCCCCGCCGATCTCGAGGCCGTTCGCTTCTCTGGCCCCGACCTCACGCCTAGCCCGGCCACCCTAGCGGTCTCCGCCCACGGCGAAGTTTATGTCGGCGTCGATCTTCACGGCTCCCTCGGCAAAGGCCCCGGCAAGGGCAGCATCGTCAAACTCGTAGATACCGACGGCGATGGCACATCCGACGAACACACCGTGTTTGTCAAAATTGATAACCCCCGCGGCATCATCTCTATCGGCACCAAACTCTACGTGCTGCACACCACCTACGGCGACGATGACCTATCGACGGGCATGAGCCTCGTGGTGCTAAACGACGGCGACCGTGATGGCTACGCCGACGGACCTCCTGTGACGCTCGTATCCGGCATCTGCTCGCCCACCAATATCAACGGCCGCGGCACCGATCACTCCACCAACGGGATCCGCATGGGCATCGACGGCTGGATCTACATCGCCGTGGGTGATTTTGGATTCCACGACGCGACCGGCACGGATGGCACTCAAATCACCCTACTCGGCGGCGGCATCGTCCGCGTGCGCCCAGACGGCACCGAGCTCGAACTTTACACCACCGGCACCCGTAACATCTACGACGTCGCCATCGATCCGTTCCTAAACGCCTTCACTCGCGGAAACACCAACGACGGGGGCAGTTGGAATGTGCGGATCCTCGATCACCTGCAATCAGGCGAATACGGCTACCCTCGTCTCTTCCTCAATTTCCCCAACGAAATCATCCCCGCCCTCGAAGATGTCGGTGGAGGTTCCGGCGTGGGCGCGCTGTTCTTGTCCGAGCCCACCTGGCCGGACCACTACAACAACCAGCCTCTCTTGGCCGACTGGGGACGCCAGGCCGTTTACCTCCATCGCCTCACTCCCGACGGCGCCAGCTTCACCCAAAAAGCCGAGGAGTTCATTCAAGTTTCCCAAGTCACCGACCTCGACGTGGCCCCCGACGGACAGATGTATGTGGCCGCCTGGGATGGTGCCGGCTTCCGCGGCAGCGATCAAAAAGGTTACGTCGTCCGCGTGACCCCCAAGGGCTGGAAACCCCGCGCCGTGCCGGACTTCGCCAGTCTCACGTCTTCGGCTTTGGTCGAGCTCCTCAAGTCTCCCAGCTCCACCACCCGCTTCTACACTCAACGCGAACTGCTTTCGCGCAACTCCGCCTGGAGCTCCGTTTCGTCGCTTCAGGCCCTCATCACCGATCCATCCCTCTCACTCGAATCCCGCGTGGCTGCGCTGTTCACCCTCGCTCAACTCGACACCGATTCCGCCAAGCTCCTCGCCTACGCTGCCGATGATGACTTGAACGAATTCGCCCTCCGCGCCTCCGCCGACCGCCTGCCGTTCGTCGCAAAATCTGAACTGCCGCTCGCTCCCTTCAAATCATCCCTGCTCAACGGCACGCCTCGCCAACAAGCCGCCGCCGCTGTCGCCCTCGGACGAATTGGAAACCCGGAAGCCGCCCAGACCTTACTCGACGTTGCCTTCGCTACTCCCGGTGAAGAACGCGCCCAAATCACGGAAAAGTTCACCATCAAAGGCGGCCGCAAAGCCACCATGGAACTCTTGGTCACACCGGGCGAAGAACTCCGTCTCCACACCGTCCTAACCGATGCGATCGACGGCCGCCCCGCGGTCATGGTGCACACCGCTGCCTTCATCCTTAGCGATGGCACGCGCTTGGCCCTCGCAGATCTCAAACCCAAGTCCGGAGATATCGCCCACACCGACGTGAAACCGGCCGGCTACGGGAAAAAGACCGACACTGAGAAGTCCGAGATTGGCCAATCTCTCGTCGTCACCGGACCCGCTCCCGTAATTTTCGAAGTCCCTACCGGCGCCGTATCGTTCACCTCTGGCGCCGCTCCGCTCGGCGCGAAAGACAAAGTAAAGTCTGCCGAAATTTACGCCACGACCAGCGCGACTGGCGTAGCCGTCGACGAGTCCGCCGGACCGCGCCACGCTACGCCGAACTCCGGTATCCTCATCCCTCACCTGTCGGCTCAGGCTCTCATCCGCCTCCGATCAGTTGACGCCTCCCTTGAGGCCATTGGCACTCCGGCTGAGGACTTGGCTCTTTGGGCACTCTCCTACCTTCACGAAGAATCCGCCGTCGACGGACTGTTGGCCAAACTCGCTGAGTCCGACTCACCCGAGCAACGCAACAAACTGCTCACGACTCTCGGGCGCCTCTATCAAAAGGAAGCACCTTACGACGGCACCTGGTGGTGGACCACGCGCCCCGACACCCGTGGCCCCTACTACAAACCCGTAACCTGGGCCGCATCCGAACGTATCGCCCAAGCGCTCGAAGTTGAAGCCGTCGATACTTCCCGCGAAAAACTAGATTTCCTCGCCCACCTCAACGATTCCCATCGTCTGGGACTCGACAAACTCGGCACCCGCATCGAAGAGGGGAACCTCGAAGCCTTGCCCACTGTCGATCTTGCCAAAATCGCATCGATGAAAGGTGCCGTCGCGAGCACCCCGATCGAGGACATCGTGCTCGCCATGGATAAGCTGAAGCCGAACCACGCGCTCGGCGAAAAGCTCTTCACCCAACAAGGCTGCGTCGCCTGCCACGCCCTCACCACCGGCGGACCGGTGCTTGGTCCCTTCATGGGTCAAATCGGATCGATCATGAACACCGATCAACTCGTGACCGCCATCCTGCGCCCCAACGACACCATTTCCCAAGGCTTCCAATCCGTCGTCCTCACCATGAAAGACGGCAGCGTCAAAACTGGCTTCGTCTCCGAAAGCACATCTGACAAGATGGTCCTGCGGGACCCCGCTGGTGGAGTTACTACCGTCGCTACCAAGGACATCAAAGACGAGCAGCACATCCCCGTATCGATGATGCCCGAAGGCATGGCCAACGCCCTGTCCCTCGACGAATTCGCCGCGCTCGTCCACTTCCTTGCCTCCAAAAAGTAGCGGGCGGAAAGTAGCGAGTAGAGTGAAGCCC
Source organism: uncultured Verrucomicrobiota bacterium (assembly GCA_913058185.1). GTDB lineage: Bacteria > Verrucomicrobiota > Verrucomicrobiia > Opitutales > Opitutaceae > Actomonas. Next base: position 19,338 of record CAJXQX010000030.1, read on the forward strand.
GCCCTGCCATATCCGACATAGCCTTGGCGAAGTCGAATGCACCCGGTCCCGTGGAACAACATATAGAATGAAACAGCGGTTTCGGCGAAACCGCCCTACCCCGCAATCCGCAAAGAAACCGAGGTAGGGCGTGCTCGCCGAGCGCGCCGTTTCAATTTCGCCAAGGCTCCGTCGGGCAAGCCGGAGTCAGCTACAGCCAAACAGAGCTCCGGCCTTCCCCACTCTTACTCATTCTCGTTCTCGTTCTCGTTCTCTTTTTCACCCTGCCAATTATCGAGACCACTACTCAGCCCTCCGCCCGCAATACTTCCAACGGCGGATGGTTGGCGACGCCGCGGCTGGCGAGAAGGCCCGTCAATACCGTGACCGTGATCACACCGCCCAGTGAGGCGGCGATCACGGTTGGAGGGAAGGCGGCCACTGTTTCGAAAACGTAATAAGCGAGCCCCCAATTGCCGACCAACGCCAAACCACATCCCGTGAGAGCGGCCAGTCCGCCGAGCACCGCATACTCGATCAATTGAATGAGCCAGAGCTGGCGGCTGGTGGCTCCGAGAGTCCGGAGCAGGACAGCTTCCTTCAGCCGTTGATGACGCCCACTCATAATCGCACCGCCCAATACGATCACGCCCGTCGCGACCGTAAACAGAGCCATAAACTGGATCACAAACTGCACTTTCTCAAAAATTCCGTCCAACGTTTCCATCACCAATTGTAGGTCGATCGCAGACACATTGGGTAATGCCGCCACCACCGCGCGTTGGATCCTAGCGGACTCCGCGGGCGATCCCGCTCGGGCCGCCGCCACCCAAAACTTTGGCGCCGGCTCCAATACTCCCGCCGGCCAAACCACAAAAAAGTTCGGCTCTAGTCGGCGCCACTCCACTTCGCGCAAACTCGCCACGCGGGTCTTCATCAGGAGCCCCTGAACGTCCCATTCGATTTCGTCCCCCAGTTCGAGTCCGATATCCTCAGCGAGGCCTACCTCCACCGAAACAGGCACAAAGTCGATGTCCGGCTCGACGCGGGAAACAAACTCGCCCGCCGTCAATTTCTCGGTGCGATCCACGATCGCATCGCGAAACGTCGACCGGTATTCACGGCGCAACGTCCAGTCAGGAATGTCACGCGACTTATCCTTGAGTATGGCACTCACCTTCACCCCGTTCACCGCTGCGATTCGCATCGTCACAATCGGCGCATCGGCAATTAACGGTGAGCCTAAATCGGTCATGATTTCGCGCAGCGGACCGATCTGGTCGTCCTGCACGTCGAAGAACAATAAGTTCGGCCGATCACCATCCCCGGTGCCCTCGATTTGGGCCAAGAGGGTCGAACGGGTCAGCACCAGCGTGACCATCAAAAACGAGCCCAAGCCAAGCGCGAGCAACAGCAGCAGCGTGCGATTGTTCGGCCGGTGCAAATTGGCAATGCCCTGACGCCAAACATAAGGCGCCCGCTTCGGAGTGAAGCGCCGCGCCGCCCACGCTACGACTTTACCCAACCCAGCGAGGACGAAGAAACTGCCCGCCAGCATCCCCACAAATCCTGCCCCAATCTGCCACCGCGGAGCTTGTTGGAATGAGAACGCTACGACCAGCAGCACGATCGCACCATAGACCGCCCACACCCAGAGATCAAAACGACCTCCCGTCGGGGCCACATCGGCTCGAATCGCGGCCAGTGGCGAAACCCGCCGCACCGCCAGCAACGGCAAGAGTGTGAATAGTCCACAGATGACCAAACCGGCCGCGGCCCCCTTGGCCACCACCCGCCAAACGATATCAAAGCTCACGTCGACCGGCAGACTCCCCGCCACCAATGCCGGCAACGCCAATTGCACCGCGATTCCCAGCGCAGCCCCCACCAGAGCGCCCACCACGCCGAGGGCAATGCCTTGCACCAGATACACGCCAAATGCCGTCTGAGAACTCGCGCCCAAGCACCGCAACACAGCGACAGTCGGGATTTTTTGACGGATGTGCACATGCACTGCGCTCGCCACCCCAATCGCACCGAGAAACAGGGCGACAAATCCGACCAAACTCAAAAACCGATAGACATTGCGCAACGCGCCTCCGAGCTCCCGTTTGCGCTCTTCTACGGTATCGATCGATAGCCGTTCTTCCGAGAATTCCCGACGTAAGCGTCGCTCAACCCGCATGGGATCGGAGCCATCATCGAAAACGATGTAGCGACGGTGCCGCACTAAGCTTCCAGGCCCGAGCAGGCCCGTTTCATCCAGCGTCTGGAGCGGCACAAAAACGCGCGGAGAAAGCATCGCTACAGCCATCGAATCTCCTGGCACCTGTTGCAGTGCGCCCACGACTTCAAAGAACTGCGTCCCCAACTTCACTTCATCGCCCACCTGCACGCCATACTGGGCCATCATCGTTTCTTCCATGATCGCGACGCGCCCTCCTTGGGCGAGGCGATCCGGAGCATCGGCCGGCACGGTGACAAATTCGCCGTAGAACGGATACCCCCCCTCGAGGGCCCGCATCGTGGCGAGACGGGTGGCGTTATCGGCCTGCGGAAATACCACCATCGTGGACAAAGCAATTTCGTCGGCCTGCTGTCCGCCATAAGACTCCAATTTCGCGGCCAAGGGTTCCGAGAATTCGGCGCGCGACTGCACCATGATATCGGCGCCGAGTAGCGTCTTGGCCTGCCCGTCGATCGACGTGATCAAATTGTCATTGAACGACGCGATAGCCACGAGTGCAGCAATCCCGAGCACGATCGAGGACGAAGCCAGCAACAACCGCCCCCGCGATGCCCGGGAATCCCGCCAAGCCATTTTAAAAATAAAGTTCATCAGATGCTATTTTTTAAGCCCACGAAACACACGAAATGGCACGAAAGAAAAATCACTTAACAATACGCTCCCATTCCAGTTGCGGAGAATGTCCGAAATTTACGAGTAACCCAAGTTTCGCCCCGGTTGCATTGAGGTAGTTTAACACTTGAGAACGGTGTGCGTCCGCGAGGCTCTCGACCGCTTTAATTCCGACGATCACTTGGTTGATGCACCAAAAATCGGATCGATAGGTCTTTGAAAGAGAGCGGCCTTTGTAGGTTAGAGGATGTAGCTTCTGCGCCTCAAAGGGAATGGCTTGGTCAGTAAACTCCAGTTCCAGACACTCCTGGTATACATCCTCAAGAAATCCACATCCCTTTTCCTTATAAAACTCAAAACAAGCGCCCATAATCGCGTATGATTCATCCTTCAGCACTAGTTCAGTCATATGATCCCTTTCGTATTTTTTAGTGTGATTTAGTGGGCGAGAAATTCACTGCCTCTCAGTCCGTGACGACTTCGCCGCGGCGGAGTTTTAGGACTCGGCTGCATTTTTGGGCGAGTTCCAGGTCATGCGTCACCACCACGAGGGTGGTTTGATTCTCTCGGTTCAGACCGAATACCAGCTCCTCCACCTTCTGAGCGGTATCTCCATCGAGGTTCCCCGTAGGTTCATCACAGAACAGAATCTTAGGCTCATTAATGAAGGCCCGAGCCAGCGCCACGCGTTGCTGCTCCCCGCCAGACAACTGCACCGGATAATGGTCATAACGATCATCAAGGCCCACTCGACCCAGTAATTCCCGAGCCCGGCGCTCCGCCTCGTCTCCGCCTTCGCCTCGAAGTTCGAGGGGCACGAGCACATTTTCCAGTGCGGTCAAGGTAGGCACCAACTGAAAATTCTGGAAAACGAAGCCCACATGCTCGTTACGCACCCGGGCGCGCTCGTCCTCGGTCATCGTTTGGATCGCCTCCCCTGCGAGCACCACTGCGCCAGCACTCGGTTGATCTAACCCCGCGCACAGACCCAGCAGCGTGGTCTTTCCACTACCGGAAGGACCTAGGATAGCGAGTGATTCGCCAAGACCTAGGTCGAAGTTAACTGACTTGAGCACCGTGAGTTGTCCCGCCGCGGTGGGATAACTCTTAGTGAGGTGCTGGACTTTCAACATTGATTGAACACTCATGAACGGAACCGCGAAGAAAGCTCCGCGTCTCCTATTGTGCAAATGGTGAATCCAATTCGTAGAATTCTTATTTCCATCGGCCTACTCGGCCTCGCAGTGGGCGCAGTAGCAGATGAGCGGGAAACTCCGACCATTCTGTTCTACGGCGACAGCCTCACGGCTGGCTACGGGATGGACGATCCCACCGTCACCGCGTTCCCGGCGATTATCCAAGATAAGATCGATGCCGACGGTCTGAACTACCGGGTGATCAACGCCGGGCTCAGTGGGGAAACCTCCTCCGGTGGCCTCCGACGGATCAATTGGGTGATGCGTCAACCGGTCGACGTTTTTGTGCTCGAACTCGGAGGCAACGACGGATTGCGCGGGCTCCCGCTCGAATTACTGCGCGATAATCTCCAAGCCATTCTCGATCGGGTGAAGGCGAAGAACCCCGAGGTCAAATTTGTCATAGCGGGGATGCGCATGCCACCCAGCATGGGGGAATATGCGGCCAAGTTCAATGCTCTCTATGCCCCTCTGGCCGCGACCAATACCGCTGCCCTCATCCCCCATTTGCTGGAAAACGTCGGAGGCGACCCCAAATTAAATCTCCCCGACGGCATCCATCCCTCAGCTGCCGGACATGCTATTGTTGCCGATAACGTTTGGAGCGTGCTCCAACCTTTGCTTCAACCGTAGCCTTCTCCTTTACTTATACCCCATTTTCGTCTCGCCCTGTTTCTAAATAGTGGCGCCGCCGTCATCGCGGCGCCCGGTTCCCCCGTCCTCACGGTCGGAGTGCTATCCGATTCCAATACGAGCAATTCGATTCGGCAGCAAAAGGACGACTCGGCTGCCACCGCGAGTATCAGTTTCTCCTCCCTGCGCGTGATTGATCGCAACTGGCAGGGCAACATCCGCCTGAACGCCAGCACCAGTCGTTGGAAAAAGTTCGGCGGCCTCGATCTCTGACCCATTTCCGTGCAAGGTGGTCTTCGGCGTAAATTCGGGCTTGGCTCCTACGCCCCTACCTTGGATTTCTCCATGGAACTCGGCCGCCGTTTCGCTTCAACGAGCACCCGCACCAGTAATTTCGGGATGGGCAAACTCACCTTCTCGCAACGGATCAATCCCTCCCTGCGTTGGCATGCTTCCGCCGAGATCGAACGCCACTCCGCCCGTCGCGCCGTCTTCTCGACGACTCGCCACGTGTTTCGGATCGGGGGCGATTATGATCTCAACGAGAACTGGAGCGCGTCCGTGAGCATCGGTCACGGTAAAGGCGACCTCGTGTCGTGGTGTCGACTTAGTTTTCCCGAGTTTCTCGGCACGACCCAATGGCTCGATGGCATCTTCGGCGGAGATTGGTTCCCCTACCAAACCATCAGCAATACAACCTTGGGCCACTTCAGTCTATTGCGCGCGCTCGGACCTAACCGTGCGATGGCCGTCAGTGCCGATTTCGCCAAGTCAGTCGGGACCGGCAAACCCCACACCTATTTCAACGATATCTACAGCCTCCAATACATCCATGCGTTTTAAAGATCTCCTCGTATTCGCGCTGATTAGCAGCAGCGCTTTGACCGGTCTGACTGCCGCCTCACTCGATGTGACCGCCCAAGACCAAAACGCGAAAACGATCTCAGAACTTGTCGTCTCGCTTACCCCGCTCGACGCCGAGCTACCGCCATTGCCCACTCCCGGCAGCCTCACTGCGACCGTCGAACAAAAGAACGAAGAATTTGATCCTTATGTGATCGCCGTGCGCACGGGCACCGAAGTGATGTTTCCCAATCTCGACGACGTGCAACACCACGTTTACTCGCTGTCTCGACCCGCCAAGTTCGATATCCCTCTGCATGGCGGCAACAAATCGAAGTCGGTCGTCCTAGATCAAGCCGGCCTCGTTCCCGTGGGGTGCAATATCCACGACTGGATGCTCTCATATGTGGTGGTCATCGACTCCCCCTGGTTCACCCAAACCTCCGCCGATGGAGCCGCCGGTCTCAGCGACCTGCCAACCGGCCGCTACAAACTCGAAGCGTGGCACCCGCGTCTACGCAGACCGCACGCACAAGAAATCACGATTTCCGACGCCTCGAACTCGGTTAATATCGAGCTTCGCCTGCGGCCTGATCGCCGCATTCGTCGAGCCCCCACTGCCAACGGTAAGGGTTACTGAATCCGCATCCCGCCGGAGCACTTACCATGATTCAGTTGCGCAGTTTTCGCTCCAAGCTGCTTGCGCTTTCCCTCCTCGCGGTCGCCACGACTCAAATCGCGACTTACTTCATCGTTGATGCGGTCAGCCACCGCGAAGCCCGGGCCGAGATCAGCGAAAACCTACGGGTTGCGGCCATCGCATTCCAGCGCGTCACAACCGAGCGTATCAGCTTAATCGCTACAAGCGCGACCGCCGTCGCCAGCGACTACGCCTATCGTCAGAACTACTTAGAATTCATCGAAGATCCCCAGACGCTGCAGTCCGCCTTTACCTCCGCCAGCGCTCGAATCGATGCCGACCTGAACGCGTGGGTCGACCTAGACGGTATCACCGTCACAAGCACCCCCGCGGCCACAGACGAGAACTTCATCGAGACCGTTTTCCGCGCCGATGAAAGCGAAGGCGCCCGGGCATTCGGATATGTGGAGATTAATCACGAGCTTTACGTCATCGTCGCGGTGCCCATCCGCGCACCGAACATCGGCGCATGGTGGATCGTAGGTTCACGGGTCAATCATGCTTTGGCCATAACCCTGCAGGAAATGACCGCGATCGATGTGAGCTTCAGCAATACCGATCACGAAATCGTTGCCTCCAGTTTGCCCGCGGCAACCCGCACGTCGCTCGGGCAGTTGATCGCCTCCCTCCCGGCTGACCCCAATCAGATCCACACCCTCGACTTAGCTGGGGAATCCAGCTTAGTAAAAGTGCTACCGATGAGCCTCGACTCCGGAGCGACATTTGCGGCGGCGCTGCAATATTCCCTCGACGAAAAACTCGAGCCCGCTCGCCGCCTCAGTCGTCTCATTCTCCTTATCACCGCCGGTGGCCTGGCTTTGGCCTGTGTGCTGGGTCTCGGGTTTGCCCGACGCCTGAGCAAACCCATCCAAACGTTGGCGGCCCACACTCGGGTCATTACCGCGGGGGACTACGAGACCCGGCTTCACCTGAACCGCATCGACGAATTAGGCGATCTCGCCAACGCATTTAACGATATGAGCAGCGGCCTAGCCGAACGCGATCAAGTGCGAGATTTGTTGGATAAAAACGTATCCCCCGAAGTGGCCGCTCAGCTGATGCGCGAGGGCTCTGGACTTGGCGGCGAAGAGCGCGAGGTTACGGTGCTTTTTGCGGATCTTCGTGGATTCACCACGCTGAGCGAAAACATGCCGCCACGTGACGTGGTGACCCTCCTCAATCGTTACCTCGATTGTATGGCCCAAGCCATCGAAGCCGAAGATGGCGTGATCGATAAATTTATCGGCGACGAAATTATGGCGCTCTTCGGCGCACCCATCGCGGGTGAAAACTCAGCGCTGCGAGCCATCAAAGCCGAGTTCGCTACCGAGGGGGTTCCCCCACTGGAATTCGGCATCGGAATCAACACGGCTCCGGTAATCGCCGGAGATATCGGCTCCAGCCGTCGACTCAACTATTCCGTGATCGGCGACGGCGTAAACCTTACGGCCCGACTCCAATCGCAGACCCGTAACCCAGAATTCGCGCTGGAACTTGAGGCGGACCACTTCCTGTTGGTTCTTCGGTAATCGATCTATCAGGTCGAGCACGGCCGCCTGCGTTTCCGCGACTTCCAGGGACTTGCCCGGCCGAGCCTCGGCCGTGCTCACCCGTTCCATTTCGCCGTCGTTGAATGATCTCATCCGCCCCTCCTTCCGCATAACATCAACCGCGCGATTGCGACAGACGGTGTAGAGCCACTCGACCACGTGGTCCCGCACGGCGTACTCGGGTTGCTGGCATAAGCGCAGGAACGCGTCCTGCACGACATCTTGCGCTCGGTCGAAATCCCCACCCACCAGGCGGGCGACATAGCGCACCAGCGGTGCCTGATGCTGGCGCATCGCATCCGCGATCCAATTTTCTGCGTTTTCATGATAATCGGTCTTTTTCATAAGGACCTTCGCAGAATTAAACGGGCGTCATTCGCCCTTCTTAGAAAATAAACCTATTCGGGTGGTCTACCCGCCGCCGATTCACACGCATCGTGATAAATCTGGGCAACGATCGCTCCATACATCGGCAGCACAAAGACGAGCCCGATCAACAAGGCCAACATCCCGGCGAAGCATAAAAGGAAAAGGATAATCCCTAGGCCGAGGATCGTAAAGAAACGGCCCTTGGTGATTCTCCAACTGAATCGGAATGCATTGATCGCCGAGTCAGCTCGATCAATCGCCGCAATGTGTGAAACGCAAAATCGGACGGCAAGAAACACGACAAATACAAAGGCCACGAAACCCATTGCCGCCATGCCAGCCGCTGCTTCGGGAAGGATCTCCGGTGGTTTGCCCGAATTAAGCCCATCCATGGTGAGCCCCATGCCGAGCAGCGGAACCACAAACGCCACCACCAACGCCATCGTCGCCACAAATTGGATCAATCCCACGACCGCCAGTTTTCCGTAACAGCGTGAAAAACCAGTGAATACGTCACTAAATTCGACCTCTTCACCACGGGCGCGTTTCAAAAACAGCCACACCGCCCCGGCTGTGGTGTGCGGCGCAACCAAGATACCCGCAAAAAGCCCCACCAACGGAAGCATCCCGGCTACAAACGAAATAATCGACGCCACCAACACCGTACCCAGCGCCAACCAGAAAAATGATTTATAGTTCTCCCAAGCTCGGGACAGGCAGCCACCGACCGACGTCGCGAAACCGTTTTGGCGCAGGTTCTCCTCGAATTCATCGATCGACCAGTCCAACTCGGGACCCTCTTCAGATTCGTCCGCGACAGGCGTCACGGGAATCGGTGGCGCACTCGCATCTGGCTGTGGCAAGGAATTGGCTGCAGCGACCTCGCTCCATGCCTGCCAGCTAGCAAAACCTTCGCGCCAAACCAACGTCGTTTCCGAAACGGTGTCGTTCGCTATCAGGTTGGATAATTGTTGATCCGAGATAGGACCAAGTCGTTCACTGCCAACTGCGTAAAACCATTTCATAATAAATAAAGGGGCTAGGTTCTGATCACAGCTCGGAGGACACTCTGCCGCAAGGTTCAATACCGCCCCGTGGTTGCCCCAACCATTCTCTTCTGCATTACTCAACCGTCATGCTATCGCGCTCCGGGTCATTCGTCCTCCTACTCACCGCATCCTTTGCCTTGGTCGGCTGCGGACCACGCACCACGCGCGTCGAACAAGGCAATGCCGACGGCGTGATGCATATGGCGATCGGCGCCGAACCGCGTGACCTCGATCCACACATGGTATCCGCCTACACCGACATGCAGGTCGTGCTGGCTCTGTTCGAAGGACTCGTCGCCGTCGATGAACTCACCTCTCGCGCCGTTCCCGCCTGCGCAGAGCGATGGGAGATTTCCGAAGACGGCCTCACTTGGACGTTCTATTTGCGACCAAATCTAAAATGGTCCGACGGCACCGCCCTCACCGCTCAAACTTTCCGCGACTCCTACCGGCGCGCGTTGGCCCCCGCTCTTGGTTCCGAATACGCTTACGTACTCTATCCGATCCGAGGTGCCCCCGCCTTCAATAGTGGAAAGAACAAAGACCCCGCCTCAGTCGGAGTCAGTTCACTCGACGATCAGACTTTCGTGATCGAGCTCGCCCAACCCACCCCCATGCTCGCCTCGATCCTCACCCTGCCGGTCGCCTTTCCCGCGCCGCTGCATGTGATCGAAGCTCAAGGTGGATTAACCAGTCGCACCAACCGCTGGACTCGGCCCGAAAACATGGTGGGCAACGGCGCGTTTCGTCTCACTATTTGGGGGCCCCAGAGCCAGATCGCAGTTGAACGCAATCCGCACTTCCGCGATGCCGCCGCTGTCGGACTCAACGGCATCGTCTTCTATCCCTACGAAAATGCCGTGAGCCAGGAGGCCGCTTTTCGTTCGGGTCAACTCCACCTCACTTCCGAAGTTCCTTTGACCAAAGTCGCCGCCTACCGACGCGACTCGCCGGAACTGATCCGCGTCGATCCTTTCGTCCTCACCGGTTTCATGCGTTTCAACGTCACGCGACCGCCCCTCGGTGATATTCGCGTTCGTCGCGCGCTGGCCATGGCGATCAACCGAGAGGCACTGACTAGCAACGTGCTCGTCGGAGGCGAACAACCTGCCAGCCGCCTCACCCCACCGGACACTGCGGGCTACACCGCCCAGGCCACCCTATCCTACAATCCCGACGCAGCCCGTGCCCTCTTGGCAGAAGCCGGATTCCCGGGAGGTGACGGTTTCCCCAAACTCGAAGTCATGTCCCGCGCCCGCGAGATCAACCAATCGATCCTCGAAGCCGTGCAACAGATGTGGCGCACCGAACTGGGTGTAAACATCAGCATCGCGATGAAAGAACAACGCGTGTGGCTCAACGACGAAACCAATCTCTCCTACGATATCTCCAATGCTCGTTGGATCGGTGACTACGTGGAACCCTACACCTTTCTCGAGTTGTTCCTCTCCTACAGCGGCAACAACAACACCGGCTGGGACAATCCAGCATACGACGCATTGATGAACCGAGCAGTCGCTATCAGCGATGAAGCGGAACGCTACGCACTCTACCAACAGGCGGAAACCATCCTGCTCGAACACGCCCCCATCGCGCCCATCTATCACGGCACCCAAGCCTATCTCATGCGTCCCGAAGTCCAGGGTTGGCCACCCGCCCTGCTCGGATTTCACCGTTATCAATTTGTCCGCCTGTCTTTACCCGAGACACCCTGAATCGATCCGAATTAAAGCGCATGCGACCAGCACCATAATTGGATACAGATGGGACCTGAAAAATCTCGAAACCTAACTGTATGAACCTTCTTCGCCTCATCACGCTGGTCCTCGCCCTAGGACTCGGTGCCTCGTCTGCTTTCGCCGAACTGGAACTCGTGCGGATATGGCCCGGCTATCGAGATGCCGCCAGTTTTACTTCTGCGAGCGAATACTTCCAAGGCCCGGCCGCGAAATCCAATCAACTCGCTCATCGGACCCAACCCGAAGCCCGCGAGGGTTACTACTGGCTCGTCCGGGCCAAGTCTCCGGTCGCGATCTCCGCTGCAAAAATACGTCTCGAAGTCACGCGTACCGATTCGACCGAACCCTCGGTATACGAATTCGACGCCGATCTCGCTTCTGGTAGTCACGCCATCCCGGTCGGCCTTACCGGTTCCGATTGGGTCGATGCCACCGAAGCCCCCGTCGCCTGGCGGCTCACCATATTTTCCCATGAAGGCTCAACCCTCGCCACCAAAAGCAGTTTCCTCTGGCAAGAGACCACCGACTAAACGGAATGCCTGACTTCCCCACCGACACCGCTCCCGTTGAAGCTGCAATCGTATGAGTGATTCATCCGGGCCGTGGCGTCCGTTGGAAATCAACGTCCGCTTTACCGCCGAATCGCTGGCTGAGCTTCTGGACGGTGGCCAAGCATTCCGCTGGAATCGCCAACCCGACGGAGTATGGCGCGGACAATGGGCCAATCACGTGGTCGAGCTTTCGCTCGTGGGTCCGACGTCATTGCAGTGGAGGCCGATCACTCCCGATACCCTCACCTCAGCGGCAACGCTCCAACGCTACCTTCGCCTCGATGATGAACAACACGATCTCCACCTCGACGTGTTACCCTGGCGCAGCGACGCCCATTTAAGGAAATGTATCACCGCATTCCCGGGACTGAGAATCCTGCGCCAACCCTTCGGCGAAACCCTTCTCGGATTCCTCTGCAGCGCCACGAAACAGATCGTGCAGATAAAACAAATGCAGGCGCTCCTGGCCGAACGCCACGGTAGCCTCACCGCCCTCAACTGTCATATTACACGTGACAAACCAGCCCACCCGCCACTATCACCTCCTCCAAATACCGACCCTAACTGTCATATCACAAGTGAAAATAGAATCTATAGCACTGGTGATAAAGTGTTTATAATGCCTACTTGGCGGCAAATTGCAGAGCTTTCGGAGGAACAGCTGCGTGCGTGCCAACTAGGATTCCGGGCGCGCTACATCAAGGGCACGGCGGACTACATAAAGGCTCATCCGGGATGGTTGGAGCAGACGGCTGAGCTGCCTTATGCGGAAGCCAGGACCGCACTATGCGTGCTGCCTGGCGTCGGTGAAAAGATCGCCGATTGCGTCTCCCTTTTCGGACTTGGTCACCCGCAAGCGTTTCCGGTGGACACCTGGATGATCAAATCCATGGCCCGCCGTTACGGTTTGGACGGTTGGACGCCGACTCAAGTCGCCCACTTCGGACGCGTTCACTTCGGACCGAGTGCGGGACTGGCCCAGCAATACCTGTTTGCTTGGGAACGCGCCCACGGAGGGCGCTGACCCAAACAGTGCGTTTACTTTGCGCGTTGGATCAACTCGACCTCGTAGCCTTCGGGGGCGTCGAAGAAGGCGATTATTGAACCGCTACCAGATTCGGTAGGACCATCACTAAGCTCGTAACCTTTGGCAGCGGCTTCGGCCGCAAATGCCTTCAGGTCTTCCACCTGAAAAGCGAGGTGCATCAAGTCTTCCTGCACTTCCACGGAGGGAGCGCCATCTGGCATTTGGCAGATCTCAATTTCCTCTTCGCTGTTAGAGGTGGCGAGAAACACCAACTGGGCTCCGCGGGGCGAGGTATGGCGACGGGTCTCAGTAAGACCGAGTGCTTCGGTGTAGAACTTCACAGTCGCATCGATATCGTTCACTCGCATGCGCGTGTGGAGGAGCTTGGTAACAGTAGCCATAAGCCATCAGGGTAGCTCACGGTCACGCAATCCGCCAACGAAAATTTCGATTTTACTGGGTAACCGATTCGTCGAAACCACCCATCAATCGATGGGATCCTTCCGGGAAAATATCTGCTAACTCCTCAATCACGGCGGTGCCTTTCGCGTTGGGCGAATAACCGACCACATTGATTGAGGGCATCGTATTGCCCGAACTCTCATAAAGGGTTCGCGCCGTCTTGCGCACAAATCGCACGAGATCTTCCAAATCGTAATAACTGGTGGGCCGGCTCGGGCGCGAAGGCCCCGGCTTCGACGGTGCCCCACGCGAACCGCCTTCGCGCACAATCGGGGGTAAGCCACGAGCTTCGCGAGCCGACGTGATCTTATCACGGTCGGCCCGCCAGACCGCACGCACTTCTTCGTATTTCACCAACGCTTTCTGCCCCTTCTGACTCTGCTCAAAGCGAGCCCAGTCCGTCTCAAACCGTTCGACGCGTTGACGCCATTTACCTTCTTCCGCTGGCTTGCGACCTTGGCGAATGGAGGGGGTCCCATCCGTGATCATGAATATCAGATCGGCCCGCAGCTCGAGAGCTGCCGCGAAGGCTTGGTCCATGCGCGAGCCCCCACCGGCTCCGTTCCAATCGATCATCTGCGGCTCGTAGTTTTTGCGAAAAGGTCCCCGCCGCTCGATCTTGCCGTCGGTCATGCGCCAGTAAGGCGAAATCCAGTCGCGCACCTGCGACGTGTTGTCGGCCGTCGCGACTACCATGCGCGGCGCGTAAAGATCGATGGCCCGCGAGAATACGATGATGTTAAAAAACGTCCCTGGAGAAAGCCCTTCGATCATCGCCGCCAGCTCATTCTTCACGCGATCATACCCCGGTAGGTCACCGCGCTCCGGCTCCACCATCGAGGCCCCGACATCGACAATAAAAACGACGCGCTCGCCCTGTTTTTTTATGCCAAAGAAGTCGACCGCCGAAACGCCAAAATCGAGCCGCCCACCGCTACCACCGCCGAGTCGCCCGATTCCCCGGCCTACTCCACTACCGTTCACCACCACCGGGGTTCCTCCCAACGCCGAGGTTCCGAACGCACGACCGGGACTATCGAGCTGGTCAAGTGATTGGTTAAGCAGGGATTCCGCCTGTCCGGCGGTCTGGCGAGGAGGGCGGGTGCTCTGTTGCTGCAGCTGCTGCATCTGCACGCGATATTCGAGATTCGCGGGCGGCACGCGGGCGGCGGGCGGTGGTGATGAAAAAGTAGCCTCGGGTGGTTGGGTGTAACGATAGATTTTCCACGAAGCCAAAACAGCGCCCACCAACACATGAGCTCCCGCGCTGATCACAATGACCCAAAAGAGCGTGCTGCGAGGACGGCGATTCGTGGTCGTCATACCGGGTTATTCTAGGTTGAAGGAGACGAGAGAAATCTCCGCGACTGCACAGGCGTTGAGCACGTCGATGATCCGTTGATGCGCGGCATCATCCTCCGCTTGCACCACGATGAAAGCGGGCACCTGCGCATCCTCCGCCGCTGCCCGGAATCGAGTCAACGTGCGGGTCAGTTGCGGCAGCGTGGCACTTGTCGCATCATCGAAAGGTTGCCCGTTCAGCCACACGGAACCGTCGGCCAAAATATCGAGCACCTGTTCTTCGGGCATGTCCAACGGTTCGTCCTGCGAAACCCGACTCGGCAGCGACATGCTGATGTCTGCTTCCTCCTTCACGAAGGCCGCCGTGACCATGAAGTAAATCAGGAGCAGGAACACGATATCCAACATGGAATCAATGGAGAACCCGTCATCCTCGTCTTGAATGGGGTTGTGGCTTTTCAAACTTCACGTCCTCCACTGAAATATTTGACCCACGAAACACACGAAATAACACGAAACCACTCCACCCTCACTACGAGTGGTTGCGGTGAAAACGAGCAGTTTGATCTACCTTTCGTGCCATTTCGTGTGTTTCGTGTGTTTCGTGTGTTTCGTGTGTTTCGTGGGCCAGAAAAAATCATCCTTCACCTCCGGGTTGTAGAGAGGAAAAAATAATGTCAGCGATACCCGCGTCGCGGCAGACCTTCATGACTTGTTTGACGAGCCCGTAACGATTGCCGCGATCGGCGCGGATCACGACCCGCGCTTCTTGATTCGACTCACGCCACTCGCGAACTTCATCCGCCAATTGATCGAGTGTAACCGGCCGAGAGCCGGCCCAGACTTGCCCATCCACCGAGATCGATATCAGCACCCGATTTTGCTGATTCTCCGCCATCGCCGCATTGACTGCCATCGGCAAATCCACCTCGACCTTCTCTCGCGTTACGTAGGTCGCGACGATCATGAAAAACGCAATGAGCTGGAAAACGATATCCATCATCGGAGTCATGTCGAAGAGGGCATCGTCGCCACCTAGAGAGGTGATTTTCATGGTCGGTGAGACGGAAAAGTTAACGCTTGGCGTGCATCGCCTGATTCAGCGTGTGATGGAGATCACCACAGATCCGAGCCAGACGACTAGTCAACCGAGCGTAACGGCTCTTGAAAAAGAAGAACGCAAACATTGCCGGAATTCCCACGACCAAACCCACGGCAGTGGTGATCAACGCCTCCGAGATATTATCGGCCAGCAACTCCGGCTTTCCCATGCCGCCGAGCGCGATATTGCGGAACGCTTTGATCATACCGGAAACCGTGCCGAGCATGCCCACCATCGGGGCGAGGGTGGCGAGAATGGATAGGTAACTGATGACGCCAAATGGTCCGGCAACCTCTTCGACTGAAGCTTGTTCCATCGCCTTCTCAACGGCCTCCGAATCGTAGGACCCCGGGTTTGCCCGAACTAGGCCAGCGCGAGTGATGTTGGCAACGAGACAGGGACTCGCCTCACAGACGGCTTTCGCCCCATCGACGTCTCCCTTGGCGAGTAAAGCATCCAACTCGTTCGAGACATCAGCCCGCAACAGCGGCTGTTCGCGAATGCTGAGCGCATTAAAAAGAATGAGACCAAACGCCGCGACCGAGAACATCGCCAATGGATACATGGCCCAACCGCCTTGCCGCCAGAGTTGACCCAAGCTCACGTCGCCAGCGGATGCGGCCGTTTCTTGGGCGTGCAGGAACACGGGGATCAAACCAAGTAACAAGAGCCATCGCGTAAATGAGAGCCAAGGGAGTGAGGGAGTGTGTTTCATAAATTTGGAAGGACTGAGGGGGGAATTAATCACGGGGAGATAACCCAACGCGACTGGGGGTGCATCCGTTGCAGATCTGATTCGATCGTTTTGGCTAAAACTTCGTCGCCCTGAGCTCGATAGGCTTCGGCGATGAGGGCGGTGATTTCGATCCGCCACTCGCTCGCCGCATCGACGCCGATCAAGGTTTCACCCAGCACATCCAAAGCAGTGGTCAGCTCACCATTCGCCAGCGCCACTCGACCCATGAGCAGACCGACCAAGCCGGCTTGAGATGTCGGGATCAAATCCTCAACCGCTGCCACCGCTACGCCGGCCCGCAGGGCACTGCCTTGATGCCAATCAGTGTAGGCAATCAACCAATCCCAACGAGCGACCTCCTCGGTCGAAGCGGGTTCTCGGAGCCGTTGATAAATCGACTGCGCCTCAACCCAATGGCCGGCACGACGCATCTCGTCGGCGACGCCCACGATAAGCACGTGGTTGGCCCCGCCCACGTCTCCAATCGGCAGACGTCCGACCAGCCAAGCTGCATCGTCGAACCTCGACTCCAATTGCAGGGATCGCACCAGTCGCACGAGATCTGGCACAAAACGATCCGAGACTGTTTGCTCCACCAAACCCGCGGCTATCGCGAGGGCCTCCACCCATTCGCGTTGGTCGATCAATAAGTTGAGATAGAAACGCACCGCCGCGCCGGAGTTGGAGCCCGGAATATGCGCGTAAGGCACGTAAGCGGGCATAACCTCACGCAATAGGAACACCGCTTCGGCAGGACGGCCCACAAACACCCGTTGCTGCGCCTCTCGATAAACTTCGGGCAAGATAAATTGTAGATCCGCCGCTTCCGTCAATGGAATCAATGCTTCTCCTTGCGCCCCATCGATTGCGGCCAGTCGCAACCGGTTCTCTGCGTCGACGCCAATCACGCGCATCACCGCGCTCTGCTCCCCGCCCCAACGCACGCGCAATACATCGTCGCTCTGAGCTAGGCCTGAGACCACCACCATGAGAGTGGCCAACGTTGAAGTGATTGATCTCATGAGAGTCGTAATGCCTCCAATCTTTCGGCGGCGGCTTTCGCGGCCGATTCGTCCCGCAAGCTTTCCGTTGAGAGCAACTCTTCATAAGTCGCAACCGCATCGCTCGTTCGATCAAGGGCCTCCAAGGAAAGGCCACTGGTGAGATAGGCCTCGGCTGCCCAACGTTCGACACCGCCATACAAAACATAGACCCGCTGACAAAATCCAAACGCCGCAGAATAGTCACCCGATTCAAAGTGGGTGAGGCCAATTTTGTAGTTGGCTTCCGCCCACGCTTCACCCCGCCATTGACGCACTTTTAGCACTTCACGGTAAGCCGTGATCGCCGCCGTATGGGCACCCCGCTGGCGTTGCATATCACCTTCCCGCAGTCGAGCCACGGACGCATGAGCCGAGGTGGGGAAATTCTCCGCCAAATGACGCCACGCCCCGATCGCTTTCATCGTATCGCCTCCCGCGGCGCTGAGTTCAGCAACAGCCTTCCACGCATCGGCCGCAAAAAGCCCCCAGGGATTTAAATCCAAAACACGCTCAGCGGCTACCAAGGCCAGCTCAGGATTAACTACCCGCTCACGGTCAACGGTTGCGAGCAACACGGCACCACTCGCGGCTGCAATGTTGTCGAGCGAAACATGAGGCAATTGATCGACCGGCTCGCCCAGCAACTCCAAGGCCAAGCCCATCCGAAGTTGCAGGGTCTCGTGTTGCTGAGCGCGCGCGATGGCCAAGGAGTCGCGCAAGACCGCGACGGGCGACTGGCCACGCACCGCTTCAAAGTGTTCGGGGAATTCTGCCAACATTAAATCAGGGCCCGTATCGGCGGGATCATTGCCAAACTCCAAAATCGACTGGATCCACAATTCCAGCATCGCCTCGTTACGGCCCAACGCGACTTGGGCGCGCCCCAACTGGTAAAGCGCATCGCCGGCCCGGCCTTGTTTGCCCCAACGTTTGAGATAGAACTCAAACCACTCCGCCATTTCGATCCAGCGTTGTTGCTGGGCGAAGAGCTCTCCCGCCTGAAATACGGCGTGATTGATGTAACCCATATTGGGCGGATTGAGCCATCCGCCCGTTTCCTGCGCCATGGCATAGGCATCGATTGCCGCCTCCACGCGCCCTTCCGCCCCCGCCAAATCCCCTAACAACGCGTGAGCCTCACTCACCAATCGACTGTCCGGGTAATCGGCCAAAAACCCTTCGAGCTGCAGTTTCGCTTTGGCGTAGTCGAGCAATCCAAACCAACAGACTCCCATCCGATACTCCACATCCTCCGTGTAGCTGCCATTGGGGTAGTCCGCCGCGATGGTAGAAAAGTGATCCAATGCGGGACGAAACCGGCCTTCTAAAACGTCAGCCAACCCGAGCCAATAATGGAGCCCATCACTGAATCCACGATCTGGATACTCGTGCAGCATCGGTCCAAACCCTTCACTCAAACCCGAGGCATCTGACCCTTCCATGAGAGTCGATCCTACGAGATAAATAAGTTTGGGAGCTTCCTGCAGCGTCGGATCCAGACGCACGCGGTCGAGATAGGCCCCCGCCAACTCACGCACTGCCGGCAGGTTGCCCGTCTGCACTTCGGTCTGAAGCAGCTCGTAAGCGACGTCCCCAATAAACCGCCCATAATCTGCCGTTCGCAGATAGCGTCGGGCCAAACGTTGGATGCGATCGGATCGCCCCGCCGCCGCGGCCATTTTGACCTGACCATAAAGCGACTCTTCGGCAAAACCACCCGTCGCCGCGGTCTTCGCGGTGGCGAGCTCTGACTCCAAGCGATGGAAGGCCCAGAAGGCTTCGTGACTACGACCCCGCGCCATGTAACACCGCGCGATACGAAAGTTCAGAGCGGCACTGAAATCGGGCACGCGATTTTCGCTATTCCCTCCATCACCTTTTTCGACCGGAGAAAGTTGCGTGATCCGCGTCCGCGCTTGGGCGAGGTCGTTGTCCAATTGGATGAGGCGATCGGCAAACCACTCCACGTCGGCAATGCGCGCCCGTTCCATTTGCAGCTGGCCGATCTGTTCAGCCCAAAAGGCTTTTAAAGCCGCCGGCCGAATCACCAATTCATAAAAGAAGAGTGCCTCGCCGAATCGCTGCGCTTCATACAAACCATCCCCACCTCGCATCAACGCGAGATTGAGCGCTACGTCATATCGTGACTTACCCGTCCGCCCGCTAAGCTCGGGTAGAATAGCCATCGCCGCCTCGAAATTATCAAGTGCCATGGCGGCTTGGAGTTTATACGAACTGGCTTTGGCCCGTTTCTCATCAACCCCCAATCGACCGAGCGAGGCCGTCAACGCATCACTAAACTGGGCAAATACCGGCAGTCCCGCTGCCCAGTCCCGCTCAGCGTAAACGGAGTCGGCATAATGCTCCCAAAACAACAGCCGCAGTTCGGAGGTGAGCCGCGACGGATCTCCCTGTTGCTCCATCTCGGCGTAAAGCGATCGGGCGTCGGCCAACCGCCCCTGGTAATAATAAGCATCTCACTGATAGAGCCGAGCCGAGGACGCATGGGGGGAGTCGGGGTATAGCGAAATAAACTCTGCCAAAGTGACCGCAGCTAGGGGCAACTCAGCGGCCTGCAAACGTCCGAGTCCGAGATAAAACAAAATGCTCTCGCGAGCGCGAATCGCGGCGCTGTCTTCGGACTCCCGCAACCGTCGGTTCAACTCGTGCAAATACGGCACCGCAGCCGCGAAGGCAGAACGATCCAGATACTGTGAAGCCACCTCCTGGAGCCGCGTAGTGCCCAAACTACTCGGGCTCTGTGCCATCGCCGGGAGGGCCGAAAAACTCAGCCACAAAAGCACCCACCCCATGAGGTGAATCCGAACGCCATATTTCGGCCGGTCAAACACGCGAGAAAGGAACCGAATCGCCTCGAAACTCGCAATCGCAAACGGTAAACAACACGGTGAAATCGAAAGTAATTCGGTAGGCTACTCTGTAACATCCCTGGGAGGGATCGGCTCCGTCCAGCCCGCCACGGTGTGGCAACAGATCGGACGACACGGAGGTCGTCCCTCCCCGATCTCGGGTGGCAGGGCCATCCCATACCAAATTGCTTTCGAAAATGGCGAACAGGGAGGGATTGGTCGGCCTGCGGACGATCTCGCTGCGCGAGACCACACTGGCGTGTGTCCCTTCTCCACTGCGCGCTTCGCGCTTCGTTTCGTCGAACCCTAAGGGTTCTCATCCCCCTACACGGTGACTCGCTGTGCATTTGGTCGGTAAATCCCAAATCCGAAATCAAAATGGCGGAGAGGGGGGGATTCGAACCCCCGATAGGTTTAACCCTATACCCGCTTTCCAAGCGAGCGCATTCGACCACTCTGCCACCTCTCCAGGTTGCTCCGCCCGACCGTTGGAAACGGCCTAGTGATTGACGAAAGACGATCAGCTAAGGCTGATCGGGCACCGCCGGTCAATGGGAATTTATCCCCCTACTCTACGCCGAAAAATTTTAAGATGCGTTGCATCGACGCTACGAGGGCATCGACGTCGGCCGGAGTGTTATACAGGTAGAAACTCGCCCGAGTCGTGCTGGGCAGGCCCAATTTACGCATCAAGGGCTGGTTACAGTGGTGTCCGCCCCGTAGCGCGACCCCATCTTGGTCGGCAAACGTGACCACGTCGTGGGCGTGCACGCCTTCGAACGCAAAACTGACCAAACCGGCCCGCGGCTGGCCTTTTCCTGGTCCTAATATGCGGATTCCCGGCAGTTCGCTAAGAGCATCATACGCCAAAGCGGCGAGCTCCGATTCGTGACGACCAATGGCCGGGCGCCCGACTGAATCCAAATAGTCCATCGCCGCGTGCAATCCGATCGCATCGGCCACATTGGGGGTGCCCGCCTCAAAACGCTCCGGAGAGGGCTTCCATTTGCTACCTTCGTATTCGACCGTGCTGATCATGCCGCCTCCGCCCTGCCACGGTGACATGACGTCCATGAGCTCGCGGCGTCCGTAGAGCACTCCGATGCCGGTGGGAGCGGCCATCTTGTGACCGGAGAATGCATAGAAATCACATCCCATGGCCTGAACATCGACGTTTTCGTGCCCGGCGGATTGGGCGCCATCGACCATCGTAAGAGCCCCCGCGGCTTTCGCTTTCGCGCAGATTTCGGTAGCAGGGTTGATCGTGCCCAACGTGTTGGAAATGTGGGTGAACGCCACCAACTTGACGTTACCGGCGAGCAGTAACTCGTCATACGCAGCCATATCGAGGCCACCTTCGGCGTTCTCACCGAGAACCGGGATGTAGCGTAACGTCGCGCCAGTCTGTTGGCAGACGATTTGCCATGGCACCATGTTGGAGTGATGCTCCATTTCGGTGCAGACCACGACGTCGCCGGGCTTCAGAGTGTCGCGGCCCCACCCTTGGGCGACCAGGTTGACCGAGGCGGTTGTGCCGCTGGTGAACACCACTTCGGCGGACTCAGACGCGTTGATGAATTTGGTAGTGCGTTCGCGCGCGGCTTCGTAGCCATCGGTCGCCCGCATGGAGAGTGCATGTAATCCACGATGCACGTTGCTATTGTCGCGTTCGTAGAAACGCGCGAGAGCATCGATCACGGCCCGCGGCTTGTGGGTGGTCGCGGCGTTGTCGAGATACACGAGCGGATGGCCGCCCACGTGTTGATCGAGGACCGGAAAATCCAGCCGCAGGTTTGAAAAGTCGGGTGTCATGGTGGGATTACTCCTCGACCGGCGAATCCGGTTTCTTAAGCGCTTCGATAGCGGCGTGCCACGAGAGGGTCGCACATTTGATGCGGGCCGGGAATGCGTGCACCCCAGCGAAGGCGGCAACCTCGGAAAACTCCTCGGGCTCCTTGCCGGTGGTCACGATGTCGCGGAATTCGCCAAACTCGGACTGCGCCTCGGATAGGGTTTTCCCGGCTAGCTGAGTCGTCATCAGAGAGGCGCTGGCCTGCGAGATCGCACAGCCTGATCCGTCGAACCCGATCTTACCGATCCGGTCGCCATCCATCTGTAGATAGACCGTGCAGTTATCACCACACGTAGGATTGTCGCCACTGGCCACCCGGGTGGCTTGCGGCAGTTTACCTCGATTGCGAGGACGCTTATTGTGGTCTAGTATGACCGCCTGATAGAGGTCGGTGAGATCGGACATGGAACGGCTAATCTCGCCGCCTACTGCGATTTGGCAACCCCCCAACGCAATCGATCACCGCTTAGGAGAGTGACTGCGAAACGCGGTAAACCTTTTTGAGCATACTTATAACCGCCTGAAGCATCGATTCAGACGAAGAACGTGGGCTGGCGAATCCGCTGTCGGGCGTAAAGCCCGGCTTACCATCGAGTTCCGTATTCACCTTGTGGGTCGTGCTTTATGGGCGAGGTGACAACAGATCCCGAACGGTTCAAGTGACAAGAGATGCCGAACGGC
>CAJXQX010000031.1 GCA_913058185.1 uncultured Verrucomicrobiota bacterium
CGGTATCGTCGTTCGCGGCCGTTCACGGCGCGGTCCAGTTGAACAGTATGACCTCGGTGTTCGAAATTGTCACCAAAATCGCTCACCTTCCGACTTCCTTTATACCGGCGAAGCCGTTTGCGTCTCCTCCGTTGAAAACCTCCAGCATTTCTCTGCGCGTTGCGGATTTCCTCAAAGCGTTTCCTCCCTTCGAGTATTTACCCGAAGCAGAGCTATTGCTGATCGCGCAGGGCGGGCGGGTGAAATTCCACGAGACGGATGAGATTGTCTTCTCGATGGGCGATACGCGGGGGAAGTTCATTTGGGTGATTCAGCGAGGCACGATCAATCTCTTCCTCCCCGGAGAGCACGGTGAAGATCTGATCGATGTGCGCGCCGAGGGCGACCTAGTAGGCATCGATTGGAATGATCCCTCTTCCCCTTATCCCGCGACGGCGCGGGTCGCCCAGGAGAGTATCCTCTATGCCTTGCCGGCCGAGACCCTGCTGGCGGTCTGCGCCAAATATCCGGCGGCGACTCAGTTTTTGGCCTCGTATTTTTCGATCGATGATGTGGCCGGACGACAAGCTTCGACCAGCGAGCCCTTGGAGCTCCCAGCCAACTCCGCCTATTGGCTGACCTATTCAGAGGAATTGGCCACCCGGGCGTCCAATCGACTTCTCACCGTCGGCCCGGATGAGATCATTGCTTCAGTTGCCAAAAAGATTGCCCCCGGCTTGCAGGAAGCGGTGGTGGTGGTGAATGAGCCAGGGTGTCCGCTCGGCATCTTGACCGAGGCCAATTTCTCCAGCCGCGTGGCTACCGGGGAGGTGGGTTTTGATCAACCGGTGAGCGCGATCATGAGTGCGCCCGTCGTTACGATCCGCGAAGGCATGCCCGCCGGAGATATCATCATCATGATGATCCGTCATCGACGTCACCACTTAGTGGTGACGGACACCGGAGGCCCGGATGGTCGAGTGCTCGGAGTGGTGGGGGAGAAGACCATTCAGGCGATGCACGGCAACGTGCCCGTCTTCCTCTCCAAGGAATTCCCGCTCGCCCTCGACATCAACGAACTCCGCCGTCTGCGCGACCGGGCCGACGAGCTGTTGCTCCGTTATGTTGAAGGTGAAGCGCCGATTCAGTGGCTGACCAATTTCATCGCGCAAGTTGATCGTATGCTAACAGAGCAGGCTATCGAACTGGCCAAGCAACGCCTCGCTGCCCAAGGGCTCATTGAACCGTCGCTGCCGTGGGCCTGGATCGCCTTTCACTCCGAGGGACGTAAGGAACGCCTCCTCCGCTCCAGCCAACGCACGGGCATCGTCTACGCCGATCCTCCCCCGGGTTTCGATCTCGAGCCGATGCTGCAATGGTTCAGTGCCTTGGCGAATGAGATGGGCAGTGTGTTCTCCGTCTGTCGCTTTCCGCTGAATAGGTATAACCAGATGGCGAGCAATACCGACTGGTGCCAATCGGTGTCGGGTTGGGGCGAAACCTACCGTGAATGGATCCTTGAACCCGAAGCCAGCGGGATCATTGACCGCACCCCGTTCTTTGATCTCCGGGCGATTACGGGAGACCGTTCCTTGGTGACGCAGATCCGGGTTGGCATTCTTGAGAGCATAAAACTCAACCCGATTTTCATCCCAGTGTTGGCCAAGGCTGCGATGCACAATTTGCCTCCCGTTACCATTTTTAGCGGCGGGGTCATGAACAAGTCGGGAGCCACGACGGAGGCGATTAACACCAAGTCCAATGCGCTCGGCCCGATCGTCGATATCGCACGGGTCTTCGCCCTGGGACTCGGCATGGCCGATGCGACCTTCACCCCCGATCGACTGCGCAAGGCCGCTATCGCGCTCCCGCAATATGCCCGGGTGCTGAACGAGGCGGTGTTGGCCTTCGACTACGCCCTCCGTCTGCAAACCCGGGTTGGGCTGAGCCGAGGTGATGATGCCCGCCTCGTGCGTCCCAATGAACTCAGCCCGATTGAGATCCAACGCATCAAAACCATCTTCCGGACGGTTGGCCGCCTAATGGATGTTGCGGTAAATCACTTCCTTCTGCCCGACCAGTAATGTCCGACCACGAATCCAGCCTGCCCGCCGATGTGACCCGTTACCTGGCTTTACGCGCCACCGCACCCGCGGACGATCACTCCGTCGATGAAGTGAGGTTCGTTTCCCTCGATTGCGAAACCACCGGCACCGACGCCAAGAAAGATCGGATCATCACCATGGGTGCGATCACGGTGAAGGCGGGCGAAATTCTCCTCGAGGATCAATTCGAGGCCATGCTGCACGTGAGTCACAACACCTCCTCGGTGCTCGTGCACGGGATCACCGCGGAAGAAGCGGCCGAAGCCGGCGTGACCGAACCGGAAGCCCTGCGCGGATTTTTGGATTACCTCGGCAATGCGGTCATCGTGGGGCACCACATTGGATTTGACGTCGAAGTCATCCAGCACGCTTGCCAACGTAGCTTCGGTATCGATTTTCCCAACCACTGGATCGACACCATGGAAGTCACCTTACACCTGGAAGACGCCGGCGTGTTTGAAGCGATCGCTACGGCAGCGGGAGTGACCCTGCCGCCGTTTCAAGATTTCTCCCTCGACGGGCTGTGTCAGCAATTCCACATCGACCCGCATGACCGCCACACCGCATCCGGTGATGCCTTCATCACCGCCCAGATATTCCTGAAGCTCCTGCGGTTGGCGAAACACCAAGGCCGCATTACCTTGGGAGCCCTAGCCGAACGCTACATCGACCCAAGAGCCACGGAGTGAAACGCGCGTAGTGCGCTGACTGTTTCATATTTTGTCAGGACATTCACTCCGTTCATAGACGTGGTAAACCCAATCCTTCCTCACCGGTTCCAATGCGTCACCTCTTAGACTGCTTTGGGAGTTTGGTGATCAAATTGCTGAAACCTTGATGTAAACAATCGGTCCCAACTAGATCCTATGATGCGTTTTGGTCCGAAAATATTCTCTTTGATTCTATTGCTAGCCCTCACGGGCTGCCAGGGATTCCGTTACCTCTTGCCGGGGCATTCGGACCATGAGCGGACCGCTCCTGTGCATATGGAAATCGGGCAATCGTTAGTCGCCCTCAAGACCCCGATACGCATGCCGGTTCCGGGCGGCTTTTGGCTTGGCTTGGCCAGCGATAATCCCGACATCGTTCGGACTGAGGTTGAAGATGGTTTCGGCGGTAAAACTCGGGTGACGCTCCACGCGGTGGGAGCTGGCATGGCGACCGTGCACTATGTAAATCGACTTTCCGTCGTTGGCGACGCCCGGAACGAAGTAGAGCGGAAACGACTCCGCGAAATGTCCGGGAAGTCCTTTCAAGTAACAAGCGCGCCACGAGGCGCGAAGTAACAAGGACCAAACGCGCAGCGCGCTGACGGCCACTCAATCACTCCGCTATCGATTAGATCAAGTTGTCCTCGTCACCAGCCGTAAAGTCACGACAGTAGGCAGGATGAAAAAGAGGCGTAGACTGAGCACGGTTTGGTTCTTAGCCCTTCTTTGGATGGGGATAGCAGGGGTCGCTCGAGCTGACCAGGTGAGCGCGGCATCCGTCGCTGATATCCCGGCCGAAGCCCCATTCATCTTCGTCAATCAAAGCGGTTACAATGCCGAGGCTCCGCACCGGTTCACCGCGGTGAACTTCCCGGACGGAGCGACCTTCACCGTGCAGACCCTTGAGTCGGCCGAAGTGCTATTCACCGGCACCCTGTCGCAGGGTATTGGAGATTTTTCTGCCCTGAAGACGCCCACCAGCGATGAGCTCGTGATTCGGATCGACGCGATCACGTCTGACCCGTTTCGGGTGGGGCCATGGTGGCTGGAGCGGGTCACCTACGATCTGGCGATGGACTTCATGGTTCAGTCCCGCAACCACGTGGGTAACGTGGATACTCCGGCGGGCTATACCTACGCGTGGCGCGATGATCATCAATTCGCATTTCATCTTCGCACGCTGGTGAGTCAGTTCCTGGCTCATCCCGAGGCCACTCACCGACTCAAATCTCGCATCACCTATTCGGAACCGGTGGAGGGTGTATGGGGAGCCTTGGCGCCGTTTGATGAGACCGCCCCGGATATCGTGAAGCTCATTCATTGGGCCGCCGACAACACCGTCACCCAAGGTCTCACTCATGAGTTCTTTAAAGGGGATCTCGCGTTTTTCCTCTACGCTTGGTCGTGGTTGGAGCCGTGGTTGGATGCCGACGATTATACTAAGGTATTGGACTTCGCGCTCACCCATTGGGAGCAGACCACGATCAATCAGGAATATCCATACGATGAAAGCGCGGCCGACGGCCACAACCTGTTCGCGATCAAGACGACCATTGGCACGGTCAAGGCAGCGTATCCGCCGGGGTTCTCCATCTTACCGAATGCGCTGATGGCCGCAGTGCTAGACCGCACCCAAGACCCCCGGGCCATCCCGTTCCGTGATGCCGCTCGCGCCCAGGTGGCATGGAGCACGGCGCATCTCGACGTGGAAGATCCGGCCCTCACCAAAGGGCAACGGATGAGCGCCGATCTACTCATGAGTAGTCTGGCCGGATTTGCGCGACTCGACCCCACCGGGGTGCCGGATACTTTTAACGAATTCGTCGATCGATGGAGTCAGGTGGTGATTCGTCGCTCCGCTAATCTTTGGGATTTTTTCCAACTCACGGATGATGGGCATTGGGTGGCTTACGTCGATGGGCACGAGACGAAGTGGAACGATCCGGGTAGTGTGCTCGCGTTGCCCTCGGCTGCATTGTCGGCCGCCGGACTCGTTACGGATTCCCTTCAGCGGGATCGGTTGCGAGAGATCGCTTACGCCGCCATGGATCACGTGTTTGGCCGCAATCCGACAGGCCGCCATTTCAGCTATGATGCGCCGCGAGAGATCGAAGGCGTCGAGCGTGGTTGGTATAGTTATTATCTAGGAGGAGTAGGGGAATTGGAAAATGTCCCCTTCACGTTCGATGGTGCGCCGAAAGCACCGTCCTACCCGTATCACCCCGAAGTCGGTAACATCAGTTGGACGGAAGGGTGGGTGAACTTCAATACGGCCTTCAATCGCTCGCTCGCGGAGATGGCGTTTTTCGAGACCGAACTGGAGCTGAAACAGCAGGGAGATTCGTTTCACGTGCGGCTCCGAGCGCCCCTGAATTTTGATCCGACGGTGACGGAGCCCATCTCGCTCACCATCGTCACGTCCGGTGGTGATCAGGAGTCGGTGAAGCTGCAGGAAGTCGATCCCTTCTCAACCCATTCAACCGGCCGCGTGGCAGGAAAAGTAACTCGGAATCCCACGGCAGAAAACGGCATCCTCGAAGTGGTCCCCGGCGACACCGTAAGCGTGAGCTACGGCTACGGTTACTACGCCCACCAGAGCGCGCTCCGCGCGAAGTAACAAGTTCCAAGTATCAAGTGACAAGGCATGACCACGGAGTCGGGTCGTAGACGCATTGCGACAGCAATTTAGTCACGACCTGATCCCCCTCCACGAGTGCTCAAGCACGTCACGAGCCCCCAGCCCCCCTACACCCATCTTCACCCCTTCGGTTTCCACCTCAGCGCAGGTCGCGCCATCGCACCCAATAGAGCCACACTGATCCAAAGTAGGCTTTGATCCCCCGGAAGAAAGAGCGCCAAACCCAGCATGCCCGCTGCGCAGGCGGCCAAACTCCAACCGATCACGCGGGCCGGTTGCACCAACTCTGTCATACTCAATTCGGGTTGTTTTTGCTCTGCCCGAGCGGCGAGCTTTTGCACGGCGGCGAATCCGGGGGCCGGCACCTTTCGCCTGCGTTCGGCGATCGCCATCAGCACCGCCGGCAAGACCACCCCCATGAGGACTTCCACGTTGCGCGGACTGGCTTCGACGAGGGCCACCAAGGCATTAAAACCAGGTAGGGCAGAAAAGACCGAAGTGTCGCTCAGGCCGAACCGCACGATCAGACCAAGGATGAAACAGGTTCCCACGGTGATGATCACGTCCACCGACGTGACCTTGCGGCTAAACAACGCCCAGATCATCGGCAACAGCAGCGGTCCCACGATCAGGCTGGTGATACTCAGGATGACTTTCTCTGCTCCGCCCAACAGAGGCACCATCAGCGCCACAGCTGTCATCACGATACCCAGCACCAGCGTCATCACGCGACCGATGCGAACTAGACTCTGTTCGGCGGGTCGAGTCTTCAGCATCGGCACAATAATATCCTGAGTGAGCACGCCGGCGAAGACGTTAAGCTGACTGCTCACCATGGAAGCCGTTGCGGAGAACATTGCCGCGACCATCAGGCCTAACATGCCCGTGGGCAGCACCAACCAAGCGGCCAGGATGTAAGCCTCCTCCGGATTGGCGTTGGGATCGATGGTGCGAAAAATGATGGGCGGCAGCATCCAGAAAATAGGACTCACCAGATACAGCACCCCAAACAACCAAGCACTCTTGCGGGCATCTTGGGCGGTGCGCACACAAATGAATCGCTGCACAAACGCCCATTCCGCTCCGACCATAAAAAAGTGAATAGCGGTCCACCCCGCGAGGAATACCCACGTGAATTCGTTATTCGTCAGCTCGAGAAACCCCTCGGGCAGTTTGGCTATAAACGCATTCACGCCGCCGACCTCGCCGAGTAACAACGGCACCACAAACCCGATGGCCAGGTAGAGCACGATGAACTGCAGCACATCGGTCATCAGCACGGCCCACAGTCCACCCGCGACGGTGTAGACCAAGACGATGGCCCCGAACGCGATGATCGCCCACGTGAGCGACAGATTCCCCGTCGTCGCATCTCGGAAGAACCAGCCCTCCGGCACCGGAATCAACGCCGAGAGCAGCACCGCCAGCGCGTAGAGGGCCACGGCAGCTCCGATCGTGCGGTAACTCATAACGGCCCACGTGTAGCCATGCACGGCCCGCGTCCCGAACCGAAGACGCACAAACTCCGCCGGAGTGGTGATCCCGCTCTTTTTCCAGCGTCCTGCCACAAACCAACCCACCAGCAAAGCCGCGACGCCGTAGCACATGTTAATGCTCACGGCGACAAACCCATGTTTGTAGGCAATGCCACCCCAGACCACGAACGTGCCCGCGGAGAACATGGTCATAAATCCACTGAGACCCGAGACCCACCACGGCGAACGTCCACCGGCGGTGAACAAGTCAGTCGTGGTTTTGACCTTACCGCCATAGATCCCACCGACCACAAACAGCCCGACAATGTAAGCGAGAATAACTAAAACATCCGGGGTCTGCATTCACGCAGGCTGGGAAATCCCATTGGATAGGTCCAGCTCAGGGTCACGGAGATAGCACCGCGCGCGCAGCGCGCGAAGTTCCAAGTTCCAAGTAACAAGTCATAGGACAAAGGATCTCATGAGCTGACGGCTAAGATTCCTGAGTCCCTGACTTCCAAATCCGCTTCA
This sequence comes from uncultured Verrucomicrobiota bacterium, assembly GCA_913058185.1. Taxonomy (GTDB): domain Bacteria; phylum Verrucomicrobiota; class Verrucomicrobiia; order Opitutales; family Opitutaceae; genus Actomonas. Next base: position 7,439 of record CAJXQX010000031.1, read on the forward strand.
GTGCTTCGCCCTTTGCGACTTAGCGTCTTTGCGTGAGAAAATAAACTACGTTGGAGTAGAGGTCGGCTCCTGTTACTTGTTACTTGGAAATTGTTACTTCGCGCGTAGCGCGCTGACGGGCTGCATCCTGCATCGAGAACGAGAACGAGAACGAGAAAGAGAAAGAGAATGAGTAAGAGAACGAGGAAGGGCCGGAACGCGCTCTGCTTCTTTCTACTCGCTACTCACTACCCGCTACTCGCTACTATCAACCCATGCTACCCCGCCGTTGGATTCACCTCCTACCGACACTCCTCCTCTTCGCCGGTTGCACGAAACCTCAACTGGAGCCGCGACCTGCGACCGTCGTCAGTCACCTGCTGTTATCCGCATCGGCGCTACCGGCCTACGAGAGCGATGTAGATCACGCCCGCCTCATCCGGCACGTCGACAAGACCGTCGTCGCGCAGGGCCGGGAGGTTTACCAACAGGTGTGTCACAACTGTCATGGTGACGTGAACCTGCCGGGCTCGATTCCCAACTCGCTGCGTTTTGCCGAAGGCGAATTCCAGCATGGTAGCGATCCCCATACCATGTATCAGACCATCACCCGAGGGTGGCGTTTGATGACCCCACAGGTGCAATTGGTGCCGCGGGAGAAGTATGCCGTGATTCATTACATTCGAGAACAGTTCCTCGCGAAGCATAACCCGTCACAGAATTTCCCCATCACCGACGAGTATATCGCCACGCTCCCGGTCGGTAGCGCAGTCGGACCCGATCCGGTGAAAACCGAACCGTGGCGCGAGATGGATTATGGACCGTTCCTCACCGGCACCTTCGAAATCGCGAACGCCGCCGACCGAGCAAACCCCTGGCCGAAAGACGCGAAGTCCGACTACGTGGCCCCGGACGCCAACATTCCTTACAAGGGCATCGCGATTCGACTCGATCCCGGGCCGGGTGGGGTGAGTCAGGGCAAACAATGGGTCACATTTGAACACGACACGTTGCGCGTGGCGGGGATGTGGCAAGGGGAGGGGTTCATCGACTGGCATCGGATCAATTTTGATGGGCGCCACGTGCAGCGTCCGCGCACCGTGGGTGAACCGATTTTCGAAACATCGGACGGACCCGGCTGGGCGAACCCCGCCACCGGATCGTTTGAAGATGCGCGTTTCGTCGGCCTCGATGGCCGTCACTTTGGTCCGCTCCCCCGCGAGTGGATGCGTTTCAGCGGAACCTACAAACAAGGTGATGCGATCGTATTGAGTTACCGGGTCGGCGATGCCGCGATTCTGGAACATCATCAACTCACTCCCAGAGCGGGACTAGTGAGGCACCTGAACATAGGCCGATCGAGTAAAGACCTGCGGGTGCGACTCGCCGATGACTTTACGGTCGTGTCGGTGGCGGGTTCACCGGATGTAGATATCCGCCAAGAAGACGGATTTATGGTGGCCACGATTCCAGCCGCCGCCACGCCGGTGAAACTGGCGTTTAGCATCAGCACGCGCACCACCGCGGAACCGATGGATCTTAAGCCGCTGACTCGCGGCGGTGATGCCCAGTGGCCGACGGTGGTGGAGTCACCCACGATCCGTGGCACGCAAGCGGGTGCATTTCAGTGGGACAGTTTTGTGGTCCCGTTTGTGAATCCCTGGAACAGTCGACTCCGTGTGACCGGCATCGATTTTACCGCCGATGGCTCGGCTGCAATTGTGGTGTGCTGGGATGGTGATGTCTGGCGGGTTGAGGGCATTGCCGACGAGGCCGCAGTCTCAACCCAATGGCGCCGTATCGCGTCAGGATTATATCAGCCATTGGGGGTGAAGTTGATCGACGACGAGATCTTCATCAGCTGCCGGGATCAGATCGTCCGACTGCACGATCTCAACGACGATGGAGAGACCGATTTTTATGAGAACTTCAACAGCGACCACCAAGTCACGGAGCACTTTCATGAGTTCGCCATGGGACTGCAGGCCGACGACGAGGGGAATCTCTATTACGCGAAAAGTGGTCGGCATGCCCGCACCGCTCTGGTGGCACATCACGGGACCTTGTTGAAGGTCAGTGCCGACGGATCCTCCACCGAGATTTTGGCCAAAGGATTCCGCGCCGCCAATGGGGTGTGCCGCAATCCCGATGGCACGTTCTTCGTGACCGATCAGGAAGGGCATTGGAATCCCATGAACCGCATCAACCACGTCGTGCCGGGCGAAGGTTTTTACGGCAACATGTGGGGCTACGGTGCACCCGATGACACCTCGGATGGCGTGGTGGAGAAACCGCTAGCTTGGGTGGACAAAGGCTTTGACCGCTCACCCGCAGAACTACTTTGGATCGATAGTCCCAAGTGGGGCGCCCTCGACGGCCGGTTACTCAACCTATCCTACGGTCACGGCCGCCTCGAACTCGTGCCCCACGAGTCAATCGATGGACAGTTACAAGGCGGCCTCGTGCGACTGCCCATTCCAGATTTTCCCACCGGCACGATGCGCGGCCGATTCCATCCCCAGAATGGTAACCTCTATATCGGAGGTATGGCCGCCTGGGGCACTGCCCAGATGCAACTCGCCGGAGGCTTTTATCGCGTGCGCATGACCGACAAACCAGCTCATCTGCCGGTGGAGTTGAACGCCCACACCCAAGGTATGGATATCGTCTTCTCGGATCCCTTGGATCCCGATTCGATCACGGCAATCGCCGACCAATTCCAAGTGCGCACCTGGGCCCTCAAACGCTCCGCGGACTACGGCTCCAAACACTACGACGAACGCCCCCACGACGTGACCAGCGCCAAGCTCTCCGCCGACGGCAAAACGTTACACCTCGCCATCGCCGACATGGCCCCCGTCTGGCAAATGTCCATCACCTACCACCTCAAAGGAAAAACCGGCACCCCGGTCACCGGAGAGATCCAAAACACAATTCACGCCCTGCGTGAAAAGTAGTCACTCCTTCACAGCCTCGTTCTCGTTCTCGATGCAGGCTGACGGAAATCAGCCTCGTTCTCGTAATCGTTCTCGATGCATGCTGACGGACCGCCGCGCCACGCGGCGCTGATTTCTACTCGCTACCCGCTACTCGCTCCTCGCTACTAGAGCCCCATGCGACTCCTCCTCCTCAGTTTATCCCTCGCTGGATTCACCTTTGCCGCTCGCGACACCGATCGACCCAACGTCGTCATTCTCTTCACCGATGATCAGGGCACACTGGATGTGAACAGTTACGGTTCGACCGACCTGCAGACTCCGAATTTAGACCAATTGGCGCGGACTGGTATCCGCTTCACCCAGGCTTATGCGCATAAAGTGTGTTGCCCGGCGCGCGCTGCGCTTTTGACCGGTCGGCATCCGGAGCGGGGTGGGGTGACCAATTGGACCCAAGGCGATCGCAACGGCAGCGATGCCCAGAAAACCAATATGGCGACTGAAGAAGTGACCCTCGCCGAAGTCCTGCAATCCGCGGGTTATCGCACCGCTCTGTTTGGCAAGTGGCACCTCGGGGCGAAAGCCGGTCATGGTCCGTTGGATCAAGGGTTTGAGACCTACTTCGGACACCTCGGAGGATTCATTGACAACTACCGGCATTACTTCATGCACGGCCAAGGGTTCCACGATCTCTATGATGGTGATGAAGAGATCTTTCGTCCGGAAGAGTATTTCCCCGAGATGATTCTCGAACGCGCGCTCGGTTACATCGAAGACCATCAGGACGAACCCTTTTTTCTGACCCTTGCGCTCAATCTTCCGCACTACCCGGAGCAACCGATTGAGAAATTCAAAGATGCTTACCCGGAATTGGAAATGCCGCGCCAGTCGTATGCTCGCATGATCTCATCAACCGACGATCACATCGGGCAAGTGCTAGCCAAGTTGGAAGCCACCGGGCTGCGCGAAAACACCATCGTCATCATGATGAGTGACAACGGCCACTCACCCGAAAATCACAGCGTCGTCACCCGGGAAGATCACGCCAGTGGTTACCCGGTGGGCCACTACTACAGCGCCCATGGCGGGGGAGGGAATACCGGCCCATGGATTGGTCATAAAGCTCAGTTCTTAGAAGGAGGCATCCGCGTGCCGGCGATGATCAGTTTTCCTGGAAAGCTTCCGGCGGGTGAAACCCGCGATCAAATCATCACGGTCATGGATTGGTTTCCCACCGTGCTCGAACTCTGCGGTATTTCACCCGAGCCCGATGCCCCGGAACTCGACGGTCACAGCATAATGCCGATTGTGGAAAATCGTAACAACGCGAGTGCACACGACGTGCTCCATTTCAGTTGGAGCAACGAATGGGCGGTGCGCGAAGGCGACTGGAAGCTCATCGCGACGACGAACCGAAGCAGCGGAATCACGACCATGTCCCTCCGCAATCTAGGAGAAGAAAACCCCGAAGTAAAAGAACACGCCGAAACCCACCCCGAAATCGTAGCCTGGCTGACGGCGCTACACGAAGCGCGACTCTAGCGGGTTTCCAATCAAAGCGAATAGGTGGCCCACTAAATCACACCAAAATCCACGAAACGTTGAGGCAGAGCTTTCTGGTCACCGAGGACACAGAGTCTGAAAGAGATTTAAGAGGAGTTACTTTATTCGGTTCAGCCTTTGTGTTCTCTGTGTCTCCTCTATGTCCTCTGTGACAAAATAACACTGCCTCCCAGCACCCAAATTGCTCAAATCCGAACTTCCCAATCGCGGAACAAAACCTACAGTGATTCCCATGAAGCTCGCGGATATCCCCCAAGTAGAACAGTTGTCGGTTTCCGAAAAAGTGCTACTGGTTGAAGAGCTCTGGAATTCGATCGGCGATCAGGCGGACCGTTTAAACCCTCCTCGGTGGCATGATCACGTTCTAGCGGAAGACGCTACCGAATATGGTAAGGATTCCGAAATTGGCTCGACGTGGACGGACGTAAAACGACGGATTACGGAAGAAAGCTAAACGGCCGTGGCCAACACGTTTAATCCGCGCGAACCCAACTGGATGGGGGTGCCCAAACCGCTGCTGGTTGGCCGGACCGGGAGGGTATTTATAACCTCGGACACACCTAGTTGGTTCCTGCGATGGATTTACCGCAATGCCATGATTCGGCAGATTCGGGATCAGATCCTGGGGTTTGTCGGGATCAAACCGGTACGAGTAACGCATTTTTCGGGCGCCAGTCATCCGGAAGCCGTTGCGGTAGCACGGTGGATCGAAACCGTAAAGGGCTACGGTGTATCAGCCACTTGATCGTGATTGCCAGGGGGCAATCCGGCGGGAGGGGCAGCCATGGTCTTTCATGCGAGGGGGCGAAAAAGGGGCCGGCTTGTTATTCTCGCGATGCTCGTTGAGGTGTCGTCTCACGGCTCCTCGGTAGTAGTTCGTAGTAGATTAGCTGGGATTGCTTCGGTGGGTGGTTTGTTTGAAAACTTAAAAACTGAAATGCTTCCTACTTTGTTCCGCTTTGCTCAACTATGGCGGACATGGAAAACTGAAACACTGATTGCATGATCTCTACTCGTCGTCGTCTTGAATACGCTTCCGGCTATATCGGCTTGGGGATGCACCAGGATGCAGCGGCCGAGTTGGGTTTGATCGAGAGGAACTCGTCGGAGGTCTTACGTCACTGGGTGATGCTCTATCACGAAACCAAAGAATGGGTGGCACTTATCAAGGTGGCGGAGGCATTGGCCGGAACGGATCCCGATGAGGAGCAGGGCTGGGTTTCCTGGGCTTATGCGCTGCGGGAATTGGATCGAGTGAAGGAGGCTCAGGAGGTGCTGCTCAAGGCGGAGGTCCTGCACGGGAAGTCCTGCGCCGTGCTGCACTACAATCTCGCGTGTTATGCCTGTTTGCTCGGCGACCAAATGGATGCAAAACGCCGACTGGCCACCGCGATCAAAATGGATGCCGAGTTTAAGAATAGCGCGTTGGAGGATCCGGATCTCGCGGTAATGCGAGGGGATGTGAAAAACTGATCCTCCTTCGCCAAGGCTTCGGCGGACATGGAAAGCTGAAATGCCGACTGCTGAGTCGAGAACGAGAACGAGAGGGGCTGATTTCTGACTTCTGATTCAACCATGTTTAGGCCTCGTTTGACCATGCGTTGAAATCGAGTAGGGTGATGGATGTTGAAGCGCGCTATGTTAGGGTTGGCCGGAGTGATGATTATTCCACTCCAGGCTGAGGTGACCCTCGAGGATTTTACCGATGGGGATGTGTCGTTGGATTGGCAGATCGTGAATGACAGTGTGATGGGGGGGCGCTCCCGTAGTGGCCTGGAACGGGTGTCCGATGATGTCATGCGTTTTCGGGGGCAACTTTCGCTGGAGAACAATGGTGGATTTGCTTCCGTGCGGGCGTCTGGTCGCATGCCTGATCTCTCGGCTGCTCGGGCGGTTTCCATCCGAGTGAAGGGCGATGGTCGCACTTACCAGTTGCGGCTGCGCACTTCCGATGGCTGGCGGACTCCGGACTACAGTGCGGCGTTCACCACCACACCTGGTGAATGGCAGACGTTTGTTTTGCCCTTGAAGGACTTTGTGGCGGGTTGGCGGGGCCAAACCTTCCGCGATGCTCCGCCGATTGATCCGACCGCAATTAATTCGGTCGGAATCTTGCTCGGCGATAAAAAGCCGGGTGGTTTTTCGATCGATATAGATTGGATCAAAGCCAATGCCGGTAACGAACCCGTCGTGACGAAAAAAGAACAGATCTAGCGACCCCGGGCGAGGAGAGCTAAAAAGGGAACGGGGAGTAGGCCCGCTGCGCGCGAAGTTCCAAGTAACAGGTTTCAAGTATCAAGTAGACTAATCACTATTCCGCCGTGCTGAGCGCCACCTCAAAATCCGTTTCAGTGCGTAGTCGGTAGACGAAGCCTTTTCGTGTATCTCGTTGGCAAAACTAGCAGGCCGACGGCTCATTCCGCATCGAGAACGAGAATGAGAAAGATCAAGATTGAGGGAAGGAGCCGGGAGGCGGGGGGGGCTGAAGGATCGTTTAAAGACATGGTTGTGTGATCGGCATATGTTGGATTATGATCCTTCCCATGGAATACGTCCGAATTGCTCTGCAAGTGATCGTGGCCTTTGGGCTGCTCAATGTCTGGCTGCTTCGCTCCAGTAAATCGACCCGCTATCGAGGGAAAGCCGCCGCTTCCATGCGTGAAGAGTTTGCGGCCTATGGTCTGCCGGTGGGAGTGATGCGGGTTGTGGGCATACTTAAAATCGCCGTGGCTCTCGCATTGCTTCTCGGTATCTGGATGCCGGGGTTGGTTTTTCCGGCCGCCACTCTCTTCGTCTTTCTCATGACGGGCGCATTTCTGATGCACGTGAAGGTGAAGGATCCTTTTGAGCGTTCGATTCCGTCACTCTTGATGCTTGGAATGGGAATCGCGCTGGTCGTGCTTTGATCGGCGGCTAGTAGGCCGCCCAGCAGAGGTAGGTATTGAGCACCAGGTAGGCGAAGGCGGGCAGCGTCTGGAGTGGCGAGTCTTTGATCTTAATTCGCACGCCGACGGCCACCAACATGAGCACTGCGAGACCTCCAGCAGCGGCTTGACCCAACCACGGTAGTTTCAATCCAACGAGCAGTCCGGCCGCTCCTAGCAATTGCAACACTCCCACGAGGTTTCGGAACTGCGGCAGCTTATACCGCGCATACTCCTGCTGCATCGCGGACGACAGCAGGTAGCCCAATCCGAAAAGGAGAAATGAGATCGCTGATAACCAGATTAGAATAGGGTCGGTATTCAAAAGAGTAGGGTGACACCGGTGATCGCCCGAAACAAGTCAGGAGCGCAACGCGCGCGAAGTAACAAGGACCAAGCGCGCCACGAAGCGCGAAGTAACAAGTATCAAATCCCAAGTAACAAGTAGACTACTCACTATTCCACCGTGCTGACGGCCACCTCAAAATCCGTTTCAGTGCGTAGTCGGTAGACGACTTGTGCCGCCATAGCCTTGGCTGAGGAGTAAGCCTTTTCGTGTATTCCGTGGGCAAAACTAATAGGCTGACGGCTCATTTTCCTGAGTCCCTGACTTCCAGATTCAAAACAGCGGATTAACGGATCTGCGCTAATTTGCGACATCTGTGGTTCAAAACTAGCAGGCTGATAGGATTCAGCCTGTAGCGATCCACTTTCGTCCCGCAGGGCGGGACTTCAGCAGACAAGGAGCGATCCGCCGTCGTCCCTCGGAGCGGGACTATGGCGGACAGGGAAAGATTAGCAGAACGAGGGGAAGAGTCTGACTCCGCGCGATGGATTCTGTTGTCTTCATTCTACGAGAGAGCGTATTCTTTGCTCTACCCCATGAATAAAATTCGATTAGCAATCTTGGGCACTGGCGGGATGGCCGCAGAGCATGTCGAGCGATTCATGAAGAATCCCGATGTCGCCATCGTTGCGTTGGGTGATGTTTCGACCACGGTGATGGAACGTTTTAAGACGGACACGGGGCTCGATGCTGTTGAGCCCGTTCCGGAAATGTTTACGGATGCGGCCACGATGTTTGCTGAGGCTGAGTTGGATGCGGTGATCATCATCACTCCGCACACGCTGCACTTCGATCATGCGATGCTCGCAGCCGATGCAGGGCTACATGTGTTTATGGAGAAACCGATGGTGAATTCGTCGGATCAGGCGCATGCGCTCGCAAAACGATTCAGTGATCTCGATAAGGTATTCATCGTGGGCTACAATACGCCTTGCCGGCCGGAGTTTGATTTTCTGCGCACGACGATTCGCAATCAGTCGTTGGGAAAACTGGAGTTGATCAGTGGCTATCTCTCCCAGAATTGGATGAAGCTCACGGAAGGGACCTGGCGGCAGCAACCCGAGTTGTCCGGTGGGGGACAGGCCTACGACAGCGGTGCCCATTTGCTCAATTCGCTGTGTTGGAGCGTCGAGTCGGACATCGCGGAAGTGTTTACGTTTCTCGATAACCGAGGCACCCCGGTGGACATCAATTCTTCGATCAACTTACGATTCACCAAGGGCGTGATGGCAAGTGTGGTGGTGAGTGGTAACTGCGCGACGGATGGGGCCGACTTGCACTTCATGTTTGAGCATGGGCGGATCGATATCGATGGCTGGGAAGGCAAATGGATCAAGGTGTGGCAGGCCGACGAGCGCGTGGAAAATCCGTCGCTCTCCGGTGAGCCCCAGACTCCGAATGATAACTTCATCGATGCGATACTGGGCCGAGCCGAACCGCGCACTTCGATTCAAAACGGAATCGTGCAAAGCGAGTTGATGGACGCGATCTACGAATCGGCGAAGACGGGCCTTCCGGCTAAACCAACCGCGAAAGGCTGAGCCCCATTTTCTGCTCCCAGCTAAACCCTTTCATTATGAGATTTTTGCTTCCGTTTTATTCGTCGCTGGTGGTCCTGAGTGTCGTGTCACTCGGCGCCGCTCGGCCGTTGAATATCCTCTATATCATGTCGGACGATCATGCGGCGCATGCAATCAGTGCGTATGGGGGACGGCTGGCTGCGGTGGCTCCAACGCCCAATCTTGATCGACTCGCTCACGAAGGCATGCGTTTCACCAATGCGTTTGTGACCAACTCGATTTGCACGCCGAGTCGGGCGGTGATTATGACCGGCAAATACTCGCATCGTAACGGAGTCTACAAATTTACCGGCCTTGATCAGAGTCAACCTACGTTGCCCAAGTATATGCAGGCCCATGATTACCAGACCGGCTTTGTTGGTAAATACCACCTGCACACCAATCCGGTCGGTTTCGATCATTGGGCAATCTTGCCAGGGCAGGGGAAGTATCATGACACCGCCTTCGTCGAGATGGGGGATGAGGATGAATCCGGTATCGTGGCGAAGGGCAAAAAGACCGCTTATCCCGGTTGGCACTCGACCGACATCATCACCAAGAAGGCTCTCGACTGGTTTAAACAGGATCGTGACCCAGCCCAACCGTTTTTCTTCATGCTGCATTACAAGGCGCCACATGATCCTTGGCAAAATGCGTATCGCTACGACGACTACCTGGCCGAGGTGGAAATTCCCGAGCCGGATAATTTGATGGACAGCGGCTCCGGCCGATCTCCGGCCATTGAGCAATCCACGCAGGAGATCGCCGGAAGATCGCATCACACTCAATTTACCCCTGAGTTTAAGGCGATGCCGGCGAGCCCCGAAAAACGTCACCTTGTGTATCAGGATTACATGAAACGCTACCTACGCTGCGTCAAAGGTATCGATGACAATTTGGGAAGAGTTTTTGACTACTTGGACGAGTCAGGCTTGGCGGAAAATACCATCGTGATCTACACCGCGGACCAGGGATTCTTCCTCGGGGAACACGGGCTTTACGACAAACGATTCATGTATGAGGAAGCCCTGCGGGTGCCGTTAATGGTGAGATGGCCGGGACAGGTGGAACCGGGCAGTGTGTGTGACGAGTTGGTGCTCAATTTGGATTATCCCGAAACGATTCTCGACCTCGCCGGCCGAGACGTGCCGGTGGATATGCAGGGGCGAAGTCTCGTGCCCTTGTTTAAACAGGAGCCGGTGAACGATTGGCGGGACGCCTTCTACTACCGTTACTATTTTTCCCATTTTGATACCCCGGCCCATGTTGGAGTGCGCACAGCCACGGAAAAACTGATTCATTACGACGGAATGGATGAGTGGGAGTTCTACGATCTCACCGAAGACCCCACGGAGATGAACAATCGAATAGGGGACCCTCGCTATCGCTCACGGGTCAGTGCCTTGAAAAAGCAACTCAGCGAGCTGCAGGAGGCAGTCGGAGACTCACCAGGAGATATCGGAAACCAACCGTGGACTGGGAATAGCGAGCTCGATCAAAAGGCGGCCAGAGGAGAAAAAACCCAAGCGGAGCGGCTGAACGTTCTGCGGCAAGCGCGAGGGGGGAAATAGGATGAAGGAGGTGCGCCGTTTCTACGTCATCCTGGTCGGCCTGGTGCTCCTGCCCAATCTTATCTGGGCGGCCTTACCCAACATCATTGTCATCATGGCCGATGACATGGGCTACGGTGATGTCGGTTCTTATAATGCGGATAGTCGAATAACCACACCCCACCTGGATCGATTGGCCGCACAAGGGATTCGATTTACCGATGCACACTCCGCGGATTCAGTTTGCACGCCTTCGCGTTACGGACTGTTGACGGGACGCTATTGTTGGCGAACCCCATTGAAACGCTCGGTGTTGTTTAATTATGAACCACCTTTGATCGAGGCTGACCGCCTGACGATTGCCTCCCTGTTGAAGGCCAAGGGATATCGAACCGCAATGGCCGGAAAGTGGCACTTGGGTTTGGGGTTTACCGCGAAGCCATACCATACCGTGGATTTCGATGCCCCGTTGCCTTGGAAGGGCGGACCGCTGCCGGACCGGGCGGTGAGTGAAAGCATTGATTTTTCGGTTCCGGTCTTCGGCGGACCAGAAGAATTGGGTTTTGATGAAACGTATTACACGGCGGGGTGCTCGACCGATCAGGAACCATTTTGTTTTATCGAAAATGGACGTTTCCTCGAGATGGAAAAGGCGTCCTACCGGCATCCGGCGGGCAGTTGGCGCAGCGGGATGACGGCGACGGATTGGGATAACAAAACCGTGGATGTGGCGTTCACAAATTAGTCCTTGGAATTCATCGAACGCACTCGCGAGGCTCAGCCCGAGCAGCCCTTTTTCCTCTATCTCCCGTTATCGTCCCCGCACTCTCCCCATGTCACGTCAGATTTCGCCTTGGGTCAGTCTGAAGCCGGCGTTCGGGGCGACATGGTATGGCTGGTTGATTGGTGCGTGGGACAGATTACCGCAAAACTTGACGCTCTGGGAGTGGCCGAAAATACCTTAATTATTGTCACCAGTGATAACGGTCCTCTGCCCGGTTCGCTGGAACCCGGTGCGCCCGAAGGAACGGCCCGAATCACGAATGGCCACCGTGCGGCCGGTCCGTTGCGCGGCCAGAAAGCACGCGTTTGGGAAGGGGGGCATCGCGTGCCGTTCTTGGCTCGTTGGCCCGGCCAAATCGCGGCGGGTGCCGTGAGTGATGATATGCTTTGTCTCACTGACTTGCTGGCCAGCTTCGCCGCGTTGGTCGGAGAGCGATTACCTCCAACTGCGGGTGAAGACAGTTTTAACCGGCTTCCGGTTTTAAAGGGTGAAACCATCGAGGCCCGGCCTGCCATGGTGCACCATTCCAGCACCGCCTTCTCACTGCGCAGCGGGAAATGGAAAATCGTGTTTGGTCTGGGTAAGAATCGAATCACACCGGCCGAAGGAAAAGGTTATCTTTTTGATGTGGAAACGGATCCCTATGAGACCGATAATCTCTGGCAAGATCGACCGGAAATCGTGGCAGAACTGACGAAACGATTCGCCGAAATTCAATCAAGCGGAACGAGTCGATGATGAGCCTTAATTGTATATGAAATTCCTGAAACTCGCGTCTATTATTTGTGCTCTGGCAATATTATGAAAATCTTCTGCTGCTTCTTTTTATTCACTGCCACGGTTGGCATTCTCTTGGCCGACCCGGTTCATGTGCTGGTGTGGGATGAGCGCCAACCACGTCAATCGGAAGCGTATGACAACTTCCTCGGTAATGAAATTGCGCAACGGCTCGCAGCTAAGGGCTCGGAACTGGAACTGCGCTCCGTCGCACTCGATGACCCCGAGCAGGGATTGATCGAAGCCGATCTCAAATGGGCTGATGTGCTGATCTGGTGGGGGCATGCCCGGCACAGTGACCTGACCATTGAAAATAGCATGCGGGTGCTGGATCGGGTGCTCACGGGGAAATTGGACCTCATCACTTTGCATTCCGCCCATTGGTCGCGCCCCTTCGTGGCGGCAATGAATTGGCGAACCGAGCAAGACGCACGAGAGCAATTTGCTCAGAGTCATCCCGATCAAACCGGGGTTTTCACTTTCATCGATCCGCCCAAGGAACGCACCGTGCCCTTGCACGGCAGTGTGATCACTCCGGCCTATTTTGCCTGGAAGAAAATTAAAAAGAATTACGACGTCGCCGTCCATCTGCCCTGGTGCTGCTTCCCCGACTATCGACCCGACGGGAAATCGGGCACCTTAAAACTGATGTCAGCGGATCACCCCATCGCCGCGGGTTTACCTGCCACCCTGATTGTGCCGCAGACCGAAATGTATAACGAACCCTTTCACGTGCCCGCGCCCGACGAGGTTATCTTTGAGGAGACCTGGGAACTGGGTGAGCGTTTCCGCAGCGGTATGATTTGGGAAATTGGGCAGGGCAAGGTCTTCTACTTTCGTCCCGGCCACGAAACTTACCCGATCTTCAAGCAACCGGAGATTATCCAGATTCTAGCCAACGCCTCCCTTTGGTTGGGCCAAGATTAAGTGATGAAAATTGCGATTATCTTGTCCGGAGTGCTCCTCCCGATGCTGCCTGCAGCAGAACGTTCTCCCCCCGTTCAGGCCGCAACGAATCGGCCCAATATCGTCTTTATATTGGCCGATGATCTCGGGCTGGGAGACACGAATATTTACGGGGGAGATCGGTGTCAGATCGAAACGCCGAACATCGATGCGCTGGCCAGAGGAGGACTCCGATTCACGGACGCGCATCCCAGTGCTTCGGTGTGTCGTCCCACGCGGCAAGCGATCATGACGGGGCGCTACAACTGGCGGTTCGGTTCTCCGGTGACCAACGGCCCGTGGGGGTTTTGCGGGCCTCGGCCCGGCAGTGAGAAGTCGACCTTGGCCAAGGTGCTACAGCGGTCGGGTTATCACACGGGTTACGTCGGTAAATGGCATTTGGGGACGACCATGACGACGCTCGATGGGCAGACTCAGGGACCCACCAACGTCGATTATACGCAGCCCCTGATTTATGGTCCGCAACAGTTCGGCTTTGAAGAGAGTTTTATCCTGCCGGGGTCGCTCGACATGTTTCCTTACGTCTTTGCTCGGAATCACGAGTGGCAGGGCGAAGTGACCGCGCAGAAGGGATGGAGTGCGTTTAATCGCGTCGGCCCGGCGGCCAGTGATTTCGAAGATCTCGAGGTTTTGGAAACCTTCTACACCGAGGCGGAAGACTACCTCATGAAGCGGAGTGCGGAGCAGCCGTTCTTCCTCTTCCTCGCCCTGACCGCACCCCATACGCCGACCAGCCCTGGCATTAAATGGCGCGGCCAAAGTGAGCTGGGGGTTTATGGGGACTTTGTCATGGAGGTGGACCATGCCGTGGAGCGGGTAATGGACACCTTAAAACGGCAGGGGCTTGATCAAAATACCTTGGTGATTTTTTCGTCTGATCATGGTGCGGCCCCCTATGCCGGGAACATTCTCAAAGCGACCCCTGGGCAGATCCACTTGCTGGAGGAAAAGGGACATTATGCCAGTGGCCCCCATCGGGGGTTTAAGTTCAGTGTTTATGAGGGAGGGCTGAGGGTGCCCTTGATCGCACACTGGCCTGCTGCCATCGAAGCAGGACGCACCAGCGACGCCTTGGTCGGACTCAACGACCTCATGGCCACCTTGGCCGAGATATCGGGAACAAGTCTGAGTGCGGAGGAAGGCCCCGACTCCGTCAGCTTCGCGAGTGTATTGCGCGATGCGGATTCAGATTCGCCGCGTCGACACCTGCTCATGCAATCCGCTCAGGAGGTTTTTGTGGTCCGGGATGGCGATTGGAAACTCTGTCTGGGACCGGGAAGCGGGACCAAGGACTTGCACCTGATCGAGCCACTCTCGAGCGTGAGTTGGATCAACGCTTTGGCCGATTTTAAGCCCCCTCTGAATCGACAAAAATTAACCAAACCCCCCTTCGTGCAGCTCTTTAACTTGGCTAGTGATCCTCACGAGGACCACAACCTGGCTGCCGAGCATCCCGCCCAAATCGCGGCCATGGTGACGTTGTTGGAACAGAATATCACGGCGGGACGAAGTAACCCCGGGCCGGCGTTGACCAACGACCGTAGAGTTCTGATCCACCAACGTCTCCCCGACGTCGTCAAAGAACAACTACGTCCGTAGGAATGGTAAGGGGTAGTCAGAAGACGTCAGACTCGTGACTCTTAGCTGGAACAGTTGGGCCAAAGGTGGACGTCGATTTTGATCATCCTGAGGGTGGCGAAAGGGGACGGTGTTACTTCTCCGACGGCTTGTCCCGCTACGGGCTTGAGCTGATGTAGGCGGGGCCGTTATATCAGGCGATCGCGAACGATTGCCGCAGCCCTCTTTTTTTGAATATCCAGTCTCGCTGGTTGGCGACGGTGGGGGCGTTTCGATTTTTTGTTGGCGGCGGTTTGTTGGCGTTGGGACCGGCTCTCGTGATTGAGGCGAGTCCGCAGCCCGGTGAAGTTTACCGCGAATACATTATTTCTAACGATGGTAACGATTGGCGGGTGACGAATCCGACGGCGACTGATCCGGGAGCGCTCGCGTTTTTACCCAACCCGATTTTGCGGACCGACCCGATTTCGCTGGCGGGGGCCGTTCGGGCGGAAGCGGTGTTAGATGCCTGGGGCGGCCACGTTCGCACGATCGATCGACGCCTGCGTTTTAATGGCAACGATTGGCTAGATGTTCCTCGTCCGCTGGGGGCCGATGGCGCTGCCTTGTCCTCGTTTTACTACACCCAGCACAATCCGGAGATTCCGGTGCCGCTTGAGTATCTGCGGTCGGGGGAGAATACCGTGGAGGGAATTTGCGGGAGCGAGCGGCTTGGCGGTTGGGGGCAATGGGGGATGTATGCGGTCGTTTTGCGGGTTTATTATGACCCAGCGGTCGTGACTGCTCCCGTGGGGCACATTATCAGTCCGGTCAGGGGAGGCATTCTCAGGGAGAACCCGACCGTGGCGCTCGCCGCCGCCAGCCCGCAGGGGATCAGCCGGGTGGATGTGTTCGCGTGGTATGACGGCTACGATGAGAACGGCGACGGAGTCGGCCTAGATTGGCATAAGGCCTTGTTCGCCGGCTCGCTCGGTGCGGAGCCGGTGCCGAGCGGCCACGTGGGCACGGTGCGCGAGGCGCCTTACAATCTCGTTTGGGATACGAACTGGGTGCCCGACCAAGCGGAGGGTGGCGTCCGGTTGGTGGCGCGGATTCAAGATCAATCGGGTCTTTGGATGGTCACGTCAATCGTCGATGAGCTTTCTCTGGTGCGAGAGGAGTTTTCCGTGCGGCTCTTCGGTGTCGAAGCGTTGCCTCCGGCCTTTGGAGTCCGGGCGGGCTCCTTGATTGCACGTCTGAGCAACATTCCGTTACCCGAGGCAGAGGAACTTGAGGGGGTGATCGAGGCGGGGCTTCACTATCGCACGTGGAATGGCTGGGACGGCTTCCATGAACCGTTTCGGCTCAACAACCATCTGCACGACAACGAGGGGAGGAATCACTTTTACGACCACGACCTCATTCCGATTCCGGTTGGTGAGCTGAATGCCGGTGACAATGCGTTTGGGATCCGCTCCGACTACACGGGACATGCCTTGGAGGTGCTCACTCCGGGGCCAGCTCTCGTGATTCGCTTTCGGAAAATAAGTTCAGCGACGCGACTCATCAACCTATCGGGACGCGCTCGGTTGACCGCGGGTGAAGGGAATTTGATCGTCGGAGTGGTCTTCGAGGGCGGGGGCACCCGCTCGGTGCTGGTGCGCGGGATCGGTCCCGGTCTGACGGAATTTGGGGTGGCTGGCGCTTTATCCGATCCGTCGCTGCATCTTCGGCAGGCCACCACCTCGATCGCGGACAACTTGAACTGGGAGGAATCAGGGGAGGTTGAAACGATCTCCTCTGCCACCAGCCGTCTCGGGGCATTTCCGCTGGTTACCCAGCCCAAGGATGCTGCGATCCACGTGCCATTGGCGGCCGGCGTATTCACGGCGCAAATCCAGTCGGCCGATGCGTCGGCGGGAATTGCCTTGGCCGAAATATATGACGCTGGGGCTGAGTCGGCCAGGGGGGAGGCGTTGCGCATGATCAATCTATCCATGCGTGCGCCCGTGGAAGGTGGCGACGGGACCTTGATTGCGGGGTTCGTCATTTCCGGCACCACTCCATTGCGCGTATTGCTGCGTGGGGTCGGACCGAGTCTGATTCCTTTCGGAGTGGTCAACGCGGTGGGTGATCCGCGACTTGTTTTGTTTGGCCCGGATGGGGAGATAGCGACCAATGAGGATTGGGCAGGGGCTGCCGATGTGCGGGCGGCGTCCGAACTCGTGGGCGCGTTCACGCTCACCAGTGATCGGGATGCGGCCATACTCGTGACGCTGCCGCCTGGCCCGTATTCGTTACACATTCAAGCCGAACCGGGAGACGAAGGCGTCGCTTTGGTGGAGATATACGAACTGCCGGGATCTTGACGGTGGGCAGGGATCGTTGTGGCTGGGGAGCCGATAGATTCCGATCTGCGCGCCCCCCCCCAAAAAAAAAAGGGTCTGACGTGAAAGATAAAGATTCAGGTTCCACCCCGTGAAATCTGCTGACAGCGGTGGCTAGGTTCGCCCACTTTTATTCACTTCATATGAAAGCTCTACCCTTTGTCCTTATTTTTCTTTCTCCAGTCTTCGCAGCAGCGCATTGGGAAAAACACGTCGTAATGGAATCGGGACGCAACATGACCGCCGTCGCGGCCGATTTTGATCAAGATGGATCGATGGACGTGATCAGTAGTTACGGCGGCAAGGTGAGCCTATATTCGGGACCGGACTGGAAGGAAGTCGTCCTCTATGAATTGTCCGGTCCTCGCGCCGCGGCCATCCATAGCGAAATATTCGATATCGATGGGGACGGTGATCTGGACTGGGCCGGCGGCGAATCCAAAGGGCCCGCTGTCTGGTTGGAAAACCCGGGTCAGGCGACGGAGAGCTGGATCGCCCGAACGATCGATCCCGACCTGAGTGCCTATCACTGCCTCCTCAAAGCCGATGTGGACCGGGATGGTCAGATGGATCTCATCATTAACCACTTTCGTCCCGATGGGGTGTTGGCCGATACCGTCTCATGGTTCAGTATCCCCGATGACGTGAAATCGGCGTCCCGCTGGGACCGCCATATCTTCGCCGATCGAGACGCCCGAGGCGGGAGTCACTACTTTGGATTTGGCGATCTTGATGGAGATGGTTGGGGCGAAATCGCGGTTGGGGCTAAAGGTGCTCCGTTTGAAGACGGCAACTGGTTTGCTTACTGGAAAAACCCTGGAAAAACCGGCGTGAAAGGTCCGTGGAAGAAAACACTCCTCGTTGAAAATCAACCCGGTGCGACCAATATCTTGCCGGGCGATGTGAACGGAGATGGTCAGATGGACTTACTCGCCTCGCGCGGTCACGGCACCGGCGTATTTTGGTTCGAAGGACCCGATTGGACTCTTCGTGAAATCGATCCCGAGATCGAATCACCGCATTCTCTCGTCCTCGTCGATCTGGACGAAGACGGCGACCTCGATGCCGCGAGCTGCGGATTTGAAAGTAAACGCCTTTCGATCTACCTCAATGACGGCGAAGGGGTTTTTGAAAGACAGGACCTCGACCTCGCTCAAGAATCCTATGACCTGCGAGCGGTCGACATGGATGGCGACGGCGATCTGGATCTACTGAACGCGGGCAGAGCGACCGGCAACGTCGCGTGGTATGAGAACCCTTTGAGGGGAAAAGCTGAAAACTGAAATGCTGAGACGCTGACAGGCTTACTCAATTCTTACTCGTTCTCGTTCTCTTTCTCGAAAAAGGAGAAGAGCCGCCGGCCTGCTGTTTTTATTAACCACGAAACACACGAAAATCACGAAACCGTCAGCGGGTCAGATGTTGTGCCCCTGTCTTGCTACTTGCCTGTCCGCCTTAGCTTTAGCGACGGCGGAATACCTGATACTTCGCGCCTCGTGGCGCGCTTGGAACTTGGCACTTCGCGGGCGTGAGCCCGCGTTTAGAGCCCGGCTACTTCCCAGCCTTTGCGGACTTTGCGACGGATGTGGCTGCTCGCCTGCTTGCTGTTGGTGAACTTCATTTTGTCGTGATTCCAATCCAGCTTCTCGTTAGGGAAGTGAGTGGAGATACAGCCGAGGAGGATGGCCTCGGTGAGCGGTCCGGCGAAATCGCCGAAGTTTGCCAACGGCGTGACGTCCTCGCCCTTAACCGCGTTGATGAAGTCAGTATAGTGGTCCCTAGGCTCGAGGCGAGGGTAGCGATAGTCCGCGAAGTTCTCTCGAGGGTAGGGAACGGGACGGGTTTGGTGTCCCTGCAGTAGGATGCCGTCGGTGCCGACAAAGATGCAGCCTTGTTCGGGCATTTTGTCGCCAAACATGTCGAGAAATTCTTGCGGCGGGCGCAGGTCGCCGTCGGTCCATTCGACCTCAATGGTGTCGCCGGCGGTGTATTGGGAGCCGGGAAACGTATAGACGACCTTTTCGTCGATCGCCCAGCTGGCATCGTTGGGTTGCCCGCCGACGGACTTGATCGAGATCGGGGCTCCGACGTGGAGGGCGCGATACATGGGACTGTAGATGTGGCAGCCCATGTCGCCGAGGGTGCCGGTGCCAAAGTCGAGCCGACGGCGCCACTGCTTGGGATGGTAGTATTTATCGATGTAGCGGCGTTCATCTGCGACGCCGCACCAAATGTCCCAATCGAATCCGTCGGGCACGGGATCGGTGCGGGCGGGCAGGGGATCGGGGTCGCCCCAGGCCTTGTGGCTAAAGACATAGGCTTTTTTGATTTTTCCGATGACGCCATCCTGCACCATTTGCACGGTCATGCGTTCATAAAACGAGGAAGTGAACTGCACGCCCATCTGGGTGACTACTCCGGTTTCGGCGGCGACCTTGGTCATCTGGCGGGCCTCGTGCACGGTTTGACTGAGCGGCTTCTGGCCGTAGAGGTGGAGTCCGTGCCGCATGGCCTCGATCCCGATGGAGGCGTGCATGTGGTCGGGCACGGACACGTTCACCGTATCCAGATTCTTATGCTCCTTGTCGAGCAGCTCGCGCCAGTCCGTGTAGGTGCGGAAATTTTGATCGGGGTGCCGCTCCTGCAAGGCGGCCAGATAGGAGGCGTCCACGTCGGCGACTGCGACGAGCTGCACGCCCTGACTCAGCATGTTGGAGATATCACGGCGGGCTTGGCCAGAGGCGCCGAAGCTAGCGTGACGGATCGCGTTATTGCCGGAGGTCTGCGCGCGGCCAATGTTAAAAAGGGGTAGGCTCGCTCCCGCGACGACCGCTGTTTTTACGAAGGTTCTTCGGCTTTGATTCATAATGGTGTGCTAGGTCTGTTTTGGGATGGGGTTTTTGAAGGCTGTTAAAGTCGGTTTATCCTGGGGGCACCCTGTTCGATGAGAGGGTTCTGGGGTAGTTTTAGCGCTTTTGATATTCGGTGTCGTCGTAGTTGGGATTTCTTTTAGGGATGCGGGCGCTAACTTGCTTAAAGAAGCGCATCATCCATTTGCTCCCGGCAATCCCTTTTCGGTCTCCGCTGATTATCAGCCCGGATACTCGGATCCAATATAGCGCTCCATTTGATCAATGGCGGCACTCTGAGCGGAGATGATCCAGTTGACCAGATTCCCAATCGATACCACGCCGACCACTTTGTCTTGGTCGAGAACGGGTAGATGCCGCATACGTTTTTGAGTCATCAAACGCATACAATGCTCAACCGTGTCGAGCGGGCTGACCGTGGTAACGTCGACGCTCATGATATCCCCCACTTTGGTCGCTTTGGACTGTTGCCCTTCAGGATAACCTTGCGGGTGTAATCACGTTCGGAGAGCAGACCGAGGAGGGATTGGTCCTCCATCACCAACACCGCACCAATATTGCGTTCAGCCATCATCGCGATCGCATTATAAACCGTGACGTCAGGGGTTACGCTCCAGATTTCAGATCCTTTCTGGGCGAGGACGGCTCGGACAGTATCAAGAACTTCCATGGTGCCAACAAGCTGAATTGATTTTTGCTTCCGGTCAACGTTTGAGAGAGGGAGGGGAAAGAGTCTGGTTTAATCAGATGGTGTTGAGATTCCGCGCCCCGCTCGCGGCCCGGCGCCGACCGCTCTAGATTTCATCTTCTTCCAAGGGCCGGTCGCCTTCAAAGGGTCCCCACATCACGTGTTCGGGGTAGTCTTTGTGCTTCTGATACTCAGCCGGGTCGTAGTTGGGATTCCGTTTGGGTATACGGGCGCCCACTTGCTTGAAATAACGCATCATCTCTGCGTAGAGCCGCTCGTGGACCTGCGGGTGTTGGCGGGCGATATTACGCACTTCTCCGGGATCATCCGAGAGATCGAACAGCATCGGAATGTCCGGGCTGGCGTAAAAGTGCATCACTTTCTTATCGCCGGAAACGATGGCGGAGTGCGGCACTTCCTGACGGTAGTGGGGCACGTGAAAATAGAGGTAGCGATTCAGGAAAGCGTCATCTGGTTTCACGCCGCTCATGTAAGTCGCGAGACTAACGCCGTCGATATTCTGCAGCGCGTCCGGATCACCGCCGGCCCAATCGACAAAGGTCGGCAAGAAGTCGTAGTTGACCACGTTTCCCTCAAAAACCGCCCCGGCCTTAATCCCGGGGCCCTTCACAATCATCGGCACGCGGATGCCGCCCTGCCACGACCACCACTTATGGCCGTGATGGGGTTGCGTCATCTCAGGAGTCACGTGCAGGGCGTGATGGCGATAGCCGTTGTCCGCGACCATCACGACGTAGGTGTTTTCGGCGATACCGAGGGATTCGATCTTATCGAGCACCGCTCCGATTCGTCCGTCCAAATTCTCCCCCATCCCCAACCAGACCGCAGGGTCTTGTTTACGCGCCACGGTATCGGATGCCTTACCTTCCCGCTGGTAGTAAGCCTGCACGAGAGGATGTTTCGCATATTTCTCGCGAGTCTGCGGTAGGCATTCCGGCCCCTCGTGCATCGCGTAATGGGAAATCTGTAGGTAGAACGGGGTGTCTTTCTCGACCTGCTGTTCCATGAACCCGATAGCCTTATCAGTCATGCTGAACATGAGCTTGGGGTCACCCATGTCGTCCGGCATGCGTCGGTCCTTCCCGATCGTATTACCCGGGTTGTTGTTGGTGTCTCCGTCGTGCAGAACATAACCAGCGTCACCCGGGTCACTATACACATGCCATTTCCCGATGTGCGCACTGGCGTAGCCTAACGGTTTGAGCGCATCCGGAATCGTGACCGCATCCGCATCGAGGGAGGAGTCAGAAATGGTGGGCACCAGAGGGAAGTGTTGGTAGTCCGCCCGCTCGTCATAATAATCGCCCTTCGTCTTACCAAGCACGAGCGTGTAGCCGGATCGCGGGCCTGACTGACCCGTCTGGACGCTCGCCCGCGCAGGAGCACACTGGTGAGCACCGTAAGCGTTGGTGAACTTGGTGCCTTGGCGGGCCAACTTCTCGACATTCGGCATCTCGAGAATCGGCATAAAGGAGTTTTTCATCGCGTCATCCATCGGCACCGGTGACCCATTCCAGGCCCAGTCGTCGATATAGATCATAACGATATTGGGCTTCGTTTCGGCGCGGAGACTGACCATGGCCAGCAATAGCAACAGTGACAGGGCAAGGGGGGATTTGAGAATTCCAGCTCGAAGGGGCATAATGGGAGTATTTGGATCGCTGAGATTCAACGTGTCCGAACGTGAACTCCTAGACCGCACGTAGTCTTACGGCCAACTCGAATCGACCGGCCTATAACTTGAATTTTTACCAACGAACGCGAGCGGCCGGAGATTCGGATGGGGGTAGGGCATGGTTTGAGCCGCTCCTCAACGTGCGGTGATCGCGATTGCGGCCCAGCATCAACTCAAACAAACGTCGGCGTCCTAGGGAAGTTGGATCGTTTTTCCGGTTCGGGCAGATTCGCGGGCAGCCTCCATGATTTCCGTCGCGATCAGATTGTTGGCCAAAGAAGAAAGATCGTCCTTCGGTTCAATTTCGCCGCGAATGACCGCGGTGAAATACTCGATGGTATTGCGGTAGGGCGCCGACAGGGGCGTGGCCACCTTTTCAGTGGGAAGCTGGCCACGTTCCAATCGAATATTATAGCGCGTTTTATCGATCGTTTTTATGATCCCCGAACGACCGTAAACGTGGACGTCTTTTCGTGGAAAGGGCCAATCCCAGGAAGCCTGAATAATCCCTTGAACGCCGGGATACTCGAGAATGATCGTAGCATTGTCATCCACCTCGCCAAAGACCTCCGGTCGATTGGTCTGGAAGACCGCCGTGACCGATATCGGACGACGATTCCCCAGCAGCCAGGTTATGATATTCTGGCCATAGCACCCGAAGTCGGCGGATGCCCCGCCCCCGTTCAGGATCGGATCTGTCAGCCACCTGAAAAACTCTGATTCAGGATTTAATCCAGCCGGACCGGAATGCCCGAAGTGACTGATGATCTTGGTGATTTTTCCAAGTTGGTTTTCCTCGACCGCGAGACGGTAGGTTTCGCCGAGACTCGAATACCAAGTCGTTTCGAGATTCGTCAGAACGTGAATCTCATGCGATCGAGCCAGAGCGGCCATGCGATCGGCGCTGGCTTTGTCCACCGCCAAGGGCTTTTCGACAATTACGTGGATGCCTCGCGGGGCGCAGGCTTCGACGACTTTCAAGTGATCATAGGTGTTGGTGAATACCCAGGCCGCTTCTGGTGCGCGCTCATCGAGCAAAGTCTCCAAATCGTCTGCGAACAAACGGGGGTCGATATCGTAGCGATCCTGATACTTTTTAACGACCTTCGGGTCGGACTCGAAGATCCCGACGATATCCAAAGTGTCCGCATAGTCGCTTCGGAGTAGACCGTTCGCGTGACCGTGAACGAGACCGACTACGACCACTTTGATTCTCGACTTGCTGGCGGCCTCCGCGGGTGAACCAAGCGTGCCCATGAGAAGACTGCCGATTAGGAAAAATCGTGTAAGTATACACATAGCAATAAACAGATCACTGCCGGCTTAGCGGAGCTCTTTTGCTCTCTAGGGTAGTGCATCAGCCGGACCCAAGACCCATTCCCTGATTGGTTCGGTATGCAATGCGAAACCGCCGGGCACTCCGGGGGAGGGCTGGTTCTTCGCGGGTGTGAGTACGCGTGGAAGGGGTCGGGTCGTGACTGAATTGCTGAAGCAATGCGTCTACGATCCGACCCCGTTGGCCCTGATCGGTAGTTACATGCTGACGGTTCTTGTTACATGGGACTTCGCGCGTGGCGCGCTTGTCACTTGTTACTTCGCGGGCGTGAGCACGTGTGGAAGGGGGTACGTCGCAAAAAACGTATTACACTCCGTGTCATGTCGTCTTTTTGCGGCATGACCCCGTTGGGCGATCGGATGTTACATGCTGAAGGTTCTTGATACTTGATACCTGGAACTTGTCACTTCGCGTGCGTCAGCACGCGCGTGGTGCCGCTTGACCCTTTGGCAAGAACCCCAGACTCTGACGGCATGTTGAAGAAAATCCTGATGGGAATCGGAGCACTGGTTTTGCTCTTCGTTTTGTTTGTGGTTTATTCGTTGTTTATCGCGACGCCCAAGAGTCCACCCAACACCGCGGGTTTTAACCAGGATGGCCTCGAGATTCAAATCGCCTACAGTCAGCCCCATAAGAATGGACGTCTCATTTTCGGAGAAGAGTCCGAAGGTGCGTTACAGCCTTTCGGTAAATACTGGCGATTAGGGGCCAATGCGGCCACCGAGATTACGGTCAACCAAGATGTGTTATTTGACGGTCAGCCCCTTAAAGCAGGCACCTATCGGATGTATGCCGTGCCTGGAGAAACGTCATTCAAAGTTACCTTGAACAGTGAAGCGGGAGTCTTTCTTGCCGTGCGGGATCCCGATCCGGCCCTGGATCTATTTTCAGTCGAAACCATCGTAATCATGCAGACCTCCGTAACGGAAATGTTTACCATTAACATTAGTGAAATGAAAGGTGGAGCACGAGTAGGTTTTGCTTGGGATACCACCCGCTTTTCCATCCCAATCACGGTTGAATAAGTAAGGCCTGAAAGGGATTGATGTTCACCCTGCAGCCCAATGCCAATGTTCGTAGTACGAACATTGGCCGGGAGGCTGGTGATTCGAGAGAGCTAGGCTGCTAGTCGCTGATTCCGTGGCGGGTGATCCAGGTTGCTAGTCTGGATGGAGGCGAGTTGAATGCCGGCATGAAGATTTGCCCCGCCTTTATTTTTTGTTGGGAACCATGTCCGGAGCCGCGGCTGCTGAGACCGCAGATGCAGCCCCCGCGCAGAAACCAGATATGCTGACACCGGCTTATTATGCACCCGGCTCCGAGAATGCGTTAAAGGCGGAGGTTGATCGGTTTGTTTCCCACTCCCGTAAAGATCTCTTTCACCATCCCTTGCAGAATGAATCGGGCGAGATGCCTGCCTACAAAGTACATGACTGGGGTTCGTTCGGGGCGGGCAAGCCGCCGTGGCGAGAGGTCCAGCACCATGCCACCGCTGATTTCAAAGTGAACGATGGAGAAACCGACGTCGCTCTTTTTGCAGCACACGATGGCCTTATAACTACTTTCCGCGATGTGCCCAAATACCGACACTACCTCGCCATCACCAAGGAAGTGGTGGATGACGATGGGAAAAGTCTCGGGAAACTGGTCACGCTTTATGGACACATTGACCTGGACCTGAATGAAGCCGACGGGTTGTCACTCGATGGAAAACAGATCAAGAAAGGAGAACTGGTGTCACGCCATCTCTACTCCGAAACCAAGGGAGGACCACATCTGCATTTCGAAGTGCGTTACTACCGGCCCGGAGATAACGGAGATGAATCTTTTTACGGACTCGCCAGACCGGAATCCGACGATGCGGGCTTCACCAAGCCCTCGGCCGGCACCTGGACTTTGGGACATTGGAATCCTGATATTGGATACGGATACGGCGATCCGCATAACCACGGTATTGTGGACCAGGAATGAAGCGGCCGTGGGGGCATTGAGACATTCCTGAATTTTTTGAGTTGAGGCTCCCCGTGGGGCTTGGGATCACTCGGCCAAAGCCCGCGACTGGCGAGTGAGATGGAGGCAATAGATTAGAGGGATCGATCCGAAGATACCGAAGGCGCTGTCGACCATCGACCAGTAAACCGGAATGCCCCGGATGTGACCGGCAATAAAGGCGACCGGAATAACCGCTGCGCAGATGCAGAGTCCCGTTTTGAGCACCCAGTCACTGTCGAGTGGACTCCACAACGGGCGGATGAAAAAAGCCGCGCTCGCGAGGTGCCCAAATGCTAGCCAATCCGTGCCGTAACCAATAAACGGAAATTTCTCGTAAGTCTGCTCCAATCCAAAATTCACGTAAGCAATCCAATGGGCTAATCCGGTGAGTTCCTGATAGTTTGCTGGATCGGTTATGCCCAACCAGCCAGAGAGAATTCGAATTTCGACCAAGAGAGGAAACGCGGTGAGACCGCTAAAGACCAAGCCCGCCAAGAATAAAGCCAACGACACACGGTAACGGAACAGCAGTGCAGGAGTCATGCGTTGGATCGTGGCGGCAATTACAGTCATGGTAAAGCCGAGGTTTGGGAGGGGCAAAACGACTAGGCGGGTCTGCAGCATTCTTGAATCCTGACGGAACGAGGATCACAACCGGCCGGTCGGGAATTTCGAGGCGAAGTGTTCACCGGCATTGCGTTGCGGTGAGAGCCCCGGTAACGTGAGTAGGTTCCGTAATCAAGCGGAGCGACAACCAAGATTATATATGGGCAAATCACTCGACGCAAAAAAACAGACCCGCAAGGCTCCTCAAAAGACCGCTAAAGAGAAGAAAGCCGCCAAGAAACTGAAGAAGTCCGGTTCAGGGTTTTAGGAAAACTGAGAGGCGAAGTGAGTTGACTTACGCTGCGGTTGCTTAAGGCCGCATATCTCATCCCGACGCCTCAATTACCCCCCACTGTATACCCCAACCCAATGTTCGTATTACGAACAAGTCCCTCAGGCCGTTGTCCTACCAATACCCTCGGGAGTTACACCCTGACTAAGTTGTCTCCATCCCCATGTTCGTATTACGAATATTGGAACAGAGCCTCAGTCTTTGGATGGCTCGCGTTGTTTTTGGGCCAGCCAGATTAGTGTTTGGAGAGTTCGTTCCGCGTCGGGCATTGCCGATTGTGCATCGAAGTATTCCCCAATTCTGGCCCGGTGGAGCCCGAGTTCTTTGGCCATGATAGCCCGATCACCTCGGCGACTCAGATGTGGTTTAACCAAGGAAACCATCGTGTTCCAAAGCTGGGTTTCAGCGCCCGGGCGTAGCGTGCTTCCTCGTCCTGATCGCGGTTTTCTCCGGTCTCTTCGTTTGAGGGCTGCTTTGGTTAACTCCCGTGCCGCGATTTCAAGAAGCTCTGCTCCTGCGACCAATTCCTCCACTCCAGGATACCGATAAGAACTCATGCCAATGTTCGTAATACGAACATTGGCAGCGAAGCAAGATCGGTGGGGAGGCTAAGACGGTCGGGCGAGTGATCTTCATAGTGGTTTGATTGTTTGAGTTATCGGTGCTTTGCTCCCGGTCTATGGCGTCTTCTTCTCAGCAAAAACGTATCGCGGTAACGGGTGGTAGTGGCATGGCGGGGCATTGGGTGGTGAAACACCTCGTGGAACAGGGTTACGATGTGGTGAACCTTGATTTTCAGCTTCCCGCTGAACCGCACTGTCGCACGATCAAGACGGACCTCACGCACGCGGGGCAGGTCATCACGGCGCTGTCTCCGTTTGGCACCGGCAATCGTGCTCCTTATGATGGGGTCATCCATTTCGGGGCGATTCCGAATGCGCATCGTTGGCCCAATGATGAGATTTTCCGGGTTAATACCACGTCGACTTACAACGTGCTCGAGGCTTGTGCGATCCTCGGGATCCAAAAGGTGGTTTTGGCGTCCAGCGAGTCGTCTTACGGACTGTGTTTCGCTTCGGATTTTTTTGAACCCAAATACTTGCCGGTCGACGAAGCCCATCCTCAATTGCCCGAAGATTCCTATGGCCTGACGAAGGTGCTCAATGAGGTGACGGCGGAGTCATTTCACCGCCGCACGGGCATGCAGATTGTTTCGTTCCGGTTGGGTAATATTCTCTCCCCAGAAATGCACGGTCCGGTGAAGGCCGGGTTTGCGGATACGTCTGCTCGACTGCGCAATTTGTGGTCTTACATCGACGCGCGCGATGTGGCAGAGGCGTGTCGCTTGGCCATCGAGACCGATGGACTGGGTTGCCAGCCGATGATCCTATCGGCCGATGATACCTCCTCAGATCGGCCCTCGGCGGAATTGATCGCGAAGCACTTGCCCGGAGTGACGGATCTGCGCAGTGAGTTTAGCGGCCGCGAAGGATTGCTCTCAAATCAACGCGTCCGCGAGGCCCTCGGCTGGAAGCAGAAATACTTCCTCCAGTAACCCTGCCGCTCGTCATAGTCCCGCCGAACTTCAGTCTTAAATCGATCGATTTAGAAACCGGTTGCCCATGCGCGTGCAGACTCATTCACGGCTGCGATGGCGGCGGTGGAGGGGGCGAGTTGGTTCTGGTTATCTTTGAGGCCGTAGCGGCGCGTTTTATTGCGCAGGTAGGCGCCGCAGAGATGGTAACCGATACATTGCGGCATGGCTTGAAGCGTTTGCATGATCTCGGCGTAGGCGGCCGGATCGATGTGCCGGGTGTCCTTGGGCGGCCAGCCGCTATGTTCCGTGGGATGCCACCTAGCGTTGTCCGCGAGTAGGATGGGTTTTTCGGGGAAGAGGTCGGCCCATTGGCCGAGTCGTTTCTGCACGCCTTTGGCGTCGGCAAAGCATTGGAATGAGTAGACGTCCACATAGGGCTGAGCAGCCGCCAGAACTTCTTCCGCGATGGGGCGGTCGGCGTCATAGCGATCACCCAGAATGAGGTGGTTGGGATCATACCGTTTGATGGCTTCAGTTGTGATCCGATAGTAGGCTGTGGCCAGGTCCCGGAGTTCGCGTTTGCCTGCCGGAGTTTTGAGCATGTCTGGATCGAAGAGCGGTGCTTTCCATGCGGTGGCGTCACTTGAATGAATCCAGGTGGGGCAATCGGTGAAGAAGTATCCGATCAAATTGGGATCATGCTTCATGCGCGCGCATTGATCCCGCGCTACGTAGTCGCACCAATCGGCGAAGCCCTTTGACCGCAAATCGGGCAGGCGGGTTTTGACCTCCCACTGATGGGATTCAATGAAGGGAAGGAGGTGGCAATGGGGCATTTCCAGCCATTGATATTCTTCGAAAGTGAAGCTGCGGGAGTGACTCCGGTTCTGATCGTTCCATATCACCGCTTCTTGATTCCACCCAAGGGAATTGAAACCCCATTCGGTCAGATCTTCGCGAACTGTTTTCAGCCAACGCTGCATGCTGTTGCCAAATTCTTCGTTCCACACGTCACCGCTGTCGATGTAGCGCAGGGTGGCGGGATCGACGTGGTTCATACCGATTGACCAAAACGGGTTACCCTGTGGATCCTGCAGCCAATGTCGGCCGCCTTTCTGGATCACCGAAAAGAAGTGTTGGGAAGACGGTGTTTCTTTCGCCCAAACTTGGTTCAAGCCAGCTCCCGCGGCTCCCATGAGTCCTAGCTCCACAAAACGTCGTCGATTCATGGGGCCCAACTCTGGGGGCGGATCAGGATACGGAAAGCCTGAATCGAGAAAGAGTATGGGGTTGGGAGAGGGGGGGATTACTTTATCCCACGCATTCCTTTGCCGTTTTGGATTTCGGCGAGGAGGGATTTGAGTTCGGCGACTTTGCTGGGGTGCTTCTTAATCAGGTTGGATTGTTCGCTGGGATCGGACCGTAGATTAAACAGGGCTTCTTCGACGAGGGGGGCTTCGGCGGGCCAGGTGGCTTGGGACTCTTCGACGTATTTCCAGTCGCCTTGGCGAAGGGCGAGGTCGAAGGACTCCTCTAGCATGGTGTGCACGCCGGTTTGATCGTGGCCGAGGATCGCGTGGAGTGCATTGCGACTATCGATGGCTTCGTCGTCAGCGAGTTTGACGGCGATTATGTCGGCCAGCGTCGCGAGGAGATCAACTTGGTTGACCGTGGCGGCGGAGGTGGAGCCGGGTTTGATCTTCCCGGGCCAACGCACGATGAAGGGCACGCGGGTGCCGCCTTCGTAGATCTGATACTTGCCACCGCGATAGATGCCGGAGGCGTCGTGGCCGCGATCGGATTCTTCGAGTGAGCAGTGGACGGTCGTGCCGTCTTCGTAGCCGTCGTCGTAGACCGGGCCGTTGTCGCTGGAAAAGATCACGATGGTGTTTTCGGTGAGTCCATGGGCCTCGAGCGCGGTCATGATTTCACCGGTGGCCCAGTCGAACTGCACCATGGCGTCGCCACGGTAGCCGAGTTCTGATTTGCCTTTGAAGCGGGGGTGCGGGGCGCGGGGCACGTGGATGTCTTGGGACGAGAAGTAGAGGAAGAACGGTTCCTCCTTTTGGGCTTTGGCGGCGATGTAAGTTTTGGCCTCTTCGACGAAGCGATCGGACATGGTTTCGTCATCCCACAGGGCGGAATTGCCGCCGGCCATGTAACCCATGCGGCCGATGCCGTTGATCACGCTGTTGTTGTGACCATGGGAGCTTTGGTAGTAGGTCATCGCGGCGCGGTTGACGAGGCCGTCGGGATAGGCGGTGCTGCCCGGCCGATTCACCGAAGCCGCGGTGGTGCCGACGAAGAGCGGATCATTGGGGTTGAGATTTACGACGTGGTGGTTGCGCAGGTAGACGGAGGGCACGCGGTCGTTGGTGGAGGGCAGCAGGAAAGAGTAGTCGAAACCGAGCTCGAGTGGTCCGGGTTTCACGACGCCGTTCCAGTTGGTCTTCACGTCGGTTTGACCAATGCCGAGATGCCACTTGCCGACGACGGCGGTGTCATAACCGGCACGTTTGAAGAGTTTGGGCAGCGTCAGGATGTCGGTGGGAATGATGAGTGGCGCATCGGGCGGCAGCACGCGGGCGGCGTAGCGAAACGCGTGGATACCGGTGAGGAGGGAAAAGCGGGACGGGGTGCAGGTCGATGCGGTGCAGTGGCCGTCGGTGAAGTTGATGCCCTGCGCGGCGAGTCGGTCGATGTTGGGGGTCGGGATCATCGTCGATCCGTTTACACCGACATCACCGTAGCCGACATCGTCACCGTAGATGATGACCACGTTGGGAAGATCGGAAGCGGAGGACGCGACCGCGAGGCCGAGGGATAGGCTGGTGACGAGAGCGACTACGCGGCGGATGAGGTTGGGGCGGTGGGATGGCATGGAATTAGGGAGGATAAGGAAGGGGACGCGTTAAAAGGGATGACTGAATTGCGGAGAGTCGAGAACGAGAACCAGAAAGGGAAAGAGTAGGAGTCGGAGAACGATAAAGATAAAGAGGGCGAATGGGGGGGCTTGCTAGCCTTGGGTTTCGGAGGGGATCGCGAAGGATTGGGCTTCGGTGTCGTGTGATTCGGTGATCCATTCTTGCAGGTAAGTGCGGTGTTGATTGAGCACGTTCTGGTGCGCAGAGGAATTGACGAGATTGATCAATTCGCCGGGGTCTTCCTGTAGGTCTACGAGGGATTCGCGGCGCGTGCCTTTGACGTAGACGCAGTATTTGTAGCGAGATGATCGCAGCATGCGACCGCTCTGGTTCTCGGCTACGATGTAGGGACGTTTGGCTTTGGTGGTTTGGCCTTCAGCGAGAGGACGAAGACTACGGCCCAGCCAAAAATCGGGAGCGGAGAGATTGGCGTAGTCGGCCAGAGTGGGGAGCACATCGAGACCATTGGAAACGAGGTCATGGTCGTTCACCACGCCGGGGGGGATGACCCCCTTGTATTGCATGATGAAAGGGACGCCGGCGGAGTTTTGATAGAAGACGCCTTTGGAAGCGAGTTGGTGGCTGCCGTCCATGTCGCCGTGATCGCTGGTGAAGATGACGAGGGTGTTCTCTGCGAGACCGTGGGTTTCGAGGGCATTCAGGAGTTGGCCGATCTGGGTATCGACGCGTTCGGTGAGGCGGCAATAGATCCAGCGATAGTTGCGCCAATCGCGTTCCGAGTAGTCATCACGCATCAGGATGGCTGGAGTGACGGAAGTCGTCTGCATGTCGGCCGAGACGCCTTCGGGTTCTAGGTTGGGAATCGCACTGTTGGCGGGGAGAGGGGGGAGTTGGTCTTCGGGTAGGGCTTCAGCTTGTCGGTAGAGTTCATTAA
The DNA here is from genome assembly GCA_913058185.1 of uncultured Verrucomicrobiota bacterium. Taxonomy (GTDB): domain Bacteria; phylum Verrucomicrobiota; class Verrucomicrobiia; order Opitutales; family Opitutaceae; genus Actomonas. The sequence goes on from CAJXQX010000031.1 coordinate 39,603, forward strand.
CGAGAGCCTTGCTTTTGGGGGACTCTTCGCGAGCCGCATAGGCGTAGCAGATGTCGTGAGGGTTGATGAACGACGCCACGGCGAAGAAGGGTTTATCGCGATCACGCGTCATGAACTCGATGCAGGCGCCGGGCAGTTCTTCGCGTTGATCACGGAAGAACTCGTCGTAGCCCGCTTGGGACGGAGTCAACTCTGGGGCAAGGTGGGTTTTGCCGCCATAGAACGTGTCGTAGCCGCCGCGCTTGATCAGATTTCCCATCGAGTTTTCGATGACGTCGCTCGGAATGGTTGCTTTCATTTGGTTCTGAAAAACCCCGAAACGACCGGGCATCATCCCGGTGGCCATTGAGATACGACTGGGGACGCAGACGGGATTGGTGACGTAGGCGTTGGTGAAGCGAATGCCGGCCTGGGCCATGCCATCGAGGGCGTGAGTCTTTAGGTAGGGATTCCCGGCGCTCGATAGCATGTTGGCATGATGCTGATCGGTGAGGATGAAGAGGATGTTCACCTCTTTGGCGGGTGCGAGTGACGCGGTGAGCATCGCGCCGATGAGGACAAAGAGACGAGAAAGTGCTAGGCGGGGTAAACGGGGCACGGACATACGATCCAGTTGAGCGAACTCACGGGTGAACTCGAACTCAATCGAGTGGAAAATAAGGCGAGGGGTTCATGGGCGGTAGCGAAATTGCTAAACTTCGTCCGTGTTTTCTGGAGTTTGGGCTGGTTTAGGGGAACAGTCGGATTGGCATGATAAAACACAAACTGGGTTTTGGGTGGAGGAGCGTTTGGGTTGGGCTGGCTGGCGTGGTCGGCTCGGGTGGGGCCGCGAGTTGGGAACCATTGGCGCAGGATCATGTAGTGATCTACGAATCGCCGGATCCGGACAATCTCTACGCCTACAGTCCGGGGCTTTGTTTGGCGCCGAATGGGGATTTGGTGGCGACGATTGATTTGGGCGGGCCGGCCGGGAAAGACTTAGCGGGACCGCTCTACACTTACACGCGGACGGGGCGAACAGGCAGCTGGCAGGGCCGGGCCTATGTTTCGTCGGATGGAGGGGAGAGCTGGGACATGACGGGTCAATTTCCGTGGATGCATGAGCGTCCGTTCGTGGCGGGGGAATCGATCTATATATTGGGGTAGGCGGGGGATCTGATGATCGCGCGGTCTGACTACCTGTCTCTTATACACATCTCCGAGCCCACGAGACCGAGGCTGATCTC